>SYIM01000016.1 GCA_005798775.1 Burkholderiales bacterium
CACACACACCCAGGCGCGCTACGCGCTGCCACCCGTCATCGCCGGATTTCGCGAGCGTCACCCGAAGGTCAGACTATCGCTGCAACAGGGCAACCCGTCTGCGGTGGCGCGGTGGGTTTTGAGCGGTGAGGCCGACATCGGCATCGCCACCGAGTCACTAGACCACTTCGACGAACTGGTGGCACTTCCCGCATACACCTGGACGCACTCGGTCGTGGTGCCGCCCGACCATCCCTTGGCGCGTGAAAAAGTGCTCACCCTGGAGGCGATCGCAACCTATCCGGTCGTCACCTACAGCAAGGAGTTCACCGGACGCAGCCATATAGATGGCGCGTTCGCCGACCGTGGTCTGTCGCCCGATATCGTGCTGACCGCCATTGATTCAGACGTGATCAAGACTTATGTGGAAGTGGGACTGGGCGTGGGGATCATCGCCTCGGTCGCTTTCGATCCTGAGCGGGACCGTCTGCTGAAATGCTTCGGGGCTGACGGGCTGTTCCCGGTCAATACCACCCGCGTTGCGGTTCGACGGGGCGCTTATCTGCGCGACTTCACGTTTGCGTTCATCGAGTCATTTGCTCCCGAGTTGACGCGCGAGCGGGTGATTGAGGCGATGGCTGATCGACAGGCGACCGACGCGCTATCCCAGCGCTGAACATGATCACTCTGGCGTTAAGATTTCATTATGAATGACGCTGCCTTCGATTCGCTGGTCAACCAGCGGCTGAACCTGGTGCTATCCAGCGACCGCCCGCTTGCGGTCCAGCATTCAGCGCTCCGGTTGCTGCGCCGCCTGCACGACACGCCAGCCGTCCGTGTCGCGGCCGACGCCCCGCTTGATCCGACCGAACTCATCGAGCTCGTGAACCGGATCGTCGCAGGGCTTTCAATTCGCGAGGCGACGGACACGGCCACCGGCGTACAGCGACTGGCTGTGCTTCCTGTGAGGGTGAACGCCGAGCGTACGCCCGACTCGATCCAGCTCCTGGTCCGATTGTGTCGAGCCCTGCCGGGCTCGGGGCTTCGGCTGATCCTGATCATCGAGCACCCACCGGCGCTGACTGCCAGTCTCGCCGCGCTTGGGACGACCGCTTTTCATTGGGATATTCGCCCCGCCGCAGCGGCTGAGGAGCTTTCTTCTACCCCACCTGGCGAAGCCGCCTCCCAGACGCAGCGTGACGCGCCGTTTGCAGGTGCCCCGGCAGCCCGCGAATCTGCGCCCCCTCGTCATGCCGAAGCCGCCGCCGCGTCCGATCCGGCCCCACCCGCTTCCATCCCGCTGGCGGCAGGCCCGGTGCCGACCCCGGGCATGTTGGCGAGAATCATCGATTCAGCTGCGAACCGTCCGCTTCACTTTGCCCTGTGGGTGGTAGGCGTTCCAGGCCTTTTGATCGCCGGCGTTCTCGCGATCGGCTCAGCCCTGCAGCCTGCACGTGCACCATCGTCGGGTGCCGGGGCACAGCCTGTTGCGTCGCCCCCTTCGGCGCAGCAGAGCACAGCTGCGAAATCACCCAGTGGAACGCCGAAATCCCTGGAGGCGACTGGGGGCCAAGCGTCGCCTGTCGCCACGCCTACCAATCCAGCTCAGACAAGCGTTCCGTCGGGAACGGCCAGCGCGCCAGCGCCTGCCAGGACGGCCGCAGCTCGACCTGGCACGGCGCTCGCCCCTCCGCCGGCTGCGGTCCTGGCTGCTCCATCGGTGACTGCGCCCGCCGCTCCATCGGTGACTACGCCCGCGGGTTCATCAGCGGCTGCGCCCCCAAGCGCCCCGGGCACCCCGCCCCCAAGCGCACAGGTCACCGCGCCGGGCGCCGCGACAACCGCTGTTCCCGCGCCGGGCACAGCAGCTGCCTCCGCTTTCGAGTGTACCCAGGCGACTGTTCCCGTTCCCCAGGCACAACCTCGAAACCCATCGAAGGACGGCGGCATGGTCTATCTCACATCAGGTAGGCCGGTGATGGTCTGCGTCATCGATGGTACCGGCGCACTCACCCAGGCTGAAATCACGCCCGACCAGAGCCGAAGCTTCTTTGGTAGAGCGCCATGGCAGGTACAAGCTTCGTCGCTTCGAGACCTGCAGATTTTTTTTCAGGGCGCGCGAATTACGCTGCCGCGCAATGCCACCGACCGTCTTGAGCTGATCGAGCAGCGGCTGAACTGACGCCCCGGCTCAGGGCGTAACCCGCTGGCACGCCAATTGAATCGTGTGCACCTGACGAAAGCCGTAATGAGGGCGCGTGCCTGAGCGCTGGATTGATGGACAGGCATAGCGCTTGGCGCCAACCCTGCAAGACCGACTGACTGGCCGGGGCGTTTGCCCCACATCAAAGGCGCTGCGAAAATGTCGCATTCCTTGGCCCATGGAGCCGCAATGAAGATCATCCCCGGCAATCATTCCCTTGGCGCGACCGTGCATGACCTTGACCTCTCGCAGCCGCTAACCGACAGCGGGCATCAAGCAGTGGTCATGGCGCTCGCCAGTCACGGCGTCCTCCGCTTCCCCGATCAGTCGCTCACCGCCAGACAGCAGTTTGACTTCAGCGGGCGCTTTGGCACGCTCGAGGAAAATGTCGCAGGTATGTTTCAGGAACCCGGGCTCCCCCAGGTGATGGTGTTGTCCAACATCATTCGCGACGGCAAGCCCGTCGGCATTGCTGATGCCGGGCAAGGCTGGCACACGGACATGTCCTACAGCGCCACGGTCGCCTATGCCAATGTGCTTTATGCCTTGGAAGTGCCGCAGCGCGACGGCCGCCCTCTGGGCAGCACCCAGTTCGCCGATATGGTGGCTGCGTATGAATCGCTCCCTGAGGCCATCAAGCGCCGCATCGCGGGCCGCACCGCCACACATGACTTCGCTAAATTCTGGGACATGATGCGCCGCGAACGAAACAGCGCGCGCCCTGCCCTGACCGATACGCAACGTCGCACAAAGCCCCCCGTTTCGCATCCGCTGGTGCTGATACACCCGGTCTCAGGCGCGCGGGCGTTGTATGCAAACCCTGGCTACGCCATGTGGATAGACGGCATGGACCGTGCAGAGTCAGACGACCTTCTGGACTTTCTGTTCCGTCACCAGACCGAGAGTCGCTTTATCTACACCTTCGAATGGGCGCGCGGCGATGTGCTGATGTGGGACAACCTGCGCACGATCCATCAGGCGCTCGCCGACTACCGCGCTGACGAGCCGCGTCTGATCAAGCGTTGTCAGGTCATGGCCGACCGTGTGCTTCACGAGGGACGCACCGACCGGCACGCGCTCGCTGCGCACTGACTCCGCGGGTGTTGTTACGAACCGGCTGCGTTCCGCGCTACAACCAAGGCGATTTCTCGGCCCGGGCCGACTCAAACTGCCTGACGCGTGCTTCCAGCGCAAGGGTGTAGCCAAGCTCATCCTGCCCCGTGTACAACAGATGCTTCTGAAAGGGACAGAGACCGAAGTGCTCAGACGCCCGACCGGCAATCGTGACGGTCTGCGCTTCAAGGTCCACCCGAACACGGGCTGCCGGCGTGGCCTGCACGGTACCCAATAGGTGCTCCACCTTCTCAGCAGGCAAGACCACGGGAAGCAATCCGTTCTTGAGCGAATTCGAATAAAATATATCGCCAAAGCTGGGGGCAATCACCACCCGGATCCCGCCGTCCCACAACGCATAGACTGCGGCCTCACGCGATGAACCTGATCCGAAATTTTCGCGCGCGACGAGAATTGACGCGTCCCGGCAAGCCGGATCGTTGAAGACGAATCCGGGCCTGGGTTGTCCGTCTGAATCGAGCCGCAGATCGTGAAACAGGTAGGTCCCCATGCCGGCCGCACGAGGCTTCCGAAGAAAGCGCGCCGGAATGATCTGATCGGTATCCACATTGCGACGATCGAGCGGAATCGCGACCGACTCAACGACGGTAAAGGCGGGCTTACTCATGAGCAACTCCGATTCAGGCGATCGTGCGGGGGTCAGTCAGGCGCCCGGTGAGTGCAGCGGCCGCAGCTGTAACCGGACTCACGAGGTGTGTCCTCGCGCCAACTCCCTGGCGACCCACAAAATTCCGGTTCGAGGTTGAGGCGCAGTGCTCGCCGGCCGGAACCAGATCACCGTTCATTCCCGCACACATCGAACAACCCGAGAAGCCCCACTGCATGCCCGCATCGATGAAAATGCGGTCGAGCCCGAGCGCCTGCGCCTGCCGGCGCACCGCGTCAGAACCGGGCGCCACCAGCGCGCGCACACCCTGGGCGATCCGCCGGCCCGTCACGACTGCAGCGGCAGCCTGAAGATCTCCCAGTCGGGCATTGGTACAGGAACCGATGAACACATGACGGATCGGCACGTCAGTCAAAGCCATACCGGGTTTCAGCCCCATGTAGTCGAGCGCCGCGCGCATGGACTGCGACGCTGCGGCACTGGCCACAGCAGACGGGTCAGGCACCCGCTGTGACACGCCAATCACATGCTCTGGACTGGTTCCCCAGGTCACCATAGGCTCAAGCGTGCCTGCATCAAGATTGACCACCCGATCGAAGGACGCTCCCGGATCGGTAACAAACCTTCGCCAGTCGGCCACCGCCCGATCGAACTGCTCACCTCGCGGCGCATGCTCCCGACCTGCGACCCACTCAAAGGTGGTGTCGTCGGGCGCAACCATTCCCGAGCGCGCGCCTGCTTCAATCGACATGTTGCAGACCGTCATCCGTCCTTCCATGGACAGTGACCGGATGGCGCTACCCGAGTATTCAATGGTGTGCCCCGTGGCTCCGGCCGCACCGATCTTGCCGATGAGGGCAAGGATGATGTCTTTGGCGGTGACGCCCCGCCCCAGCACGCCGTCGACCTGGATCAGCATTGAGCGGCTCTTCTGCTGCCAGAGCGTCTGCGTGGCAAGCACCTGGCTGACTTCGGAGGCGCCGATACCAAAGGCAAGCGCTCCCATCGCCCCATGAGTGGCTGTGTGGCTGTCGCCGCAGACAATGGTCATACCGGGAAGCGAAAGCCCCTGCTCGGGCCCGATCACATGCGCGATGCCCTGGCGGGGGTGCCCCATGCCGAACGCACGAATGCCGTGGAGCGCGGCGTTAGTCTCGAAACGACGGATCAGGGAGCGCGCCTCTGAATCCGGCTGATCGTCAATCGCAGGGCCGCGTGTCGGCACATAGTGGTCGGCCACGCCAAAGGTTCGCTCCGGGCTTCGAACCGGAAGACCGCGTTCGGCAAGGATCTCGAAGGCCCGGGCAGAGCCTTCGTGAAACAGATGCCGATCAATGAAAAGCAGCGTCTGGCCGTCATCGGCGCGCTCATGCACGGCATGCGCCGTCCAGAGCTTGTCGTAAAGCGTTGACGGGTGGGCGGAGGCGGTCATGGAACGCTACCCTCGGGAAACCTTGTAGCGACGGGACACTTCATCCCACTCGGTCGCACCCACGCGGTTGAAGCTTTGCTGCGGGGTGAGTTCCAGCCCGGGGGACGCATGCCGGCCCAGCCGTCGGGTTTCCTCCAGCATCCGGTCGCAGGTGGCCATCACCGCCTTGAACAACATGCCCGGAAGAATTGCAATTCGATAGCCCATTGCTTCGGCGTCGGCAAACGGCACATCAGGTGTCTTGCCCTTCCAAACCAGATTGAGCAGGCACGGCCCATGAACCCGGCGAGGAATGTCGGCAACCTCATCAAGGTTCTGCGCGGCTTCAACGAAGGCCATGTCTGCGCCCGCATCCAGCGCGTCGTTGACTCGAGCAATCGCCTCATCGAGCCCAAGGCTGGCGCGACTGTCGGTTCGGGCGATAATCAGAAAGTCAGCCGACTCCCGGGCGCCTGCCGCTGCGCGGATCTTGTTCACGAACGCTGCACGATCGATAACGGTCTTGTTTTCAAGGTGGCCGCACTTCTTGGGGAAAGTCTGGTCCTCGATGTGCATACCCGCTACGCCCCGACGCTCGTATTCCCGCACGGTGCGTGTCATGTTGAGTTCATTACCGAAGCCGGTATCGGCATCGGCAAACACCGGGACACCGACCGCATCAGCGATCCTGCCTGCGTTACCTGCCATCTCGGTCATGGTGGTGAGGCCATAGTCGGGATAGCCCAGCGTCGCGGCGGTGCCCGCGCCGGTCATATACACCGCGTCGAACCCCGCCTGCTCAATCATGCGGGCGGTAATGCAATCGTAGGCGCCAGGTGCAATCAGCATTTGCGGACGCGCGAGGAGTTCTCGCAAATGTCGGGCGGGATTTTTCAAGGCCATGTCGAGTTCCGCTTGATGGGTTGGAAAGAACGCCTCGGAGTATGCCATCAGCCACCCGCGCCCGCGCAGTGCGCCGGAACCGTCGCCAACCGGGACCGCAGCCTCTGCCCCCCATTCCGTCAAAGCCACCATCGACCTTGTGCGCGCCGGGTAACTCCTGTCAAATCGGGCGATCCTGACCTGGAGCGACGATGATGCCAACAACACAGTCCTTCGATCTGATCGTGGCCGGTTGCGGAATCGCGGGGCTGTCGGCGGCTGTGTCGGCTGCCGAGCGCGGCGCTCGGGTTGCTATGCTCGAGCGTGCGCCCAAGGAAGATCGCGGCGGGCAAAGCCGCTACACCGAAGCGTACCTCCGCATGAAGAGCCATCTCGAGGTGTCTGATGACTTCGAGACGCACTTCGCCGAGAACGGTTGCGGCAGCGTCGACCCAGACCTGATCGAGCAGAGCGCTGAACTTCAGCCGCGTGGCATGGTGCGCGCCCTGAGCCTCACCGACCCCTACTTCATTGCAGCGCTCGCTCGAAACGCCGGGCCCGCAGTGGCGTGGCTCACCGGCCTCGGTGCCCGCTTCGATTTTTTGCCCACCCAGTTTCTCACCAAATCGCAGCCGCGACTGCTACCGGTAGGCGGCGGGCAGGCGCTGGTCGATGTCCTGGCCGCCAGCGCTGAAAGACTGGGCGTAAGTTTTTTATACGAAATCACCGCCCAATCGCTTATTGAGTCCAGCGCCGGCGGGGTTGGGGGATTGAAGGCGCGCGATGCCCGTGGCGCAGCACTCGAGCTTTCAGGTCCTGTTGTTCTCGCCAGCGGCGGATTCCAGGGTAACGCGGAGATGATGACGCGGTATGTCGGACCTCGCTCTGTGCATCTGCGCCCGATCTGCAAGGGGGGCTACTACAACCGAGGAGAAGGCATCCGAATGGCACTGGAACTGGGGGCTGCCACATGCGGCGATTTCGGCAGCTACCATGCCGAACCGATCGATCCGCGATCGGGGCTGTCAGAGCCCTCGGTCTTCATTTTTCCTTATGGAATTCTGGTGAACCGTGAGGGCGCGCGGTTTACCGATGAGGCGCCGGGCACGGTCGATGCGCACTATGAATCCATTACCCGCCGAATCTACGAACAATCACAGGGCCTTAGCGTGCAAACCAGGCGCGGTGTGAAAGCGCCCAGCGGGCGTAGGCGCGGGAACAAGCCGCCGCATTGGGCGGCGCTCGGAACTCTTCGGCGATGCGATCGGCAAGGAGCGGAGAACGCTTTCGGGTGAGGTCATCGTTGAACTCGATCCGGCGACCGCCTTCCTCAATGCGCACTGGCACGCCTTCAGCTGCGAGCGCATCGAGCATGGCGCGCGCATGCCAGGTAAAGCCAGGGCTCAGCTGGTAGAGAAAGTGCTTCGGCGGTGGCGAGTCTGCGGTCATGAGCCAGGCCACCTGTTCGGCGACCTCGGGGGCGTAGGCATAGTCACGCGCCCCACCTTCGGGTAACGGCGCAATCGGTATACCTGCCAGCGCACTCTCCACGATCGCTCGTGGCGGCGACAGCGTGTCACGCACGCCGGTTGCGCGCTCCCAGGGCCCAATTGCTGCAGTAAGACGCCCAACAAATAGCCGCGGCGCGGCGCCGAAACTGTTCCAGCGAAGACCGACCGTCTCGAGGGCCGACTTGGTGGCGCCGTAAAAAGTAAGCGGCCGAGGAAGGTCAGCCTCGCGTATCGGCTGGCCAAGAAATGGCAACTCGCCCATTGAGGAGGTGGATGAGAAGCAGAGCATTCTTGGCACCTGATGACGGGCCGCGATCTCCAGCAAGCGGACAGGCGAAAGAAGATTGACATCGAAAATCGCTGAGGGCTGTTCGCGCTCGCGCGCCGCGCCCGAGGTGATGGCAGCGCCAGCAATCACAGCGTCGGGCGCGCCCTCTTCAAATAAGGCCTCCAGCGCCGCCAGGTCGCGTACATCGCCGCGGCGGTCATCGAGTTCGCCTGGAAGCGCGGCGAATTCCGCGGTAGCTGGTGCAGGAATGCCGTCGATGGAGAGCGCGCGCACCCGCCAGCCGCGCCGCAGGAAAACTTCTACGAGATTAAGGCCAATAAAGCCACTCGCGCCGGTGATGACCACTGTCTGTTTCATCATGCGTGCTTCCTAGTCGCGCGTCAGATTGCGCGACCGCTGCGATGTCCTTCAAAAACGGCCTCGAGCGCGTTTCTGGGTGCCACGCAGTCGCCTGCCATGCTGAATGCGATACCCGCCTCGGCCAGCCCCGCTTCGAGCCGTGCATCGGACCGGGGCGGCACCACTGCAATCAGTCGATCGATCCCTTCAATTACTTCCCGCTCACCGCACGAGGTGTCCTCGAGGCGGAGATGACCTGCTGACAGTCCCAGCGGTCGACGAAGCGTCCTGATTCGGATTCCTCGCTCTCGCCAGCGGGCAAAGGTGGTGGTGGTGCTGTAGACCGTCGTACGCCAGAGCGCACCTGCAGCCGGTGAAATCAGCGTGACGCGCGCGCCGCACTCCGCAAGATGCTCAACCAGCCCAAGCGTACCCCAGTCGCCGGTTTCATCGTATACCGCCACGCTCGCGCCCGCGGCCGCGAGGCACGCGCCTTCATCGAGCGTCAGTGCCTCATACCCGTCTGGCAGCCGGTGCGAAACCGGTTGAGCACCCGTGGCAAGCACCACATGGTCGGGACGCTCTGCAATCATGGAACTGATCGTGGATTCGCTTCCCAGTTCAACCGCCACGCCCAGCCGTTCAAGCCGCCTGGTCGCAAAGGCGAGCCACAGTCCGAAATCTTCACGCAAGCGAAGCCCCGCCGCCAGAGCAAGCCGCCCGCCCAGTGCGCCCGATCGTTCGCGAAGCGTCACCCGGTGACCGCGCTCGGCCGCCGTGGCGGCGGCCTCCAGACCGGCCGGCCCACCGCCCACCACCAGCACCGATTTAGGATCGCCTGCCCGACTGGGCATCAAACGAGGCCAGAGCGCCTCACGCCCCGCACGCGGATTGACCAGACAGGTCAGCGCGATATTGCGCTCCAGGTTCTGCGCACAGCCCTGATTGCAACCGATGCAGGGCTGCACCTCATCGCTGCGACCGCTTTGCCACTTCGCAACCAGCTCGGGCTCCGCCACCTGCGCACGCGCCAGACCAATCATGTCGGCACCGCCAGACTCGAGCATCGCCTCGGCATGCTCCAGTACGCGATACTTGCAGACCGTCAGGATTGCCACTGGCCTGGCTGAACTCGCCGCCGCCTGCCGGATCCGTCCGGGAAGCAAGCGAAACGGTGCAGGATCGATCGCCATGTCGGCCATTTGCGTGCCGAGCGATCGGCTCATATGGTAGGCAGAGTGACTCACATGAATAAAATCAAGTTGCACCTGAGGGGCTGCGAGCCCGATGATTCGGCTTGACTCCTCCAGCGTGAGTCCGTCCTCGTGATATTCCTCGGCACTGATTCGAACGCCCAGGCAGACGCTTGGACCCAGCGCCTCTCGGAGACGGGTCGCAACCTCAAGCGGGAATCGCAGTCGGTTCTCGGTCGTTCCCCCATAATCGTCATCGCGCTTATTGGACAAGGGCGAGAGGAACTGCTGGAGCAAATGGCCGTGCCCCCAATGGAGTTCAATGCCGTCGGCGCCCGCTCTCAGCATGTTCTCGGCGGTTCTGAGGTGCCCGTCGATCACCTGCTGCATGTCGCGACGGTTCATCTGCCTGGGCGGATACGACGCAAGTGACCAGCGAATCGGAGAAGCGCCCCAGGACACGGTGCGCTCATACTCGCCCTCGATCTGCCGTCCCATGTGGCAGATCTGTGCAATGAACGCAGCACCGCCCTCGTGCACGGCATCGACGACCGGGCGAAACGCGTTGACCGATTCGTCAAGATAGCCGCACACGCCTTGCGGGCGTCCTAGCGTGTTCTCCATCACCCGGATCGCCTCGAAAATAATGAGCGCCACGCCGCCTGCTGCGCGCTCACGGTGATACGCGACATGACGCGCACTAGGCAGATGATCTGCGCCAAAGTTGGTAGTGTGCGCTGGCATGAAGATGCGGTTACGCAGACTGACACCATTGATTCGGAATGGCTCAAACGCTGGCGACGCGACCGCGGATGACGGGCGTAGGCTCATGGGGGATTCCTCGAGAGGGCCAGCCGAGGGTAGGCGGGCCCGCATCGATTTGTCAATTTCAGACGAAGCCATTACGGTATCGATCGTTCCCACCTGATGAGCGATCTGTCATGACCGATGCTGAAGCCGCTGTCGTTGCCTGCGATCCATCCCGCCGCGCTGAAGGTCTCGAGGCGGCTGCCCGGGCCATTGGCTTTCTCCGCACGACCGAGGCTCGCAATGAAGCCGATGCAAGGTGCCGCATCGGCCCTGGCTTTGCACCGAGGTTTCCGCGCGGCCGTAACTACGATAGCCTCGACACATGGCTCGCCGCTTCGCGCCAGGCCTATAAATTCATGGGTAAGCAATTTGTACGGATTGATGTCGCCTTCACCGGACCCGCCACCGCGGTGGTGTACTGCTATGGCACGTTGCACGGCGAGTATCTGGATGGCAGGGTGGTCGACGGCACCCGCTTTATCGACCGGTTCGAGATTCGGAACGGGCTGATCTGCGAGCAGGATGTCTGGAACGATCTGGTCTGACGATCCCATGCCTAGAATGCTTGAGCCCATCTCGCCATCGGAACTCGCGAGCCTCACGGCCTGGACTGTGGCCACGGACGGTCGGTCGCTGTCGCGCCGGCTGGAATTCGCCGATTTCCAGGAAGCTTTTGCCTTTATGACAAGGGTGGCGTTACGTGCCGAGCAAATGGACCATCACCCCGATTGGCGTAACGTCTGGCGCCGCGTCGACATCACGCTCAGCACGCACGACACAGGCGGGCTCACCCGCCTCGATCTCGACCTTGCCCGGTTCATTGACCGGATCGCTCCCCAGTCCCACACTTGAAAATCGACACCGATATGACTGCCACCACCGACACCTTTTTGCCTGCCGGCCTCAACATCGACCGCTACGCCGCCAGGCACTTCGGCTGGGAGGTTGACGGCAAGGTGGCCACCATCACGCTCAATCGTCCCGAGCGCAAGAACCCCCTCACTTTTGATTCCTACGCCGAGTTGCGCGATCTGTTCCGTGCGCTCGCGTATTCGAAGACCATCAAGTCGGTCGTGATCACTGGCGCTGGCAGTAACTTTTGCTCCGGTGGCGATGTGCACGACATCATCGGCCCGCTGGTCGAACTGCAGCGCGCCGACGACATGGGCGGGTTGATCGCATTTACCCGCATGACGGTCGACGTGGTGAAAGCGATGCGCGCAGCGCCGCAAACCATTGTTGCAGCGGTCGACGGTATCTGTGCGGGTGCGGGTGCCATTCTCGCGATGGCATCAGATCTTCGCCTGGGCACGGCCGCAAGCAAAGTTGCGTTTCTGTTCGTGCGGGTCGGGTTGGCCGGCGCCGACATGGGCGCCTGCAATATCCTGCCGCGCATCGTTGGCTCAGGGCGCGCGGCCGAGTTGCTCTTCACCGGTCGTTCGATGGATGGCGCCGAGGCTGAGCGCTGGGGTTTCTACAACCGGCTGTGCGAGCCGGCCACGCTACTCACCGATGCGCAGGCTCTCGCCGCCGCGCTTGCCGCGGGTCCGACCTTTGCCCACGCCATGACCAAGCGCTGTATCCACCAGGAGTGGCACATGGGCATCGACGAAGCCATTGAAGCCGAAGCACAGGCCCAGGCCCTCTGCATGCAGACCCGCGATTTTGAACGCGCTTACACCGCGTTCGTGAACCGTACCAAGCCGGTATTCGAGGGCGACTGAGTCAGGCAGACAGCCCCGCCATGGCCTGGCGCGAGATGATCACGCGTTGCACCTCGCTCGCCCCCTCGTAGATGCGAAGCGCGCGAATGTCGCGGTAAAGCTCCTCGGCCTTGTTGCCTCGCGTCACACCCAGCCCGCCGAAAATCTGCACCGCCTCATCGATCACGCGCTGCGCTGCCTCGGTGGCGTGGAGCTTGGCCATTGATGACTCGCGCGTGACGCGACGCTTCTGCACATCACGGGTCCAGGCGGAGCGATAGACCAGCAGCGCACTGGCATCGACATCGAGCGCCATGTCGGCGATCTTGCCCTGAATCAGCTGCTGCTCGATCAGCGCGCGGCCCATGACCATACGGGTCGCTGCACGCTGCATCGCGTCGTCGAGCGCCCGCCTGGCAAAGCCGAGCGCAGCCGCGCCGACGGTGGTTCGAAAGACATCGAGCGTGGCCATGGCAATCTTGAAGCCCTCGCCGGGCTGGCCCAGCAGGCGATCAGAGGGAACGAAGCAACCGTCGAAGCGAATGGTCGCGACCGGGTGTGGCGAGATCATCTCAAGGCGCTCCTCGATGATGAATCCCGGCGTCTCGGCATCGACCACGAATGCAGAGAGCCCCTTCGCACCCGGCGCCTCGCCAGTGCGCGCAAACACCACGTAATGATCCGCAATACCACCGTTGGAAATCCAGGTCTTGACCCCATCGAGCCGCCATCCGCCCGGTACCGCTGTGGCAAGCGTGCTCATGGCGGCCACGTCTGATCCCGCATCGGGCTCTGAAAGCGCGAAGGCAGAAATACGCTCACCCGACCGTACCCCCGGGAGCACCTTGTCGCGCAGCGCCTGGTGGGCAAACAGGGTGATGGGGCCCGTACCCAACCCCTGCATGGCGAACATCACCTCGATCAGGCCAGAGCGCCGCGCAAGAATTTCCCGGGCCAGACAGATCGTGCGCACATCGAGGCCGCCTCCGCCCGCCTCAGGCACTACTGGCTCAAGCAGACCGCTCGCCCCCAGGTCACGAGCAATACTGCGGCACATCGCATCGAGCGCTTCCCCCTCGCAGTGGGCAGGCTCGGGCCGGTCCGCCACCCATGCCTCTAGGTGCGCAGCAAAGGCCCGGTGACGGGGCTCAAAGAACGGCCATTCCAGAAATGTGGTGTCCGACATTGGCAGGGTTCCAGTGGTGGCGCGCGGGCACAGGCCCGCAATGAAAGCGTGACTTTCAGGTGACCGCGAGCGCCTTTTCGATTGCGGCGACGAGCTCGCGTGATTCGGGCGCGACCCGACTTGGATAATGTGTCATTGGCTGCCCTGCGCGACTGACCAGGTATTTGTGGAAATTCCAGCGGGGCGCCTGGCCTGTGACCCGCGCGAGCTCAGCGTGAAGCGGATTGGCTGATACGCCCGTCACTGAAGTTTTCGCGAACATGGGGAAGCGCACACCGTAGGTATTGAAACACACCTCGCCGATCTGCTGGCTGGTACCAGGCTCCTGCTGGCCAAAGTCGTTGGATGGAAAACCGAGAATCACCAGACCGCGCGGCGCATAGCGACCGTGCAGTCTCTCCAGGCCCTCATACTGCGGCGTGAAGCCGCACTGACTGGCGGTATAGACCACCAGCAACACCTTGCCCGCGAACCCGCAAAGCGACACCAGCGCATCGTCCTGGAGCCGGGGAAACACATGGTTCAGAAGTGACGGGCAGGCTCCCGGCGTGCCTGCGCCACCGGCTGCTGGCGTCCCAGCCGCTGACACCACCCGGGATACGCCCCCCCCAACGCCCAAGGCTGCGACACGCAACAACGCCGGTGCGACCAGCGCGACGCCTGAGCGCAGCGCGCGACGCCGATTGCAATCGGACGACCCTTGTGCTGAAGGAAAAAATAATTTGGGGCAGACTTGCATGACTTTCGAACGCTAAAATTGACAGAATGAAACTCTACATCACCGCCGGTTCCCCTTATGCCCGGATGACTCGCATGCTGGTCATCGAAAAGGGACTTCAGTCCCGCGTGAGCGAACATATTGCCCAGACCCGGGTGGCCGACAGCCCTTATTACCCGCTCAGCGTGTCGGGGCGAGTCCCCTACCTCGTTTGCGAAGACGGTGAGGGTCTTGAGGGGTCGGTCGCCATCTGCGACCACCTTGACAGCCTGGTAGGCGCGCCCCTGCTCACGCGTCCCGTACCGCTGCAAGCCCGTGTGGTCGCACAACTTGATGGGCGCGCCACCTCCCTGCTGGACGGTCTGGCAGTCTGGTTCCGAGAGCTGGTGCGCCCTGCCGATGAACGCTCGCCGACCGTCATCGAGCATGAGCATCGACGCGCTGAGCGCCTGCTGTCCTGGTGGGAGACTCAGATCGCGCATCCCTGGATGAACGGTCCCTTTAATCACGCGCAGCTCACGCTGGGATGCGCGCTCGCGTTCGCCCTCAAGATTCGCGGCTTTGAATGGCGTCCCGATCGGCCTGCGCTCGCCGCGTGGTTCGAGACGTTCAGCCGTCGGCCCTCGTTCGCGGCCACCGAGCCGCTGGCACTCAAGAAGTGAGCCCAGGAGGCATCGAGATGAGCATGGTTTCACGGCGACACCTGATGATCGCGGCCGCCGCCACCGCTGTATCCCCCTCCACGGCGCAGACCTTCCCCACACGTCCCATTCGCCTGGTGGTTCCCTATCCGCCCGGTGGCCCGCTGGATCTGGCTGCGCGCGCGCTTGCCGAGGGCATGCGCGAGCCGCTGGGCACGACTGTTGTCGAGAATCGCAGCGGAGCAGGCGGTAACGTCGGGGCCGACCATGTTGCGAAATCACCGGCCGATGGCCACACGCTCCTGATCGGCGCGGTTGCCACGCATGCAATCAACCCCTCGCTTTACCCCCGAATGCCCTTCGACGCGGAGCGCGACTTCGCGCCTATTTCGCTGATCGCGGTCGTCCCCAATGTACTCGTGCTGAACGAAGCCTTCGCCCAGCGTGAATCGATTCGAAGTGTCGATGATTTCGTCACCGTTCTCAGGCGCCGTCCCGGGGTGTTTCAATTCGCATCGGGCGGCAATGGCAGCGCAGGACACCTCGCGGGCGAACTCTTCAAACAGCAGACGCAGACCTTTGCGGTACACATTCCGTATCGGGGCGCAGGGCCTGCGCAGCTCGCACTGATGTCGGGCGAGGTGCAGTTCATGTTCGACAACCTGGCCTCGGCAGCGCCCCGCATCCGCGAGGGTCGAATTCTGCCGCTGGGGCTCACCACGCTCTCCCGTACCCCCGCGATGCCCGAACTGGCGCCACTATCCGAGTTGTCACCGCGCGAACTCAAAGGATTCGATATCAGCACCTGGTATGGTCTGTTCGCACCCGCCGGCACGCCGCGGTCCCTTATCGACCGCCTTCGCGGGGCACTGCTCGAAGCCATGAAGAGCGAGCGCTTCGTGCAGACCCTGCGCACGCAGGCAGCCGTCGCCTCCCCGACCACGCCTGAAGCCTTCGCCGAGCTGATTCGAACCGAGGCGGCCAAATACAAAGAACTGGTGGCGCGATCGGGCGCCACCGTCGACTGAACCGGCAGCGTCCGGGTGCGTTTTGAGGAGATCTTCGTGATTCACGTCATCGCTGTCATCACCGCCAAACCGGGCCTGCGCGATACCATGCTGCAAGCATTTCGCGCCAATGTTCCCGCCGTCCTCGCCGAAGATGGCTGCATCGAATACGGCGCGGTCATCGATCCTCCTGAGGCGCCCGCGTTTCACACGCCGATCGGCTCCGACACCTTTATGGTGATTGAGAAGTGGGCCTCCCGCGAGGCGCTGGAAGCCCATGCCCGAAGCGCCCATATGGCCGCGTACGCAGGCCGCACCCGCGAGCACATCGCCCAACGCCTGGTCCACGTGCTGAGCGGAATCTGATCGTCGCGCTCCGCGCTAAAAAATCGCGAGGGAGCTGTTCTTCAGGTCAGTCACGAGCATGTAGCCAGGCGCGTGGGTGATGCAGTACTCAGGCCGGGCAGCGGCAATGACAGCCTGGGGCGTCACGCCGCACGCCCAGAAC
>SYIM01000160.1 GCA_005798775.1 Burkholderiales bacterium
CGCTGCGACATGGAAGCCGGCATGGCCAAGTACTTTGCCTCGGAAGCCGCAGTGGAGAACTCGCTCGAATCCATGCGTATCCATGGCGGTTACGGTTACTCCAAGGAATTCCATGTGGAGCGCTATTACCGCGACGCGCCGCTGATGTGCATCGGCGAAGGCACCAACGAGATGCAACGCATGATCATCGCTAAGCAGCTGATCGCGCGTAATCCGGCCTGAGCGAACAGGTCCCTTCATGGCAACGCCTCATCTGCCGCTCGCCGGCATCCGCATTCTCGCCATCGAGCAATATGGTGCGGGCCCCTACGCCACCATGCACCTGGCCGACCTGGGCGCCGAAGTCATCAAGATCGAGTCACCTGCCCGAGAAGGGGTATCGGCTGGCGACATGTCCCGGCAGTCCGGGCCGTTTTTCCTGGGTGACAACGACAGCCAGTTTTTCCAGACCTTCAACCGCGGCAAGCGCAGCGTCTCGCTCGAGATCCGAACACCGCGCGGCCGCGAACTGCTGCTGAAGCTGGTCGAGAAGGCCGATGCAGTCGCCAACAATCTGCGCGGTGACCAACCCGCGCGGCTGCGTGTCACCTATGACGACCTGAAAGCTGTCAACCCGCGCATCGTCTGCGCGCATCTGTCGGGCTACGGACGTACCGGACCGCGTGCAAGCTGGCCGGCATACGACTACCTTGCTCAGGCCGAATCGGGTTACCTCGACATCACGGGCGAGCCCGGCACACCACCTTCGCGAATGGGTCTGTCCATGATCGATTTCATGGGCGGGGTCACGGCGGCATTCGCCCTCTCCTCGGCCCTTCTGGGCGCCTATCGGAGCGGCAAGGGATGCGATATCGACATCTCGCTCTACGACGTCGCCGTGCATCAGCTCACCTATCCCGCCACCTGGTACCTCAACGAGGGCCATGTCACTGACCGCAAGCCGCGCTCTGGGCATCCGTCGGTGGTGCCCTGCGAGCTGATACCGACCGCTGACGGCTGGGTGTTTGTCATGTGCATCACCGCCCGCTTCTGGACACTGCTCTGCGAAAGTATCGGTCAGCCAGCCCTCGCGACCGACCCCCGGTTCAAGGGCTTCGCCGAGCGGCGCGCAAACCGGCAGGCGCTGGTCGATGTCCTCGACCCTATTTTTCGAACCCACACCACCGCGCACTGGATGGGCTTGTTCGCTGGCACCGTGCCGGCTGCGCCGGTGCTGACCCTGCCCCAGGCGCTCGACAATCCTTATCTCGCCGAAACCGAGGGCATTCTCACGCTCGCGCATCCTGCCAAACCGGCAGGGCTTCGAATGATCGCCAGTCCCATCCGCGTTGATGGCCAACGCCCGGGCGCTGCCCCGGGCCCGGCCTGCGGCGCCGACACCGAATCGGTGTTAGGCGAAATCGGTTTGAGTGCAGACGAAATCGCTGCGTTGCGCGGCAGCGGTGTGTGCTGAGCGGCCTCCCATGAAACTCGAAGGCATCCGCGTCCTCGACCTGTCGCTGTTTCTGCCTGGCCCCCATCTCACCACCATGATGGCGGACCACGGTGCCGAGATCATCAAGATCGAGCCGCCTGGCGACGGCGAGCCTGTGCGCCACGTGGGCTACCGGACTGGCGGACACAGTGTCTGGTTCCGAAATATCGCGCGTGGCAAACAAAGTATCGTGCTCGATCTCAAATCCGTTGCAGGGCGCGAAGCGTTTCTCGCGCTCGCCGAGCAGTCCGATGTCGTGGTCGAGGCTTTCCGCCCGGGAGTGGTCTCGCGGCTGGGCGTTGACTATGACGCGGTCTCGGCTCGCAACCCGCGCATCGTCTATGCCTCTATTGCCGCCTTCGGCCAGAGCGGTCCGTTGAAAATGCGGCCGGCCCATGACATTGGTATGGAAGCGCTTGCCGGCGCGCTGAGTCTCAACCTCGACCGAAGCGGCCGCCCGGTGCATCCGCACATGCCCATCGCGGACATCACGGGCTCGATGATGGCGCTCGCGGGCATCCTGATGGCGCTCCTGCGCCGCGAAAAAACCGGCCGAGGCGATTACGTCGACATCTCCATGCACGATGCCACGCTGTCCTGGCTGCCCAACGCGACCGGCAGCGTGTTCGCCGAAAACCGGCCGCCGGTGGTTGCGGAGGAGCGCTCATGGGGCGGGCACTCGTTCTACAACATCTACGACACCGGCGACGGCAGACAGATCGTGCTCTGTGCGGTCGAGCACAAGTTTGTCAACAACCTGCTTGCTGCGGTCGGCCGTGCCGATCTGATTCCAGTCGCCAACCAGCCGCCGGGCCCCGTCCATGCGCCGGTGAAGGCGGCCCTCGCTGAAATCTTCCGCAGCCGTACGCGCGACGAATGGGAACGCTGGATGCAGGATCACGATGTCTGCCTCGCGCCGGTGTTCGACCTCCATGAGGCCTTCCACCACCCGCAGGCGGCCGCACGAGAAATGCTGGTGCGCGATGCCGAGGGCAACCTGCACATCGGTAACCCGATCAAGTTTCTTCACGAACCCGCCCGCCTGAATACCCGGCTGCCTGCGCTGGGTGAGCACACTGATGCGGTGCTGGGGCGTATCGCTCCCGGGCACCGCGCGCGCGACTGAAATCACAGACCACCGATGCTGGCGCCTGATCCTGCCCCGCCCTCCGAGACCCTGACCCGTATCCTGGCAAGGCCCGTCTCGGGCGCAGACCGCGAGCGCGCCGTGCTGCATCTGCTCGACTGGATGGGCTGTGCCGCGGCCGGTTCGCTCACCCCGCCCGGCGTCGCGCTGCGCGGTTGGGCCCGCACGCTGGGCGCGGGTCCTTGCCGAACGATCGGCGCACTGTCACTCGACCCGCGCGACGCCGCACTGGTCAACGGCGCAGTCGGCAATATCCTTGAGATGGACGATTTTCACCGTGCAGCCATCGTTCATCCTGGGCCAGTCGTAGTGCCCGCTGCGCTCGCCCAAGCGCAGGCGATAAGCGCAGGCGCCGAGGCCATGCTCGACGCAGTGGTACGAGGCATGGAGGCAATGATCCGCGTGGGCCGTAGCGTGGGTCCAGCCCATTACCGACACTTCCACACCACTGCCACCTGCGGGGTATTCGGAGCAGCGGCAGCCGCAGGCTCGCTACTCGCGCTCAATACGGCCCAACTCCTGGACGCGCTCGGCAATGCCGGCACCCAGGCTGCGGGTCTCTGGCAGTGCCGACTCGAAGACACCATGAGCAAGCAGCTCCACAACGGTCGCGCAGCGCAATCGGGGCTGCTTGCTGCCCAGCTCGCCGCGCACGGCTTCACCGGCGCCCACCGGATCTTTGAAGGGCCGCTGGGGTTTTGGGCAGGCCTCTGCCCGGACGCCCGGCGCCATGAACTGACAGCCGAACCGGATGGGGCCTGGCAGATTCACGACTGCAGCTTCAAGCCCTGGCCCGCCTGTCGGCACACGCATCCACTGATCGACGCAGCGCTCGCGCTGAGGGATCGCATCGACATCAACCGCATTCGGCGCCTGCGTGCAGTCGGCTATCGCGATGCGATTGGCTTCTGCGATCACGTCACGCCTGCCAACCCGGTCGAGGCCAAATTCAGCCTTCAGCATGCGGCGGCGGTGGTGCTGCTGCGCGGCCGCCCGACGCTCGCTGACTTCGACATGGGGGCGGTACGCGACCCCGACGTCACGGCGCTTCGGGCGCGTGTCACGCTCGCTGAAGACCCGGCGCTCACTGCCCGCTACCCCAGGCATTTCGGCGCCTCGCTCGAGATTGAACTCGATGACGGCAGCGTGGTGGCCGAGCATCGAGCCGATGCCCTGGGCGATACCGAGTGCCCGCTCACCACCGATGCGCTTCTCGGCAAGGCACGCATGCTGATGGAAACCTCCGGCTACTCCGAATCGAAAATTTCCCGTGTGATCGACGCCTGCCTCGCGCTCGCTCATGGCGGTCCGCTGACCGCGGTCACGTCCGAACTGCAGTAGTCACCAGGGCCTCATCCAACATGCTCAATTACTTCGAGGCCGCAGACATCCCCGGCATCCGTCGCGACTATCCCATCGGCTCGGTGTTTCTCGAACGGTTTCGCGGCATGAGCCGCGACGAACTACGCGCCACCCAGGAAATACGTTTCTCGCGGGTACTCGAATTCGCCTGGAAGGTGCCGTTTTACCAGCGCCTCTGGGGCGCAAGGGGTATTAAACCAGGCGATATCCGCGGGCTGGACGACCTCGCAAAATTGCCCACCTATTCGAAGTCCGACTTGATGGAATCAGTCGAGCGTTGCCCACCGCTTGGTGATTTCGACGGGCAAACAGTGCACCCCGATTGGGCCCGCCCGCAAATCATCATTCAGACCACCAGTGGGACCACGGGTCGCCCGCAGCCGCTGCTCTATGGTCCAAAAAGCCGGGAACTGCAGAACGCGCTCCTTGCGCGGGTGTATCTGCTGCAGGGCATGTCAAGCAGTGACGTGGTGCATTCGGTCTACGGTTTCGGCATGGTCAACGGTGGGCACTACATTCGCGAGACCGTCTCACACTGGATCGGCGCACGGCTCCTGAGCGCTGGCACCGGTGTTGAAACCCGCTCGGCGCAGCAGGCCGCGCTGATGCGCGACTTTGGCGCCACCGTGCTGGTGGGCTTTGGTGATTTCCTGCGCAGGCTAGCTGAGGTGGCGCGCGAGAACGGCATTGAGCCCGGACGCGATATCCGGCTACGCATGATCACCGGACATCTGGGTCCCGAGGGCCGCGACTCGATCAGTTCCGTCTGGGGGGACTGCCCGGTCTATGACTGGTATGGCGTCGGCGATACCGGCCTGATCGCAGGCGAAGGGCCCGACATGGATGGCATGTATGTCATGGAAGACGCGCAGTACCTCGAGCTGATCGACAGCGAAAGCGGCGCACCCGCCGCACGTGGCGAGCGAGGCGACATGGTCTGCACCTGCCTCTACAAGGACGATATTTTTCCTATCATCCGGTTCAACACCCATGACGTCACCGAGGAGCTGAGCGGTACGTCATCCATCGGCCTGCCGTTTCGCCGTATCCTGGGCTTCCGTGGCCGCAGCGACAATATGGTGAAGCTGCGCGGCATCAATGTCTATCCCAGTGCGATCGGCGCACTGCTGACCGCTGAGCGGAGCGACTATGCGGGCGAATTTCTGTGCGAGGTCTGGCGCGAGGGCAGTCGCGATGAGATGACCGTATTCGCCGAAGTACGAAGCATCATCGGCGACACCCTGCGCGCCGACTATGAAGCGCTGCTTCGGGCAAGACTTGGAGTCGATATGAAGGTGCAGCTCTGCGCGCCCGGCTCGCTCGCCGAGCGCACCGGCGTCGAGTCGCGACAGAAGCCGGTGCGTCTGTTTGATCTGCGCAAAAGCTGACCGGAATCCCGGAATGAACGCTCTCGATTCGCTCTCGGTCGCTGCACTTGGCCGCGCCTATCGCGCCGGCGCGCTTGACCCGGTCGAGGTCACCGAGGCGCTGCTCGCACTGATTGATCGCCGTAATCCCGAGCTCCATGCGTTCATCACTGTTTCCCACGCACGCGCACGCGCCGATGCTCAGGCAAGCCGCGAGCGTATTCGCGCGGGTCGGCCGGTTGGGGCCCTTGATGGCATTCCGATCGCCATCAAGGATAACGTCGATGTGGCGGGGCTTGCCTGCACAGCTGGCAGCGCGGCGCTCCGACATCGCATCCCCGCACACGACGCGCCCGCCGCAGCGCGTCTGCGGGTTGCCGGCTCGATACTCCTCGGCAAGCTCAACATGCACGAAGGCGCGTTGGGCGCCACCACCGACAACGAAGCGTTTGGTCGCTGTATCAACCCCCTGCATGCCGGTCACACGCCGGGAGGTTCGAGTGGCGGATCAGGCGCGGCGGTGGCAGCCGGGCTATGCAGCGCCGCAGTGGGTAGCGACACCATGGGATCGATCCGGATCCCAGCTGCGTATTGCGGCGTGTTCGGCTACAAGCCTGGCAACGATACAGTTCCTGCTGAAGGCATTGTGCCGCTCTGTCACGCGCTCGATGTTGCCGGCCCGCTCGCCACCACCGCCAGCGACTGCGCAGCGATGGCCGCTGTCATGATAGGGCTCAGCCACGTTGCAGGCGCCGTCGAGTCCGTGCCGGGGGGAGACTGGAAGGGTCTCGTCGTCGGCGTACCGGGTCAGCTCGATCAGGTCTCGCTCGAGCCCGCTGTGGCGGAGGGCTTCCGCCACTTTCTGGGCGCGCTGAAACAGCGAGGCGCGCGCGTCGTCCCCATCGACCTCGCGCATTGGAATCCCACCCGAGCACGACGCGCGGGCCTGCTTGCCAGTGAAGCCGATGCGCTCGACTGGTGGCGGGCTGAAATCGGCCATGACCTGCCCGGCGTATCCGACACGTTGAGCGGCATGTTGCGCTATGCCGAGCGCGCGGGTCACGAAAAGGTTGATGCCGCACGGCGGGTGCTGCATGACCTGCGCAGCCAGGCGACGTCTGCTTTCAATGGCGTGGACCTCATCGCGCTGCCTACCGCGCCGCAGGCAAGCTTTGCGCACGACACGCCAGCGCCCAGCAACCAGGCCGATCTCACCGCGCTGGCCAATTTCTATGCCTGCGGGGCGTGGGCTATTCCCATCGCAGCCAGTCAGCGCGTTGTATCAGTACAGCTGATGGCAGCCCCCGGTCGCGACCGCTGGCTCTTGTCGTTGGCGCCCGCCCTGGATGCGCTTGCACCGCGCTCGCACGATTTCGCTCACGCACTCGATCTCGGCAACTGAGGCGTGACAGGGCAGTCAACCCGCACGACGTACCAGACTTTACGGAGATGATCACGATGAGTTCCAGCCCGCCCTCCATCACGCCGCAGGCTGCCAGTCGCGCCGTGGTCGACCCCGCGCAGTGGTTCAATACGCTCGCCGAAGCCACCACGGCGGCCGCCAGCGCCCCCGATCCCGAGGCCATGGTCCGCGCCCTGATCGTACCCACTCTGGCCATTGCAGGCGATCGCGAGGCCTGGACGCGTCCTGGCGGCCTGAAAGCGGGCGAAAAACAGTTCTACGTCGGCGGCTGTTTCATTGTTACCCCCGATGAGACCTGGCACATGCTGGTGGGCAACGTAGGCTTTCCGCCCGAGCAGCGGCGCCTGATGATCCCGATCGATGGCGGTCACCCCGCTCACGTTCGCGACACGCGCGCTCCGCTGCTGCTCGCCAACACTGACGAGCACGGGGATTTCAAACAGTATCTGAAGACCTCGCGCATGGGCTCATCCATCTACGCGCCCATGTTGTGCGGAGGGCGCTTCATCGGTCAGCTGATCATGGCCTCGCAGGCGCGCAACACTTTCTCGCAGCAGGACCTCGACATGCTGCGGGTGCTCGCCGCGCAGGCCGCCTCGCTCTGGGTCGCGATGAAGGGTCCCGAATGGCTGGGGCGCAACTACCCCCCGGCCGACGCGTTCAAAGTCACCCAGGAGGGCGTCGACACTCGATAAGCGGGCAATCGGTCTCGCCCGTCCGGCACGCGGGCGCCCTCCGGGCGCCACGCATCATTCAACCGGATTCAGCTTTGCGAAATGCCGCGCGATCGCGAGACGGCTCGTAACCCACACGTCGCCGCGGCTCTTCACATGCTGCATGAATCGCTCAAGCGCACCAATGCGTCCCGGGCGACCGATGATCCGCAGATGAAGACCCAGATTCATGATGCCGGGGCGATCACGTCCCTCGCTGTAGAGCTGCTCGAAAGTATCCACCGCATAGTCAAGCCACAGCTGCGGCGTGTAGCCCGGCGCGAGCCAGAACTTCATGTCGTTGGTGTCGAGCGCGTAAGGCACGATCACGATGCCACGGCGCTTGCCGTCTGAGGTCTCGACAAACTCCCAGCGCGGGCGATCGTCCGAGTAATCGTCCATGTGGTACTCGTAGCCCGCCTCGACCAGCAGACGACGCGTGTTGTCGGTAAGCAGATAACGGGACAGCCAACCATAGGGCCTGCGCCCGGTCGCGCGCTCAATGCTGTCGGTGGCGGCGCGAATGAATTCGCGCTCCCGGTCTTCCCTGTACGAAAACTGATGCACCCAGCGGTGACCGTGGCTGCATACCTCATGACCCGCAGCGGCCACCGCACGAGCGAGCTCGGGTGCCTTCTCCAGCGCCACGGCGGCAGCGGTGAAGGTGCATTCAAATCCGAACCGATTGAGGAGCTTCATCACGCGCGGCGCACCGGCCCGAATACCGTAGAGATAATTGCTTTCGTTACCGTAATTGCGGATCGGGATCTTGAGCGCAACGCCCAGCTCATCCACCGGCTCGGGTGCCTTGTCGCCGGAAGCAATGCTCTGCTCCGAGCCCTCCTCAACATTGACGACAAACGACATTGCCAGACGCTCATCGCGCGGCAGGGTGAAACGGTCACTCATCGATAGCCTCCTCAGGCAGCGGCATGCTTGAACGCCCGGCACCTTAGGGGGGAGGCGCCCACGCGTCAAGCGCTGCTGGCACGCGCTGCTGGCACGCCTACCGCCTGACACTCCGCCGGCAGAGCGCGCCTTTGGTAGACCTCCCAGCGCGGCGAGTCTGCCCTAACGCCAGCGAGTGAACCGGACCGCAATCGCGCAACCGGCCGCGTAGACACACATGCCGCAGGCCACCAGCGCGAAATAGCTCCAGAGCGGCGCCTGCGCGCGATGGAGGAGCCAGCCCACGCCCAGCACCATCAGAAGGCGTACCGTAGCGGCGATCACGGGCCCCGCGATCCGCCCCGAGCCCTGCGCGGCGAAATAGAGCGTGAGGCCAAAGCCGAACAGCCCGAACACGGGTCCTACCCAGCGAAGATGCGTGGCGGCAGCGGCCAGCACCTGCGGGTCATCGCTGAAGAGGTCAGTCCAGGCCCAGGGAAACGCAGCCACCAGCAGCCCGATTACGCTCAGATTCACCAGCGAGACACCAGCCGCGGTCCAGGCCACCCGTCGCGCCCGCTCGATGAGCCCCGCCCCGATCGCCATGCCTACCATGGGAACCGCCGCCACACCGATGCCGAATGAGATCGGAATCAGCAGAAACTCAAGCCGCTGCCCAATTCCGTAGCCCGCCAGCACCTCAGTGCCAAACGGCGCGATTAGCGCGGTGCAGATCAGCATGGTGACAACCGCCTGAGTGGGCGACAGGCAAGCGACCGCGCCCACTTTGAGGATATCGGCAAAGAGCGGCCACCGAAGCGGCGTACCCGAGAACCGCAGGCGCAGCCGCTCACGGCCCGAGCTGATCCGTTTCACCAGCCAGAGCGCGCCCAGGCCATAGCCAGCAAGCGTTCCGTATGCCACGCCTCCCAGTCCCAGCAACGGAAACGGTCCCAGCCCCAGCCCGAGTACCGCCCCCACCACGATCTGCACCAGGGACGTGACCACCACCAGTCGGGCCGGCAGCGCCATGTTGCCCGTACCGCGGACCACCGACAGTTGCGCGTTCATGAGCCACACCAGGGGCGCGCCAGCAAACAGCACCCAGCCGTACTGAATCGCTTCCGAGAGCACCTCCTCTCGGCCGCCAAGGAGCGCATAGAGCGTGGGCCCCAGGCTCAGCATCAGCAGCATGTGCAGCACGCCACCGATGAGCCCGATCACACAGGCGTGAAGCGCCAGCGCCTCGGCGCGTGCGGTATCGTTGGCACCCAGCGCTCGCGAGATGGCTGATGACACGCCGCCCCCCATGGCCCCCGAAGACAGCATCTGCACCAGCATGCCGAAGGGAAACACCAGCGCCATGGCTGCAAGTGGCACGGTACCGAGTTGCCCGATGTAGCCGGTTTCGGCAATGCTCACCAGCACCCCGAGCGCGAGCGTTGCAACGCTGGGCAACGCCATCCGCAGTAGCGTGGGAAGGATCGGACCGGTCAGGAGCGGATTGGCGGGAGGCACGAAAAAGATGGGGTCAGAGCGTGGCGGGCCGGCATCCAGGGTTTCTATAATCAGCTGACTTTTATCCGCCAAGGCGACATCATGCCCGACTTCCGCAGCGACACTGTGACCCGGCCCACCACCGCCATGCGCGAGGCGATGATCGCCGCCGATCTCGGCGACGATGTATTCGGTGATGATCCGTCGGTGAACCGGCTGGAAGCTCAAGCGGCGGCGTTGCTGGGCTTCGAGGCGGCCGTGTTTGCGCCATCCGGGACACAGACCAATCTGATGGGCCTGCTGTCACACTGCGAGCGGGGCGAAGAAGCGATTGTCGGTCAACAGTGGCATACCTACCGCTGGGAAGCAGGCGGCATGGCGGTGCTGGGCTCTATCCAGCCGCAGCCGATCGAGAATGCCCCCGACGGTACCCTTCCCCTGGAATTGATCGAAGCAGCTATCAAACCCGATGACCCGCATTTCGCCCGAACACGCCTGATCTGCATGGAAAACACAACCGGCGGCAAGGTACTGCCGATGGATTATCTGAGGTCGGTCCGTGAACTCGCCACCAGCCGCAGACTCGGTACCCATCTGGATGGCGCGCGGCTCTTTAACGCGGCGGTGGAACTTGCCCGGCGCCGCGCGGCGGGTGATCGCGAAGGGGATGCGAGGGGCGGCACAAGCGCCGACCCACGCGCCGTGGCCCGCGAAATCTGCAGCCAGTTCGATTCGGTCTCGATGTGCCTCTCAAAGGGGCTGGGAGCGCCAATCGGGTCGCTCCTCCTAGGATCAAAATCCTTCATTGCGCAGGCGCGGCGCTGGCGCAAGATGTTGGGGGGCGGCATGCGTCAGGCGGGGATGCTTGCCGCAGCCGCCCAACACGCGCTCGAGCACCATATCGACAGAATGGCGCTCGACCATGAACGCGCCAGGCGTCTGGCGGCGGGCCTCGCTGAGGCAGCAGCCTCGCATCCCGGCGCGCTTCGCGTCACCGAGCCGCCGCAGACCAACATCTTTTTCGTGCGGGTAACCCGGTCAGTCGCACTGGACCTTGCCGCTCATCTCGGCACGCACGGCGTCCAGGTCACCGGCCGCGCGAGCGGCGACGGGTCGGCATTCATGCAACGCTGGGTCACGCATCTAGACGTGAACGACGCCGATATCGATCACGCCATTCAAGCAATCCGAATATTTTTCGCAAATCGACCCCGATGCATCCCTATTTAACGGGATTTGTTCCCACATAGTCTAAGGTGCTTGCACCGTGCCGAGCGGAGCCCGGTCGAGCAAGACCGCCTCCGTCACCTACACGGCGAGCACCATTTCAGGAACAGGTTACGCCGATGACGCGGCGTCCAACACAGTTTCAAGCATCGCGATCGCTCGTCCGTAGTCGTCGGCGTTTCTCGTTTGTGCGAGTTGGGTGTCGCGAGTTGGGTGTCGCGAGTTGGGTGTCGCGGGTTGGGTGTCGCGGGTTGGGTTGCCGTCTCGCCCACTTTCCCCGATCATCGGTGGTTTGCACTCTGCTCACGGAGACACCGCCGATGACCACCGCCACCCCGATCCGCGACGATGCCATCCGCGTCTATTGGCAGCCGGGCTGCACCAGCTGCCTGCGTACCAAGGAGTTCCTAGCGAAGAACGGGGTGCCTTTCCTGTCCCGCAATGTGCTCGCGGACGACGCCGCGTTCGGAGAACTGAAGCACTTCGGCCTGCGGCAGGTTCCCATCGTCACCAAGGGCGATCGCTGGGCTAATGGCCAGGTGCTGGCCGATGTAGCCAAGCTGGTCGGCGTGACCGGTCTCAAGATCACCCTGCTGCCGGTTGACGAACTGCAACGCAGGCTGATGACCGTTCTCGAGGGCGCGGAGCGTTTCTTCCGCCAGCTGCCCGACTGTAACCTACACGATCTGCTTCCGAACCGGCCGCGCAGCTACACCGATCTCACCTTTCACATTTTTAACAACGCCGACGCATTCCTGGAAGAAAAAGGCGGCATTCCCCTCACCTTTGAGTCCTACAACCGGTTTCCGGCGACCGAGGCCAACAGCCGCGATCACATCCTCCGTTATGCGGCACAGGTGCAGACGCAGCTGCGCAATTGGTTCTCAGGCCCAGCCCATGCCCTCGACTGGTCGGCCAAAGCCGATGTCTACTACGGCGAGCAGTCCCACCATCAGTTTCTCGAGCGTACCGTCTGGCACAGCGGCCAGCACACGCGTCAGCTGATGTGGGTACTGGAAGGGCTTGGCGTCAAGGTCGACCGGCCCCTTCCCCCCGAAACCTTCGCCGGCCTCCCGATGCCTGAAAAGGTCTGGGACGACGAGACCCCAGCCGCGCAATGAAATCCCCCGCTGCAGGGCCCACGAGCCAGGTGGTCGGCGAGGCACTGGCCGCCATCGAGCGCTGGAATCCAATCGTGAACGCGATGATCACGGTGCGCGGCGATGCCGCGCGCACGCGGGCAGCCGACCTGGATCGCCTCGCGCAGGCAGGCGGTTCGGCCGGCCCGCTGCACGGCTGGGTCATCAACCTGAAAGATTGTCTCGACTGGGCCGGTGTGCCCACCACTGCCGCCTCGGTGATTCTGCGTGACAACGTTGCGCAGCAGAACGCTTTCATCACAGACCGCCTGATCGCAGCGGGCGCCGTGATTGTGGGCAAGGCCAATCTGCATGAATGGGTGTTCGGCCCCACCAGCCAGAGTCTGCATTTTGGCCCGGTTGCCAATCCATGGAACCCGGCACATATCCCCGGCGGCTCGAGCGGCGGCTCAGGCGCGTCGGTACCGTGCGGGATGGCGCGCGTATCAATTGGCAGCGACACCGCCGGCTCAATCCGTCTGCCCGCCTCCTACTGCGGGCTTGCAGGCTTGCGGCCCAGCATTGGCCGGATTTCGCGTACCGGCAGCATCGCTGTCAGCGCGCCCTTTGACGCATTCGGCCCGCTTGCAAGGCGGGTTGAAGATGTTGCCCGCGTGTTTGCGGTCATCGCCGGCCATGATCCGAGCGATCCGTTTTCGATCGATACACCGGTGGATGACCCGCTCAAGACACTTGATGACCCCGTTCGCGGCAGGCGTATCGGGGTGATGCGTCGCTGGTTCTTCGACGATATCGATCATGATCTGCGCAATGCTCTCGAAACTGCCCTCAACACCTACCGGGACCTTGGCGTCGAGATCGTCGAGGTGGAGTTGGGCGATGTCGAACTTGCACAGGAAATGCTCGCCTTCCGGATCGTGCTCGCCGACGCCTTCGCGCTTCACCGCGAGCAACTCGCGCGCCGGCCCGCCGACTACGGACAAGACCTGATGGTGCGCCATGACATCGGCGAACGCGTGACTGGTGCTCAGTATGCGCAAGCGCTACGCTGGATCGAAGCCTGGCGCCACCGGCTGCATCGCATCCTCGCCAACCAGGGGATCGACGCCATCCTGTCGCCCACCACGCCGGGCCCGGCACCGGCCCGCGCCGGGCTCGCCTACGCCAACGCCATCCGTGCAATTCCGCGCTTCACTTCGGTATTCGCTTCAGCGGGCGTGCCGTCGCTTGCTGTGCCCTGCGGGTTCAATACGGCTGGCCTGCCCCTGTCATTCGAACTGAGCGCTGCGCGCTTCAACGAAGCCGCGGTCCTGCAACTGGGTCACGCGTGGCAACGCGTCACCCACCATCATCTGCGGCAGCCCGCGCTGCCGCAGTAAACCGATCTTTCACCGAAGGAGTTTCATCATGAAAAAGCGCGAATTCCTCACCGCTGCAGCAGCCGGTGCAACCGTCGCCGGCGCGCCTGCGATCGTACGTGCCCAGGCATCGTTTCCAGACCTGAAACTGCGTATCGCATCCAACTATCCCGCCCCGTCGCTGTTTACCCGCGTACAGCAGGAATTCGCCAAGGAGGTCACCGCCAAGACCAATGGCAAGGTGACCTTCGAATGGATGCTGGGCGGCAACCCGTTGAAGGCGGGCGATGTCTACCCCGGCATGGCGCGTGGCGCCACTGACCTGGGCTTCACCGTGCCCGCTGCCTTCAACCCGCGCGAGTTCCCGGTCTCCGGCGTCACGCTGCCGTTTGTCACCGAAAGCCCCTATGCCGGCTGCATGGCATTTCGCGAGTGGTATCAGAACACCCCCGATGTGCAGCGCGAATTCCAGCGCAACAACGCGCATCTGCTTCTCACGCTCTCCACCTCTGAAAATGTGCTTTGGAGCATGAAACGGGTGAATACAGCGGCCGATCTCAAGGGCATGCGGATCCGTACGCTGCTGGGACCCGGCGATGCACTGCAGGCGCTTGGCGCCACCGCGGTCACCGTGCCCTACACCGACGCCATTGACCTCCTGCAGCGCGGCGGAGTCGATGCCATCTCCACCACGCCGTTTGAACAGGGCGTGAAGGATGGTCTCGCCGAGATGACCAACTTCCTCTCGAACGGCGGTCGCATGGGCATCTTCGCCACCGTGATGACTTCCATCAACCTCGATCGCTGGAAGAGTTTTTCCAAGCCACTGCAGGATGTTTTCACCACCGCCGCCGATAATGCCCTCAACTGGTACATCGACGCGCAGAGCAAGGAAACTGACGAATGCGTTGAGATCCTGCTGAAATCCAAGCGCATTCAGGTTGCACCGCTGGATCCGGCCGAGGAGAAGCGCTGGCGCGAGGCCACGTCCCAGGTCATCTTCAACAAGTACGCTGAAGCAGTGAAGCGCGTAGGCGGCAACCCCGAGGCACTCACCAAGAGCTTCAATACCCTGGTAGCGAAGTATGAAGCGCAGCGCCAATACGTAACCGGCATCGACCGCTACCTTGCCCGCAAGGCAAGGGGATGACCGCGCCCTCTGGCGCCATGGCCCTGGCAGCCCGGGTGGCTTCGGCCTCCCGGGCCATGGCCCGCATCACCGGCGTTCTCATCATCCTCATCATGATCGCGGTGGTGATCGACGCTGTGCTGCGCGGCATGATGGGTATTGCCATCTGGGGCGTGCTCGAGGTGGGGGTGCTGCTGCTCCTTGCGCTCATCTACCTGGGTCTTCCCGCCACGCAGGCCAACCGCGAAAATTTTCGTGTTTCGATCTTTGCAGAGCGCTTTCCGCCGTGGGTTGACCGAATCGTGACGTGGCTGCTCCTCGGCGTACAGCTCGCCGTGTTGGGCATTTTGTGCTGGACCTCCTGGCGCAGTTCAATCTACTCGTTCAACCGCGACGAGGTGTCATTTGGCATGGTGCAGATCCCGCTCTGGCCCAGCCGCGCCATGGTATCGGTCGGCCTTACGCTCTTGATCATCCAGTCGATCACCGCCGCCCTGGAATACGCGCTGGTGGGTCGGCATCCGTACCAGGTGGATATCGAAACCGAGTTGAGGGGTGAAATCGGCAAGTCCGACAGCGACCTGGTCGGAGAGCGTAAATGACCCCGTTTGAGCAAGGCTTCCTCCTGATCAGCGGCATGTTCGTACTGCTTGCGCTGGGTTTTCCGATCGCGCTTGCACTCCTGTCATCCGGCGTCATTGGGCTCATCGCCATGCGTGGCTGGTCGGCGGCCGATTATCTGCTGGGTAGCCTCCCCTACTCGGTCACGGCAGAGTTTGCCTTCATTGTCGTGCCCTTGTTTCTGTTCATGGGCCACATGGCGTATTCGGCCGGTATTTCCGAGAAGGGCTTCCGAGCGGCGTCGGCCTGGTTCGGCCACATTCCGGGCGGGCTTGCCATTTCATCGGTGGTGGCCTGCGGCGCCTTTGCCACCGTGTCGGGATCATCGATTGCCACGGCGGCCACCATCTCCAAGATCGCGGTGCCGCAGTTGCTGAAGGCGGGCTACACCAAGCGACTGGCAGGCGCGGCGGTTGCCACCGGCGGTACGCTGGGGGTCTTGATTCCGCCCTCCACCGTGATGGTGCTGTATTCAATCGCTACCGAAACGCCCATCCCGGCGCTCTTCATGGCGGGCATCATCCCGGGCATTCTTACCATCATCGTGTATGGGGTCGGCATCAACTGGATGGTCAAGCGCGACCCCCAGATGCGCTCGATCACTCGACAGCCCAAAACCGATTGGGGCGAGCGGATGCGGCTCACCTTCTCCTCCTGGGAAATCCTGGTGGTGTTCGCTGTGGTGATGGGCACCCTCTATACCGGGGTGGCCACCGCAAGTGAAGCAGCCGGCTTTGGTGCGGCAGCCGCGCTGGTGATCGCCATCATCCGCGGCGCGAAAATGGCCGAGATCAAGGAGGGGCTCCAGACCTCGGGTTCGAGCACTGCGTCGATTTTCTTTCTGATCATCGGCGCAGGGGTGTTCGGTGCCGCGCTCGGCACCACGCAGTTGCCACAAAATCTCGCTACCTGGACACAAGGCCTCAATCTGCACCCGACGCTGCTTCTCATCCTGGTGCTGATTCCGTTCCTGATCCTGGGCTGCTTCATCGATGCCGCATCGATGATCCTGCTCACCATGCCAGTGGTGTTCCCTATCATCAAGCAGGCCGGTATCGACCCGGTGTTGTTCGGCATCCTGGTCACCAAGATGACCGAAATCGGCAACATCACGCCGCCTGTCGGGCTGAATGTTTTCGTGGTGTCCGCCGCCAACCCCGAAATCACGATCCGCGAGTGCTTTCGCGGCGTCATGCCGTTCTTCCTGATGGAACTCTTCATCGTCGGACTGCTGATTGCATTCCCGAGCATCACGCTGTTCGCAGTCGTCACCCACTAGACCCAAGGAATCATGCGATGTCAGACCTCAGCGTTTACGAAAAACAGCACTTCGGCAAGCCAATCGGATTCGGCCGTCAGCCCGCTCTCCTGATCATTGATTTCCAGGTGGGCTTTGCCAAGCCTGACGTACTGGGCGGCTTCAATATCAACGAATCCATCGCCCGCACCGCCGAACTGCTGAGAAGCGCGCGCTCGTACAACGTGCCGGTGTGCCATGTGCGCTTTGCCTCGGAGGCAAAGGGCGAGGACATCGGCACCTTTGCCGTCAAGGTACCCGCACTGCAGGCCCTGGCTCCCGACAGCGCTGATGCCCAGTTTGTGGAGTCGGTCGCACCGATCGGCGGTGAATATGTATCAATCAAGCGGCACAGCTCAGCGTTTTTTGGCACCAACCTCGCGTCCTGGCTGATCAGCCGCGGCGTTGATACGCTGTTCATTACCGGCTGCACCACCAGCGGCTGCGTGCGCGCGAGCACCATCGACGCATCTGCCTATTCGCTGCGTCCGATGGTGGTGACCGACTGTGTGGGTGATCGGGCAAAAGGCCCGCATGAGGCGAGCCTCTTCGACATGGGCCAGAAATATGCCGATCTGGTCGCGCTGCGCGATGCCACCGCGCATTTCGAAAGCAGGCAGGGCACTCGCCGCGCAGCCTGAACCACTGCAAAGCGACGGGGTCAGATCGCCCCGTCGTCTCTCAGGCGCGCCCGCTCAGCGGCGTCGAGGCCCAGGAGCCCGCCCAGGATCTCGTCGTTGTGCTCGCCCAGCGACGGACCCAGCCACTTCACCGATCCGGGCGTGTCTGACAGCCGCGGCACGAGGTTAGGCACAGCCAGTTCACCCACCCGAGGATCATTCATCTTCAGAATGTTTTCACGGGCTACGTATTGCGGGTCGTTGAAAATTTCGTCAATCGCATAGACCGGTCCGCAGGGCACCTGAAACTCCTCGCAGCGCTCGAGGAGTTCGTCGCGTGTGTAGCGCGAGGTCCATTCGGCAACATGCCGATCCACCTGTTCCCGATCGCGCTCGCGGTGTGCAAGCACGCCCCAGGACTGTGGCTCGGCAAGGTGCGGCTCGCCCATGGCCTGCGCCAGTCGTTCGAAGATTTTGTCGCTGGTGCAGGCAATAGCGATCCAGCGCTGATCACCTGTGGGGTAGTGGCTGTGCGGCACCACATTCACCGTTCCCGGGCCCATGCGCTGCCGCACGTAGCCTTTCTTCTGATAAGCGGGCGCGAGTTCATCGAGAATGCGAAACACCGGCTCATAGAGCCCGATGTCGATCATCTGACCACGGCCTGTGCGGTGACGCGCCTGTAGCGCAAGCAGCACGCCCATCGCGCCAAAGGCGCCAGACAGGTAGTCGGGAATGGTGGCAGACCCTGGCGTCACGGGCGGCCGGTCGGGGTAGCCCGCAAGAAACGACAGGCCGCCAAAGGCATTGGCAATGCGCCCGAAGCCCGGGCGGTCACGATACGGCCCGGTCTGGCCATATCCCGAGATGCGCACCATGATCAGACGCGGGTTGAGTTCGTGCAGCAATTCCCAGCCCAGGCCCCATTTCTCCAGCGTGCCCGGCTGAAAATTCTCAATCAGGATGTCGGCCTTTTCGACCAGAGCCTTCAATAGCCGTGCGCCATCGGGCCGACGCAGATCGATCGTGACCGATTTCTTGTTCCGGCATTCAGACAGCCAGGGGAGCGAGTCGCCGCTCTCGGTCAGCGTGCCAAAACGGCGAAGCGCATCGCCCACGCCGGGCAGTTCCACCTTGATGACCTCAGCGCCGAATTCGGCCAGCTGCACGCTCGCAAACGGCCCAGAGATGAAGCTCGACAGATCAATCACCCGCAGATCATCGAGCGGCTGCAGCGGGGGCACGGATGGGGTGCGCTCAGGGATTGAGGCCATGATGTTCCGGTGTAAACGGGCGTTGCAATACCCGGTGGCAGATGAACGGGGCGTGTCGCTCAATCCGCCGTGATCTTTGCAGCCTTGATCACTTCGGTCCAGCGATCGATCATGGATGAGGTCATCTCGGCGTGCTCGGCAGCGGTTCCCGCGACCGGGATGAATCCTGACGCCGCGAGCTTGGGTGCGAGTTCAGCGCTTTTCAGCGCCCTTACGAAGTGATCGTTCAGAACGCCGACGAGATCGGCTGGCGTGCCACCCGGCGCATACAGCCCCCACCAGGTATCGGCATCGACACCTTTCACCCCCTGCTCGATAAAGGTGGGCACAGCGGACATGGCGACGTTGCGCTTGGGACCCGTCACGGCAACGGCGCGCAATTTCCCTGCCTCGACATGGGCACGAACCGAGCTGATGCCCGCAAATTGCATCTGCACGTGCCCGGCCAGCAAATCGGTCATGGCAGGGCCGGTGCCTTTATAGGCAATATGGGCAATGTCGACTCCACAGGAAATCTTCATCAATTCGCCCGCCAGATGGGTGGAGGCGCCGTTACCACCCGAGGCGTAGTTCAGCATGCCCGGCTTGGAACGTGCCAGATCGATGAGCTCGGGCAGCGTCTTGGCGGGGACCGAAGGATGAACCACCAGAATCACTGGCGCAGTAGCCATCATGGTGACGCCAGCAAGGTCGCGCTTGGTGTCGAAGGGAAGCTTGCGTAGCCCCGGGTTAGTGAGAATTGCGCTGTCGACCGCGAGCAGGGTGTGACCGTCTGCGGGCGAACGCGCCACCATCTCGGTGCCCAGCACCGAGCCGGCGCCAGGTCGGTTTTCAATCACAATCGACTGCCCAAGCGAGGCGCCCATCGCAGGCGCGAGCATACGAATGAGAATGTCGGTGCCGCCGCCGGTGCCGTAGGGCACGATGACGCGGATGGGCCGCGAGGGAAACGCTGGCTGCGCCCGCGCGACACCACCGGTCAGGAGCGCTGCGCCACCCAGGCTCGCAAGCAGGCGACGACGTATCGGGTCGGAATGAGCATGGGGTTTCATCGGCTTCCTACTCCTCAAGGTCGGGCCTGACCGCGATCGCCGGACGACGCCGCGTGTCGATCCAGAAAGTCGAGCAGAAGATCGAGGCACTGGTCGGCATAGCCATCGCAGATATTGTGAGAGGCAGTGTCGATGGTTTGCAGCTCGCTGCCGGCAATGCGCTTCTGCATCTCGAGATAGGTGCTCGCCTGACCAATTTTCTCACGGCTGGCGGCCACGATCAGTGTGGCGGCGCGAACTGCCACCAGATCATCGAGAAAATCGTGCGTGCACATATGGGTAACGAAGCGCGCAACGAACGCAGGATCATTCGATCCTGCCTGACCGATGAACCACTCCACCAGCGCGGGATCGGCCCGCTCGTCGAAACGCTCGTCGATGGTCTCGGCCAGAAAACGGCGCAGGCCGCGTTCTGCGATTTTCGGAATCCAGGTGGGCGCATGGCTTTGCTTGAGACCCGGCGTAGAGCCGTAGAGCGCAAGCGTCTTCACGCGCTCAGGATGTTCAATGGCGAGGCGCTGCGCTACATAGCCCCCAGCAGAATTGCCCACCACATGCACCGCACCCGGCGCCTGGCGATCGAGAAGCTCGAGCACATCGTCCACCAGGTGGGCAAGCGAGAACGCATGGTCTGGCGCGGGAAGCTGCGACAGACCATGACCGCGCAGATCCATCCGAAGCACGCGATAGCGCGCGGCGAGGCGCGGCATCCAGCGAAACCAGCGCTGCGATGACCCCATCGCAGCATGGAGCAGCAGCACGGTGTCGGGTGCGCTCCAGGGCGCGGCAAAACTGTCGAGTTGCCATGCAATCGACAGCCCATCACGGTTGATGAAAGTTTGCATCAGTCAGGGCCCTTGCCTGTCAGCCAAGCCAGCGCGGGCTTCGCTGAGCGAAATAAAACCACTCGAACCCAGGCTCGGCCTTGATATTGGGAAAGACAATCCGGCCGTCACCTGGCGAGCGCACCAGCGTGCCATCGTGACGAATGCCGATCGGTTCGTCTTTCCAGACTGGATCAAAGCTCACCCACTCGCGAACGAATCGGTCATCTGGATGAAGCCGGTCGGTGACCTCAACCAGACGCATCAGTTCGTGCGAAGAGGGTGGCGGCTCGAGCGCCAGATCTGCAAGACCCAGCATGGCGATCGCCTGCCGGATGGCATGATGGCCCACCTCAGGAGCATTCGGGTCAGCATGCTGTCCACACTCCAGTGTGACCGCCCAGCCGCCCTGCGAGCGCATGTACTCGGTGGTGCCGACGCCGTAACTTGCATCGGTGTCGAGGATGACGCCTGCAACCCGGCTCCGCTCGCGCCGTCGGGACACACCCTGTTCGTAGGCACTCATCCAGCCTTCGACGATCCGGTTAGGCCCGATATGCCGGGCGAGTTTTGCTTCCTCTGCCGCATGGGCGAAGGGCTCGAGCACACCCGTGTTGTTGTCGGGCCCGATGAGCGCGAACGGCTCACCCTGACTGTTGAAGGAGTGCAGATCGAGCAGCGCATCGTGCGCGGCAAGGAGCGGGCACAACATATTGCCGATCCGATCCTCGAAATCCTGCGGCACTGCGGTAGGCCGCAGGTTGCGGTTCAGATTGCGATCGCCGGATCGGGTGGCGAGCTGATACGCAAGCGGATTGGTGATGGGAACCAGCGTGAGGCAGCCCCGCAGAATTCGCAGCGCACCCGAATCAAGCTCTGCGGTCAGACGCTCGATTGCACGAACGCCAGCGATCTCGTTGCCGTGTACCGCACCGAGCACGATCAGCCTGGGCCCAGGCTGCAGGCCATGAAACTGATGAACGCGAAGCGAGTGCTGAAGATGGGGCTGACTCACCGGCAGGTCCTAATCGACCAGATCTCCGACAGGTACCCACCGCCCGCCCTGCGCCTGATCCACCTGAACGGGTTCGGGCGTGATGTGATTTCCCTTGAAGCGAACCGGCTTGTAAAAAATCAGCCCGCTGTCGCTGTACTCCATGGACTGGAGCGTGCGGGCCACCTTGTCAGCGGTCAGATCGCGCCCAGCCGCCGCAACAGCCTTCAGCAGCCAGTCGGCATACACATAGGCGAGAAGCGCGTTCTCATCGGGCTCCATGTTGTTGAAGCGCTTTTTGAACGACGTCTTCCAAGCAGCGGCCTCGGGCGCATCAGTGCCGGCCTTCCAGCTGCCTACGCCATAGAGGCCCTGAACATTGTCTTTGCCGAGCTGCAGCACGATTCCGGTACGCCCGGGCGTACCCGTCAGCACCGACACATTGTTCCAGCCGAGTTTCTTCACCTCGGACATGATGCCTACCGTTTCGCGAGTGATGGTGGCAATCACGATCAGATCGGTATTGGCCGCACGCATGCGGGCCACCTGGGAGGAAAAGTCGATATCACCAGGCTTGTAGGCGGCCTCAGCCACCATTTCGAGACCGTTAGCCTTGACGGCAGACTTGACGCCCGCTCCCATCAGCTCGCCGAGCGGTCCTTCCTGATAGATATAGCCCACGCGCTTCGAACCAAACTTGCGAATCGCCCAGTTCACTCCTTTGTCCATGGTGACGTGATAGTTGGGCACAGTGGTAAATAGCAGCGGATGATTGCCAGAGACTTTCTGCAGCACCGCCGACGCTCCCCAGGGCGCGAAATTAAGCACTCCGGCATCGCCAATACGTTTGACCGTTGCGGCGTTTGTGCCCGAGCCGAAGGCGTTGACCACGGCAAACACATCATCGCTGCGGAGCAGCTTATCGACGGCTCGGACCGCCATCTGAGGCTGGCTGCCGTTGTCCTCCACAATCAATCGCAGTCGACGGCCATGAATACCGCCCGCCTCATTGACCTCATCGATCCGCATCTGCGTGCCGTTGCGCAGGTGCGGCATGCCGGCCGCAACCGGACCTGACAAATCGAGATGAGTACCGATCAGGATTTCCTTGTCGGTCACGCCGCCCGCTCGGGCCGATGATGCCAGCGTTGAACCGGCTGCCGCAGCGGCTGCGGCCAGGATCTGTCTTCTTGTGGTCATGGTTGTCTCCGTTGTGGGTCTGAAATGCTGGAATCTGTGCCGACCACGAGTGTACGACGGCTGACTGAACGCGTCATCGCGTGCGCCCATCGCCGGTCCGTCAGCTGGGATACATCGCCTCGATCAGGTCCGCGTACTTTCGGGCCAGCACCTTGCGTTTGAGCTTCATGGTGGGGGTGAGCTCTTCATCCTCGGCGCCAAGCAGTTGCGAGAGGATACGGAACTGCTTGATGGTTTCCACCCGGGCGAGCCCCGTATTGACCTGCTCGATCTGGCGCGATACGAGTTCGATCACCTCGGAGGTTCGCGTCAGGCTCGCAAAATCCGTAAATGGAATCTGGTGATCCTGGGCATACCGGGCAACGTTGTCGGCATCGATCATCACCAGACAGGTGAGATAGGGTCGTGCCTCACCAATCACCACCGCATCGGCGATATAGGGGTTGAACTTAAGACGGTTTTCGATATCACTCGGATTGATATTCTTGCCGCCCGAGGTGATCAGGATGTCCTTGATACGATCCCGGATTCGCAGGTAACCGTCTGCGTCCATCTCGCCGCAGTCGCCCGTATGGAGCCAGCCCTCGGCATCGATCGCGTCTCGGGTCTGGTCAGCTCGTCCCCAGTAACCTGCGAACACGTTGGGACCCCGCACCAGCACCTCGTCGTCTGCTCCGATTCTCACCTCTGTGCCTCGGGCTCGAACGCCCGCATAGCCCAGACGAACCGCGCCGCGCGGGTTGGCGGTACAAAAGCCGCAGGTTTCCGTCAGGCCATAGGCTTCCCTCAGCACCACGCCGATCCCCATGTACCAGCGAAGCAGGTCTGGCGGCACCGGTGCCGCGCCGGTGATGGCAGTACGCAGATCCTTGAGCCCCATGAAACTCAGCAGATTGGGCCATAACAAAGTCGTCCTCACGGCCTGTCCGACCTGGCTCCAGACCGACAGCGGCTGATTTTGCAGATGGGTATCGACCGCGCGCAGGCTCGAAGAAACCCCCCGTTCGGCCAGCATACGGATCCAGCCCGGCGCATCGTCGAGCGCAAGCCGTACCTGAGAATGCATCTTCTCCCAGAACCGCGGCGGGCCGAACACCAGATGGGGCGAGACTTCGCGCAGGTCATTGAACACCGTGCCCGCATGCTCGGGAAAGTGCATGACATGCCCCATGGCGAGCGGATTGCCGACGGTATTGAGTCGCTCGGCGATATGACAGAGCGGCAGAAACGACAGGCCGCGGTCGCCCGGTCCGACTTCAAGATATTGAGGTGCCGCTTCGAGCTGGAACATGAGATTGCGGTTCGAGATCATTGCGCCCTTGGGCGGCCCCGTGGTGCCCGAGGTGTAAACCAGGAACGCGGTATCGGCCTCACACCCAGCCTCCACTTCGCGCTCGAAAGCTGACGTATGCGTATCGGTCTTCTCACGGCCTTGTCCAAGAAAGACTTCCCAACTGATCACGCCTTCGATATCGAGCGCACGCATCCCCCGCAGGTCGATCACGACGATCGTATGCAGCGCAGGGCACCGGTCGCGTATCGAGCACGCCTTGTCAAACTGCTCCTGGTTTTCCACCACCAGCAGTTCGGTGCCCGAGTCGTTTAGAAAGTAGGCGATCTGCTCGGGCGACGACGTGGGATAGATACCGTTGGTAATCACGCCGAGCGCCTGCGCGCCCAGGTCAACGAACAGCCATTCGGGGCGGTTTTCAGCGAGCACGCTCACCACCGCACCGCGACGAAGCCCGGAAGCAACCAGTGCGAGGGCGGTCGTACGGACCTGCTCCCAGTACATGGCCCAGGTCCAGGTGTGCCAGAGGCCGCGCAGCTTATGACGCAGCGCTGGGCGCCCGCCCCACTGCACTGCGCGCCTGCGCAACATCTGCGGCCAGGTGTGGGTCGCATGCGCGGCGAGCCAGCCCGGCTCGCGCACGGGAAAGCCGCCTTCCGGAAATCCAGACTCGGGTGTGCTCATCGCCAGGTTTTCCTGCGCTTCCAGCGCTGCTGGTGGCTGCGATCGTTCGTGGCGCCTGCACCCACGCCGAGATAAAACTCGCGAACGTCGTCTTTCGCCATGAGCGCTTCACAGGGATCATCGGCCACGATACGACCCAGTTCCATGATGTAGCCATGTCGCGCGGTAGCGAGCGCAATCGCTGCGTTCTGCTCGACCACCAGGATGGCGGTACCGAGTTCAGCATTGATCCGGGTGAGGATAGAAAAAATTTCGCGTGTAAGAAGGGGAGAGAGCCCGAGCGAGGGCTCATCGAGCAACAGCAGCGCGGGGCGGGCCATC
>SYIM01000161.1 GCA_005798775.1 Burkholderiales bacterium
GGCGTGTTCCATCCCGATCTGGTTGGAATCCAGGTTCGGGTGATGGAAAAGCTAGGCGCCCGTCACGCGCTGGTGGTTTACGGCCGCGACGGCATGGACGAGATCTCGCTGGGTGCCGCAACGATGGTGGGCGAGCTGCGAAACGGACAGATCCGCGAGTACGACATTCATCCCGAAGACTTTGGGCTGTCGATGGTCAGTAACCGCGGCCTCAAGGTGTCGGATGCGGCGGAATCAAGTGAAATGGTCCTCGAGGCTCTCAATAATATTCCTGGCGCGCCGCGTGAAATCGTCATACTCACTGCCGGGGCAGCGCTGTACGCCGCCGATCGGGCAGCCAGCATCGGCGAGGGCATCGCGCTCGCACGCGAAGCCATTTCAAGTGGCGCCGCGCGCGCCAAGCTTGACCAGTGGGTACAGATCACACGCCGCCTTGGCAACCCGCCGGTGTCTGCATAAACCCAGGGATACAGGACATCACCATGAGCGATATTCTCGAACGTATTCTCGGGGTGAAGGCGGCTGAGGTCGCGCAAGCCCGGGTAACCCGGTCGCTCGCGGATCTCGAGTCCGAGGCGCGCCGAACGCTCGCGCCAGGGCAGTCGCTTGCCCCGCGCGGCTTTGCCCGATCACTCCGGGCATGCACGGAGAGTGGCAAGTCCGCAGTGATTGCCGAAGTCAAGCGTGCGAGTCCGAGCAAGGGGCTGCTTCGCGATCCGTTCGAACCCGCCGCCATCGCAGCCAGTTATGAGCGGGGCGGCGCCGCCTGCCTGTCGGTACTCACCGACGAACAGTTCTTTCAGGGCGCGGCCGAGCATCTTCGGCAGGCGCGGGCAGCCTGCTCGCTGCCTGTCCTGCGCAAAGATTTTGTGGTGGATCCCTGGCAGATCATTGAGGCACGCACCTGGGGTGCCGATTGCATCCTGCTGATTGTTGCGGCGCTCGATGATCAACGGCTGCGTGAGCTCGAGGCCTGCGCGGGCGATCTTGGCATGGATGTGCTGGCTGAGGTGCATGACGCCCAGGAGCTTGAACGGGCACTCGCCTTGCACACGCCGCTCATTGGCGTCAACAACCGGAATCTTCGCACCTTCGAGGTGTCGCTAGCCACCACCATCGATCTTCTCGATCGTATCCCGTCCAATCGGCTGGTGGTGACCGAGAGCGGAATCCTCGCGGCTGCCGATGTGCGTCGCATGCGCCAGGCGGGCGTCAACGCCTTTCTGGTGGGTGAAGCCTTCATGCGGGCCGCCGACCCGGGCGCCGCACTCACCGACCTGTTCAACCTTTGAGAGCAAACCTTTCAGCGCGCGCCGAGCCAGTTGGTGCGCAGGCGTACCGCAGGCGGGCGTGCTGAGGGCGAGAGTACGAGTCTCGCCTCGCTTTCCGGTGCTTCGCCAATCTCCGCCTCAAAGCGCATCAGTTCGTCACGGCGGAAGGCATGAAGCTCAATCCGTGAACCGCGGCGCCTTCTTGCCAGGGCGGCCTTGAGTGTCGCGGTATCGGCGCGCAGGCCCTCGATCGCCACGAGCTCATCGCCCGCTGATAGGCCTGCCCGCTGGGCAGAGCTATCGCTGTATACGGTGCTCACTTTCAGCCGTGAGCCGGCATCGCTCACGCGAATACCGAGCGCAGCGCCCGCATGATCTGAGCGCCGCAGCGTGAGTGACACGCCCATCCGGTCGAGCAATTTGGCAAGGGGGAGCTCTACCGTACCATCGACCCACTGCCGAAGCTGCGCAGACAAATCAAGGCCTGTGGCTTCAGCTACCACCGCTGGCATTTCGCCTTCATCAACCCCCCTGGCGGACGCTGACACGCGTCCGCTTTCGTCATAAAAATGTTTTCCAACGCGTAGCCAGAGGAGCCGCATCACATCGTCAAGCGACGACTGCCCGCCCGATTCCGCTCGAATGGTGAGATCGAGTGCGAGCGCGACCAGCGCCCCCTTCGCGTAGTAGCTGACGATCGCGTTCGGCGAATTTTCGTCCTGCCGGTAATACTTGACCCAGGCGTCAAAGCTGGACTCGGCCACGCTTTGCGCCCGTCGTCCGGGCGAGCGCATCACGGTTGCGATCGTGCCTGAAAGTGCCTCCAGATAGTCGCCCACGGGCAGCACGGCTGCGCGGCGCAGCATCAGATCGTCGTAGTACGAGGTAAAACCCTCGAAGAGCCAGAGAAGCCGGGTGTAGCTCTCTGATCTCAGGTCGTGATGCACAAATCCGGCTGGCTTGATTCGCTTCACATGCCAGGCGTGAAAGTACTCATGGCTGCATAGCCCGAGCAGGCGCCTGTAGCCCTCAGGCACACCGCTCATTCCCGCCCAAGGCAGATCGGTCCGTTTGGCAATCAGCGCGGTGCTTGCACGGTGCTCAAGTCCGCCATAGCCATCGCCCACCGCCATGAGCTGAAAAAGGTAGCGGTCAAAGGGCGCCCTGCCGCCGCGCGGCTCGAAGAGCTTTGCCTGAAGTGCGCACACCCGCGAGAGATCGCTGGTGAGGCGGGCCGTATCGGTATCGTGTCGACCGGTGATGGCGATGTCGTGGCGCGCACCGGCGGCCTTGAAGCTCGCGAGTGTGAAGCGGCCCATTTCAACCGGATGATCGATAAGTTCATCGTAGTCGGCTGCCGCGAAGCGGCCAAACCCATATGCCGGCGCCCCCGCGCGAGGGAGCGTGGTCGCCACCTTCCAGTCATCGCCCATCGGGGCGGGCGGGGGTAAAAGTTCGACCTCGCAGCGCCGGTCCTCTTGTCCGGTAACCGAAAGGAACACGCTGGTGCCGTTGAAGAATCCATGAGTTGCGTCAAGGTGCGCGCCGCGTACCGATAAATCCCAGGCATAGACGCGGTAACGAATGGTCAGTGGACCTGCGCAACGACGCGCCTGCCAGCTGTGCTTGTCGGTCTTGGTGAGGGCAACGGCACGTGCGCTCGCGCGGGCCTCGATCCAGACAATGTGCCGGGCGAACTCGCGAATCATGTAGCTGCCGGGGATCCAGGCTGCAAGCGCAAGCCGCTGGCCCTCGGGGTCGGGTTCCACAACCGTGAGTTCAACCTCGAACAGGTGGGCATGTGGGTCGACCGGCATGAGTCGATACTGATGCGCCGGTGCGCCAGCGATTCGGATACGTCGGGTCATCGAATCAATCCAGTACGAAAATTCATCAGCCGTGGGAGTCGGGTGTGTCCCGCCTTCGATCCATATTGCCGTGCTCCGCGTCGGGCGTGAGATCACCGGGTGTGTCGATGTCCTGCAGAACACCGGGGTCGTCGATCGGGACGAGCTGCGGCGGATTCGTTTGCAGCAGGGCGAAAGCGCCGCGATCGCCCCGCAGGTGGGCGAGCGCCTCAAGATGGGCCGCACCAAACACCACTGGATGGCCGCGCTGGCCATTGAAAGTGGGCGCAACGATCGCAAGCGGGCTCCCACCAAGCCGGGCGATCAGCGTCTGAATCGTTCCGATGCGAACACACGGCATATCACCGAGCGCGAGCACCAGCGGTCGGCTGCCCAGCCGTTCGAAAATACGCGTGGCGCCAAACGCAATGGAATGCCCCATGCCAAGCCGGGTCGCATCCGTGACCAGCGCCTCGCAGCCGGTCTGCTCAATCAGGCTGCGCAGCTCCGGTTTGCCTGACGGCAGCACTGCGAACGCATTCGTACAGGTAGCCTTCAACCCCCGCGCTGCATGCACACACACGGGTTCGCCATCGAGGAGCGCCAGGAGTTTGTCGCGGTGGCCGCTCGGATCGAAACGGGTTCCCCGACCCCCGGCGAGTAGCAGCCCAACGGGCGCCCGATTGTCAACGGCTGACATCGACCACCAGGCGTCCGCGAACGCGGCCAGCGAGAACCTCCGGGGCCGCGTCGACTACATCAGCGAGCCCGATGTCGCGCGTGATCGCAGCCAGGCGCGAGCGTTCGAGATCGCTTGCGAGCCGCTGCCAGGCGGCCTCGCGCAGCGCTCTCGGGCACATCACTGAATCGATGCCTGCGAGGGTGACACCGCGCAGAATGAAGGGTGCAACGGTTGATGGAAAATCCATGCCCTGTGCCAGCCCGCAGGCCGCGACTACACCTCGCGATCTCGTCTGTGCGCAGGCATTGGCAAGTGTGTGTGATCCCACCGCGTCGATCACGCCCGCCCAGCGTTCCCTCTGGAGTGCTTTTCCAGGTGCTGAAAGGGTAGTGCGGTCAATCACCTCGGCTGCGCCCAGCGCGGTGAGATAGTCGGCCTCATCCATACGTCCAGTGGACGCAACAACCCTGTGCCCCCACCCCGCGAGGATTGCAACGGCGACGCTGCCCAAGCCGCCGGCCGCGCCGGTGACCAGAACCTCGCCTTCGCCGGGTCGAACGCCGCCCTGCTGGAGTGTGAGAGCGGCAAGCATGGCGGTGTATCCGGCGGTGCCGATCGCCATGGCGCCGTGGGCGTCGAGCCCGGCAGGCAGAGCAATCAGCCAGTCGCCTTTGAGCCGGGCTTTGCCTGCCAGGCAACCCCAATGGGTCTCGCCTACCCCCCAGCCGTTCAGGACCACGGCGTCTCCTGGCACAAACCGCGGATCGTCGCTCGCCTCGACCACGCCAGCCCCGTCAATGCCAGGTACCATTGGCCACTTGCGTACCACGGGTGACCGATTGGTGAGTGCAAGGCCGTCTTTGTAGTTGACGGTCGACCACGCGATTTCGACTGTCACGTTTCCGTCTGCCGCGTGGGTCGCGAGGTCGGTATCGGCAAGCTCTCGCAGACCTGCGTGAAAGCCGGACTCACTCTTTTCGAGAAAAAGGGCACGAAAGCTCATCAAACGGCTCCAGGCTTGGGGCGCTTGTCGACTACGCGTCGGGCCTTGCCGACCGAGCGCTCGATTGCGCTCGTGGGCTCGACCCGGATATCGGCGCTTACGCCAATGAAGATCTTGATCGCATGCTGCAGGGCGCGAGCCGACTGCGTGGCGGCGGCGCTGTCGTGCGCGAGCCCGGGCTTCGATTCAACCCGAACCGTGAGCGTATCGAGCGGCCCATCCTTTCCAAGCTCGCAGACATAGTGCGGGGCGAGCTCTGAGCGCTGCAGGATGAGCTCTTCGATTTGCGAGGGAAACACATTGACACCTCGGACGATCATCATGTCATCCGAGCGGCCGGTGATTTTTTGCATTCGCCTCATCGTACGTGCTGTGCCGGGCAGGAGCCGCGTGAGGTCGCGGGTCCGA
>SYIM01000162.1 GCA_005798775.1 Burkholderiales bacterium
CGAGGACGTACTCGAGCCCTTCCTCATTCAACAGGGGTTCATTCAGCGTACGCCGCGGGGCCGCATTGCCACCCCGCATGCCTGGCAGCACTTCGGTCTTGCCATGCCGGCCGGGCGCACACCTGAGCTCTGGGACCCCCGCGGTGAATGACGACCCGCTGGTACGCCTGCACCAGCTCACGCCCCGCACCTGGGTCACCTATCTGATCGTCGCCGTCAACATCGTGGTCTGGCTGGCTGCGGTGGCAGGCGGCGCCTCTGCGCTGAACCCAAACGGCTCTGAACTCCTCGCCCTGGGCGGCAACCGGCTTGATGAAACACGCAACGAGCCCTGGCGGCTGATGAGCGCTACCGTGCTCCATGCGGGTGTGCTGCATCTGCTGCTCAACATGTGGGCACTCTGGGACACCGGCCGGGTCGCTGAACGCTTCTACGGCAATCTTCAGTTTCTGCTGTTGTATCTGGGCTCGGGCCTCGCAGGTTCCATCGCCAGCCTGTTTTTTACCGGGCGTAGCGCCGTGTCGGTAGGCGCCTCAGGCGCTATTCTGGGCGTGGTCGGTGCCTTGCTTGCGGTGATCTGGCTGCGGCCGGGTAGTCTTCCTGCCCGCCTCTTGAGACCGCTACAAAGCTCGCTCCTGGTCTACATCGGCGTGTCGCTGCTGCTGGGTTTTACCGTGGGCGGGGTCGATAACGCCGCGCATCTCGGCGGTCTGATCGCCGGCATCGTGCTGGCAGCCGTACTCGACGGCCGCCCCGGTTGGGAGGATGCCCCCGTCAAGGCGGCGCTTCGCCTGGGTGCGGCGTTTGCAATTGCGGCCGTCTGCGCACTGGGGGCGTGGCGGGTGCTCGCGTGAGCAACACTCATGATCGGGCGGCTCCCACGCCGGTCGTGCGCGACGTCGATACCCGCAGCTTCGATGTGGCCGCGCTCGGCGAACCGCTGATCGAATTCAGCCAGACCCCTGGCACGGACCAGTGGCACCAGGGGTTTGGCGGCGATACGTCCAATTTCGCAATCGCCGCCCGGCGCGCGGGTGCGAGCAGCACCTATCTCAGCCGCTTGGGCGATGAGGACTTTGGCCATGCGCTGATCTCACTCTGGGAGCGCGAGGGTGTGGAGTGTGGCGCCGTCGAACTCGATCCCGTCCAGCCTACGGGTCTCTACTTCATTCGCTATGACGAGCGCGGCCACACCTTCAGCTACCGGCGTGCCGGCTCAGCCGCCGCCGGCATGCGCCTCACCGACGCGTTTCGCTCCCGCATCCAGGCCAGTCGCTGGCTCCATATCTCCGGCATCTCGCAGGCCATCTCCGAGCGCGCGTGCGACACGGTGTTCGAGGCCATCGAGTTCGCACGCGCTCACGGCACACAGATCAACTACGACCTCAACTTTCGGCCACGCCTGTGGCCTGCGACCCGCGCGGCGGCCATCGCCCGCGTAACGCTGCCGTACTGCGACCTGTTCCTTTCATCGATCGACGAGGCGCAGGTCCTCTTTGAATGGGCCGACCCAGAGCGGCTCGCAGACTGGGCGCTCACCGCAGGGGCACGATCGGTTACCGTCAAACAAGGCGCGGCCGGCGCGTGGGTCGCCAATCCCGAAAGCGCGCTTGCCATCGCAGCGCATCCGGTCCGTGCGATCGATGCCACCGGCGCAGGCGACTGTTTCGGCGGGGTGATGGTGGCGCGTCTGAATGCAGGCGACACGCTGGCCGCTGCCGCCCGAGCCGCCACCGTCGCCGCAGCGCTTGCCACCACCGGACGCGGCGCCATCGACCCTTTGCCTCGGTGGGCGGACATTGCCCAGCATCTACCCCCTATCTCAGGGTTGGGCCTTGCATCCAGGGAGGGTGGGTGATTGGCCCCGCGGGCAGAATTTCGAGCATGCTGACGAGTGCCAGTAGGCTAAAATCGCATGCGTGCCACCTCCCGAATCCGAATCATCTGTCGCGCGCGCAGCGACCCGCAACCGCTTTGCCGATCACGCACCCCTTTTTGCTGCCACGGCAGGCTCAACGAGCCTGCTTGCGCAAACGCTTCGCGTCTATCTGGAGGATACCGATGCTGGTGGCATCGTGTATCACGCGAGCTGGCTGCGCTTTTTCGAGCGCGCCCGCACCGATTGGCTGCGCTCGCTTGGCATCGAGCAGTCGTCGCTTGGCCCCGCAACAGGTATCGGATTTGTGGTGCGCGACATGCAGATCGCGTTCCTTCGTCCCGGGCGGCTGGATCAGACCATTCGTACCGAGCTTCGCCTGGCCGAAGCGCGGCGCGCCTCGCTATTACTCACCCAGAATGCGTTCGATGCAGCGAGTGGCGAGGAGCTGGTCCGAGCCACTGTCCGCATCGCCGCACGCCGCCTCACCGACCAGCGCGCGGCGCCGTTGCCGCGACCGCTGCTCGCCGAACTTGCCACCCGTGGCGCGCTCGCCACTGAAACCTGAACCGATGAGCCTCCGATGAATTCAGACATGTCAATCCTGTCGCTCGTACAGCAGGCGAGCGCACTGGTGCAGTTTGTCATGGCGCTGCTCGTTGCCATCTCGGTCGCTTCGTGGACCGTCATCTTTCGTAAGCTCTTCGCGCTGCGCTCGGCGCGAATTGCCACGGATCGGTTCGAGGCCGAGTTCTGGCGCGACCGTGATTTGGGCGAGCTTTATCAGCAGGTTCAGGACAAGTCGCGCGATCACGGTTCACTCGCCCGGGTCTTTGAGGCTGGCATGAGCGAATTCCTCAAGATTCGCCAGCAGAAGCTGGGCGATCCCGTGGCCATGCTCGATGGTGCACGTCGTGCCATGCGGGCGTCGTACCAGCGTGAATTGGATATGCTGGAATCGAGCGTGCCGTTTCTTGCCTCGGCCGGTTCGGTGAGTCCCTACATCGGCCTGTTTGGCACGGTGTGGGGCATCATGAATTCATTCCGGGGGCTGGCCAATATGCAACAGGCGACCCTCGCATCGGTTGCCCCTGGCATTGCCGAGGCACTGGTTGCCACGGCCATCGGCCTCTTTGCCGCGATTCCAGCTTTCGTGGCCTACAACCGGTTCTCTCATGACCTCGATCGACTGGCCTCACGCTTCGAGACCTTCATCGAGGAGTTCTCCAACATTCTCCAGCGCCGCGCACGCTGAGCCCCGCCATGGCAACCGTATCCCCCCGCGGCGGTCGCGCCGGTCGCAGACGCCCGGTCAGCGAAATCAACGTCGTCCCCTACATCGA
>SYIM01000163.1 GCA_005798775.1 Burkholderiales bacterium
ACGGAGCTGAGCGCAAATGGCAGGAACACACGCCAGGAGAAGTAACCGGCGCGCAGGAAACGCCATGACGCGATGCCGGACACAATAATGTTCAGGGTGAGCGCAATTGGCTTCATGAGGGCGGGCTCAGTGCCAAGCAGTGCCATGGCTGCCTGATATCCTGAGGAACCGCCGTGGCCAACCGCAGCATACAGGGCCGCAATCGCAAAGATCAGTGCGGTCAGCATCCATTCGGCGCTTGATAAGATGATTGGGGGTATGGTCATGGTTTGATATGAACCGTTTTCGGCGCTCGATGCACAAACCAAGATGGTGCTCCAGCAGGACCTTGCGCGAACCGTAGCCGAGCAGCGAAAGACGGTGCTATTTATCACGCATGACCTGTCGGAAGCAGTCGCCCTGTCCGACCGTATCCTCGTAATGAGCGAGCGTCCCGGCACCATCGCCGCGCAAATCCGGGTCGATCTGCCCGACCGAAGTCACCCAATGGCCCGGCGCAAGCACCCCGGGCTGACCCACTACGTAAACGAGCTGATGGGCCTCTTGAAGCTCGATGACAGCGCCCAACTGCACTGACCACCGCCACCATGCCACGCGAACGACTGATCACCGGTTTCTGGAGCCTCGCCGTTCTGGCGGTGTTTCTGGCGGCCTGGGAATGGGGTCCCGGACTCGCTGGCGTTCCCGCTTTCGTACTGCCGCCGTTTTCCAAGGTCTGTAGCGAAGCCGTACGTATCTGGGAGGCCGAGCGCCTGCTGCGCCATGCCGGCATCACCGCAGCGGAAGTCATGATCGGCTTTGTGCTCGGATCACTCCTCGGCGCGCTGATAGGCTTTACGCTCGGCGCGTCACCGCGAGTGGAAGCTGTGCTGTCACCCTACCTGCTCGCGTTACAGATTGCCCCCAAGGTGGCCTTTGCGCCGCTTTTTGTGATGTGGCTGGGCTACACGATCTATCCAAAAATTCTGGTGGCGATCCTGATCGTATTCTTTCCGGTGCTGATCAATGTGCTCACCGCGATGCGCAACGCCGACGTCGACCTCACCAACCTCGCGCGCTCGTTCTCGGCCACACGGTGGCAGATTTTCCGCATGGTCGAATACCCCACCACGCTACCGGCGCTGTTCTCGGGCTTACGTATCGCCAGCACACTCGCGGTCATTGGCGTGGTGGTGGGCGAATTGGTGGGCGGCAATCTGGGCCTGGGCTACATGCTGGTGTTCTTCGAAGGCCAGGGCAATACTGCAGGTGTGTTCGTGGTGATCGGCGCGTTGACCGTGATCGGTATCCTTGCCTATTACGCGGTCGTGCTCGCTGAACGGCGCGTGCTCCACTACCTGCCAAGTGCAGACTCGCCACATCGCTGATGCGCCCGCCTGCCTCGCGCCCGTCTGTCTCGTACGCTGACCATCCAACTCGCTGCCCGGCGCACGTGCTGAGTCCATACTACTGCCGCAGCGCCACAGGCCTGCCCAACCTGCCCCCCTCCATCTGCCATGAGCACTGACTTTCGGCCTCTCCAGCCTGGCCCTGCCGACGCCCAGGTGATCCGCCTCGGCGGCCGGCGAATTTTCGTGACCGGCGGCGCGCGCGGTCTGGGCGAGGCATTCGTACGCGCGCTCTGCGCCGCTGGCGCACAGGTGACCTTCGGCGATGTCCTCGCCGAACGGGGGCACGCAATCGCTACCGAGTTGGGCGGCCAGGCGATGTTCGTCGACCTGGACATGCGCGACCCGAACTCCGTTCGTACCGCCCTCCACGCCGCCATCTCGCACATGGGCGGGCTTGACGGCCTGCTCAACAACGCAGCCGTCACGAATTCGGGCGGCCGTGATCTCGATCAGATCGATCTCGACACTTGGGACACCGTGATGGCTGTCAACGTGCGCGGGCCGTGGCTGGCAGCGTGCGCCGCACGCGCCGCTCTCAAAGCCTCGGGAAGCGGCCGAATCGTCAATATCGCATCTGACACCGCACTCTGGGGCGCACCGCGCCTGATGGCATATGTAGCGAGCAAAGGCGCCATCATTGCCATGACGCGCTCAATGGCCCGCGAACTCGGCCCTGACCAAATCACTGTCAATGCGGTTGCGCCTGGTCTCACCCTGGTAGAAGCCACCGAATACGTGCCCCGCGCCCGCCACGATCATTACCTGAACGGCCGTGCCATTCCGCGCGAACAGATGCCAGACGATGTCACGGGCAGCGTGCTCTTTTTACTGTCGGCTGCAAGCGCTTTCGTCAGCGGGCAGTTGCTTGCGGTGAACGGCGGCTTTGTCATGCACTGAACTCCAGGAAATACCTGTCTAAACGCCATGCGCACACTCAACGAACTGAACGCTTCGGTCTCCGCTCTTTCTGTCATCTCTACCACTTGCGGCGACGACACCCGAGTTGAATCGTTACAGGCCGGCGCGCTCGACCAGCCCGTCTCCCATGTGCTGCTGCATGGCATCGGTTCGGCCGGCGCGAGCTGGCTCGAGCAGCTCGAGGCTGCCCACCGCCTGGCGGCGTCGCTGCGACCGCGGGTACTCGCCTGGAATGCGCCCGGCTACGGGAACAGCACGCGACTGGCGGCTGAATGCCCCACAGCCGCCGACTACGCGACGCGACTCTGGCAGTGGCTCGATACACTGGGCGTCAGCCATCCCATCACCCTTGCCGGTCAATCAATGGGCTGCCTGATTGCCTCGGCAGCGGCGCGCCAGCAACCCGAGCGAATCAGCCGGCTGGTGCTGTTTGCCCCGGCGCGCGGCTATGGACGCGCCGATGCTGCCGAGCGCGAACGCCGTCGCCACGACCGCCTCGAGGCGCTGCGCCAGCACGGTCCTGCAGGCCTGGCTGAACGCCGCGCTTCGGCGATGCTGTCGCCGCAAGCCCACCCCGATCTGATCAGCTATGTCCGCTCCATCATGGCGCGCATTCATCCGGCGGGCTACACCCAGGCCGCTGAGATGCTGGCCAGGGGCGATATTGATGCCGATCTCGCAACCTGGCGCGGGGCCCTCGTGGTCGCAAGCGGTCAGGCCGACAGGATCACACCGCCCGAGGGCTGCCGGGATATCGCGACCCGTGCCGGGCGATTGTGGACCGATCTCGGACCGGTCGGCCATGGCTGTCCGCTCGAGGCACCCAGACAGGTGAACGCCGTTCTGGGTCTGGGCGAACCATGAGTCGACCGACACCGGGCCGTGCTGATCCGGTACTGGCTGCCGCCCCCGGCGAGTCGGAGACCGAGCCTGACCGCTACCACGTGCCGGCGCTCGCGCGCGGCCTGGAGCTGCTCTCGCGTTTCAGCCGCCGCACGCCGCAGTTGACCGGTGCAGAGCTCGCGCGTGACATGGGCCTGCCGCGCGCGTCAGTCTTCAGGATGCTGCACACGCTTGAGCGCGCAGGCTACGTCGAGCGGATGGACGACAGCGCTTGCTACCGGCTTGGGCTGGGCGTGCTGCGCCTGGGCTTTGAGGTCCTCGCCTCCATGGAGCTCACTGAGATCGGTCACCCGGTCATCACGCGCCTGCGGGATCGAACGCGCTACTCCGCACACCTGGTAGTAAGAGACGGCCGTGAGGTCGTGTTCATCGCCAAGGCACCCGGCGACAGTGCGCTCTTTCAGTCGGTACAGGTCGGTGCTCGCCTGCCGGCGCACGCCACGGTACTGGGGCGTTTGCTGCTGTCTGATTTTGGCACTGTCGAACTTGAGCGTCTGTATCCCGAAAGTACGTTACAGCGCTTCACCGAACACACACCCCGGACACTCGCCGAGCTTACCCGCCTGATCGCGGCCGACCGCAAACGCGGGTGGGCAATCAGCGAAGGGGGATTCGAGACCGGTATCTCCACCATCGCCGCGCCGGTGCTCACCGAACGCGGGCATGTAACCGCTGTGGTGAGTGTCACCGTACCAGCGCAGCGGATCGATACAGCACGAGCGCAAGCGCTTTCCGCACAGGTACAGGAGGCAGCGGCGGAGATCGCTACCCGTCTCACGCATTCAGCGGCTGGGGGCTCTTCTTGACCTTCCCTTCAAGCACCCTGCGGGGCAGCACTCCGTTCACCCTGATCGGCTGGGGGACCATTGCGCAGGCGCTCCATACTCGCCTCGCAGCTATCCCGCTTGCGCGACTCGACTGCGTGGTCGTTCGCCCCGAGCGGGTCGCGACAGTGCGCAGCACGCTGGGCCCCTCTGTCGATGTACAGATCAACGTTCCCGAGCGCTGCAGGCTGCTGGTTGAGTGCGCTGGACACTCGGCGCTTCTCGACCACGTCGAGCCTGCGCTTGCGCGCGGCACCGAATGCGCAGTGCTGTCGATCGGCGCACTTCATGAGGACGGTCTCGCCGAACGGCTGGCCGATACGGCCGCGCGAGGCGGTGCACGACTGCATCTGCTCGCAGGCGCGATCGGTGGCATCGATGCAATCGCCGCTGCCCGGTTCGCAGGTCTCGACGAAGTGGTCTACACCGGTAGAAAGCCGCCATCAGGCTGGCGTGGTTCGCCCGCCGAGCGGCTACTTGATCTGGATTCATTGCGCGAGCCTGCGGTATTCCTCGAGGCAAACGCTCGCGAGGCGGCACGGCTCTACCCCAAAAACGCCAACGTGGCAGCCACTATTTCCCTTGCGGGGCTGGGGCTCGATACCACGCGCGTCCGGCTGATTGCCGACCCGGGCATCAAAGACAACATTCATGAGGTGATGATCCGCGGCGCGTTCGGCGAGATGTCCCTCACCATGCGCGGCCGACCGCTTCCTGACAACCCACGGACCTCGGCACTGACCGTGCTGTCAGCCATGCGTTTTCTCGCTAACCGAACCGGGGCCCTGGCCATCTGAGCATATTCATGCGCAACCCGCTCTCCATGCTGTCACGATTCCTCACCCTCACCGTTACCGGGTACCTGGCAAGCGTTGCCCAGGCCGATGAACCCAACGCGGCTGCTCGACGGCTGGCACAGGAACGTTTCACCATTGTGGCGCCGTTCCCACCAGGCGGCCCGGTTGACGTGCTTTCGCGCCTGCTCGCCGAAAGTCTGCAGAAGCGCTACGGGCAAGCTGCGGTCGTTGAAAATGTGCCAGGAGGCGCAGGCAACCCTGGCATGGACAGGGTTCGGCGTGCGCGGCCAAGCGGACATACATTGCTGGTGATTCCAGCCGGTAACCTCACCATCAACCCAACGCTGATGGCGAATTTTCCGTTCCGGATCGAGCGCGACTTTGCTCCGGTCACCATGCTCGCCAAGGCACCCAATGTGCTCGTGGCCCATCCCTCGGCCGACACCGCTACGCTGGTCGCGCTGATTGCAGCGGCACGCGCCGACCCCAAGCGGTTCTCCTATGCGTCGCCCGGTATTGGCAGCGGTCTTCATCTGGCGGGCGAACTGTTTCGTCAGCAACTCGGGCTCGACCTGCAGCATGTGCCCTACAAGGGAACTGGGCCTGCGATCAATGACGTGATCGCAGGCGTGGTCCCGATCATGTTCAGCAACCTGCCGGCTGCGCTGCCCCAGGTTCGTGCCGGACGCCTCGTGGCACTGGCTATTACCGACAGCACGCGCAGCCCGGTTGCCCCCGATATTCCAACGCTGGCGGAGCTGGGGGTGGATGGTGTGGTGGTCAGTTCATGGTACGGGCTCATGGCGCCAGCGGGCACCCCGCCTGATATCGTGGCCCAGCTCGCGCGGGACGCCGCCGCTGCCCTCGCAACCGGGACCGTGACCCGGCAGCTCAGCGCTCAGGCGATGACTGCGAGCCCGATGACGCCCGCTGCCTTTGCCGCGCACATCCGTGCCGAAACCATCACCTGGGAAAAGGTGATTACCGCGCGCGGCATCCGGGCAGACTGAACCGACGTAGCCGCTACACGTGTGAGCAAGCGGCTCAAAGGTCGAGTACCAGACCCTCGCCACGGCAGCCCGACACGCAGATCATCATCACCTTGTTTTCGGCGCGTTCGCCCTCGGTCAGGACCGAGTCACGGTGCTCAGGCGCGCCTTCGAGCACACGAGTCTCGCAGCTGCCGCAAAAGCCGTCCTGACAACTGAAATTCACCGATACCCCTGCATCAAGCAGCACGTCGAGGATGGACTGCCCGGGCGCCACCGAAAAGCGCTGCGCCGATCGACGAAGCTCAACCGTAAAACCCTGCTGCGACCCTACCTCCTCCACCGGGTTGGCAGCCGCGAACCGTTCGATGTGCGCGTGACCGTAACCAAGTGCCGAGCAACTGGCGAGGAAGGCATCGAGCATGGGGGCAGGTCCGCACGCGTAGTAGTGCGTGGTGGCGCTACCCGCCCCTGGCCGCGCGCCGAGCAGTGCGCTCAGGTCTGGCGGACTACCGGTGGCGTCGTCAAAGTGCCAGTGCACAGGCACGCCAAGCGCTGCGATATCGTCGACAAACGCAGCAGCGCTGCGCGAACGTGCGCAATAGATGAATTCAACCGACGCACCCAGCACCTTCAATCGCCGTGCCATCGACAGCAAGGGTGTGACACCGATGCCCCCGGCCACCAGTACCGTATGCGCGGCGGCTTCGTGAAGTGGAAACTGGTTGCGCGGCTCGCCGAGTTCGAGCGGCATGCCAATGCGAAACTGCTCGTGAACCGCGCATGAGCCACCGCGGCTGTGACGTTCGCGCAGCACCGCAAGCACATAGCGATGACGCTCGCGGCAATCGTTGACTAGCGAATAGCTGCGAACGAGCCCACCGGGTAAGTGCAGGTCGACATGCGCGCCCGCTGTGAATGAGGGCAAATCAGCGCCATCGGGCGCGCGCAGTTCAATGCCGATCACATCGGTCGCTTCATGGCGTAGCGTATGAACGAACGTACGAATCATGCTCAGGTACCCGAGGTTTCCGCGCCGAGCTGCTTCTGGGCGAGCCCCCGCAGCGTCCGACGCAGCCGGACAATGCCGAGATCGTGTTGATAGAGGTGCTCGCGCTGATTCGCATCGGGCTCCATGCTTTCCATGGCGAGGCGGTCCTGCTCGAGCACCTGGAAATGGCGACCCTCGAGACGATTACGATAGAGAAACCGCCAGGCACTGCGCTGCCAGCCTTCTACCTTGCGGCACCGCCAGAAAAAAATGCCCGCCGCCTGCAGGGTGATCGGAACATAGCCACCGATGATGGTGAAGTTACCACCCGGCCCGCCAGTTTTCGGATAGGGAATCTCAAGCCGCATCATGTGAATGCCGGTATCGATCCATTCGGTCCAGTCGAAATTGATATTGCGTTGGCCCTTTTTTTCGAATACGAAACCGGTATCGGTGTCACGAATCTGGAAGTCGGCCGAAAAATCGCCCTCGGCCATGCTGTGAGACTGGCGATGCAGGTAGGCGCCATGCATGGGATCGATCACGTTTTCCATGACATAGCGGTAATCGCACCCCCACTCGACATAGCAGAGAAAGGACGACCACCCGGGCGAAGTGAGCTGTTCGGGTAGCACCAGCGGGGGCGGGTCATCACAGTGCGGATCGACCGCGTTATAGACAAAGACCGCACCCTGGGCCTCGCGGGCGGCATACATCCGGGTAGCGCGCGAGCCTTCGAGCTTGCACCCCGGACTACCGGGCACGCGGGCGACCGTGCCGTCAAAGCGAACCTGCACGCCATGGTAGGCGCAGGCAATACGGTCACCCAGCACCACGCCCATGGAGAGCGCAGCGCCGCGATGCGGGCAGTGATCCTCGAGCACCCTGACCGTCCCGGCGGCGTCGCGCCAGAGCACCAGTTTTCGCCCCAAGCGCCGCAACGAAATCGGCTGATCGCGCACCCATGACGACGGACAAACTGGAAACCAGTAGTTGGCCAGACCACGCGACAGAATACGTTCGACCGCATCCTGATGCACAGGGGTGGGTGCGTTCATCATTTGACTCCGTGGCGGTCGTTCAGGCGGCAAGGCTATAGCAAGGGTCAGGCGCCCAGGCGCGCGAGTTCAGCCTCCAGCCGCGCTGCAGTCCAGGGCTCACCATCGGGGCCAGCCGGACCTGTATCGTGTAGCAGGCGCACCATGCCGTCGAGGTCGTGGATGCCCGCGGCGAACGCGCGTTCAATGGCATCGCCCAACAAGTTTTCGCAGGCGGAGGGTTCGGCGAGCCGGTGCTGATGCATGACATTGACGAGCGAAGCGGCGTAGGCCATGGATGCTCTCCTCAGTGCAAGTGCGACTTGCCGTGCCCGCCAGCCTGCGTTGACGCTGGTTGGGGCGAGCGCGCCACCGCTGTGATCTGGGCGGTTTCCCGGCTACCGTTTCGCAGTTCGACCACTAGTGAGATGGGCACCTTGTCACCGTCCTTGATCTGCACCTTCAGGTCCATCAACATGACGTGATAGCCGCCCGGTTCGAGCGCAACCGGCTGGCCCGCTGGCAGTTCGAGCGCAGGAATGGCCCGCATGCGCATCACATCCTTGTCCATGCGCATTTCATGAATCTCGACCACCCCGGCCACCGGCGAACTGGCTTCAAGCAGGCGCGAGGCTCGCCCGGCAGTGATTTCCATGTAGGCGGCGGTGGCCTTCTGGCGGGGCACAGTGCTTCGCACCCAGGGGTCTTTAACCGACACCACCTGGGCGACAACTGGGCCGGCTGCGATCGCAAACGCGACCGTCAACAGACACGACATCAGCCAGGTGAACCGGTTTGTGAAACTGCTTTGCATGGTTGCTCTCTAAACGGTCAGTTGACTCGTCGGAAGTATAGCGGGGCACCCGTATCGCCCGAGGCTCGCAGCAGACGAAACGTTACTAGGCAAAGAAATATTAATACTGTTTTTTTATACAGTATTATTGATGGGCCATGCTACCCGCCTACGCCGAACTTCACTGCATCAGCAATTTCTCCTTCCTGCGGGGCGCCTCACACCCCGAGGAACTGGTCGATCGCGCTCGCGAACTCGGCTATGCAGCGCTCGCCCTCACCGATGAATGCTCGCTCGCGGGCGTGGTACGCGCCCATCTGCAGGCACGCACTCACAATTTCCCGCTCCTGATCGGTGCTGAATTTTCGCTGCACAACTGTCTCGATCCCACCCACACTGGCAGCGTCTTTCACGCCCCTGGCACGCCCGGGGCCACCAGCGCCGCCCCGAGACTGGTGCTGTTTGCGCGCCACCGCGAGGGGTACGGACGGCTGAGCGAGCTGATCAGCGCGGCGCGCGCGCGCGCCGCCAAGGGGCACTACCAGCTGCTGCCCACCGATCTCAACGACGGCGTGCCCGGCTGCACCGCGCTGCTCGTGCCTGCGCAAGGCCCCATCCCGGATCAGCCCGGGTTGGCTGCGCTCGCCCCCTGGCTCCGTGAGCGCTTTACCAGCCGGGCCTGGCTGGCGGTCGAACTGCTCGCCTACGGCCACGACAGCACCCGGCTCGAACAGCTGCGCATATTGGGTCGTGCAAGCGGGCTACCTCTGGTGGCTGCAGGCGATGTACACATGCATCGGCGTTCGCGTAAGCCCTTGCACGATACGCTCAACGCCATCCGGCTGGGGCAGCCCGTCGCACGCTGCGGGCACGCGCTCGCCCCCAACGCCGAGCAGCATCTGCGCAGCCGCCTGCGGCTCGCCAGTCTCTATCCGGCCGAGCTTCTCGAGGAAACACTCGAGATCGCTGCCTGCAGCAGTTTTTCGCTTGACGAACTGCGCTATGAATACCCTGATGAAATCGTGCCGCCCGGACACACGCCCGCCAGCTGGTTGCGCGAACTGGTCGACCGGGGTCTGCCAGGCCGCTATCCGGCAGGTACTCCCGCTACGGTACGCGAGCAGATCGAACACGAACTCGCGCTGATCAGCGAACTGCGCTATGAGCCCTATTTCCTTACAGTGGCCGACATCGTTCACTTCGCCCGCAGCCGTAATATTCTTTGCCAAGGCCGGGGGTCGGCTGCCAACTCGGCCGTCTGCTATGCGCTCGGCATCACCGAGGTCGATCCCGCGCGCCTGAGCGTGCTGTTCGAGCGCTTCATCAGCCGCGAGCGCAACGAACCGCCGGATATCGACGTCGACTTCGATCACCAGCGTCGCGAAGAAGTCATCCAGTACCTGTACCGGAAATACGGCCGTCATCGCGCAGCGCTCGCTGCCACAGTCATCCGCTACCGTACCCGCTCGGCGCTGCGCGATGTGGGCAAGGCGCTTGCCATCGACGCGACTTGTATCGAGCGCCTCGCGGGCACGCTGTCGTCGTGGCGTGGCGCACCCGACCGTGATCGGCTCACCGAAGCTGGGCTCAATCCCGATTCGCCCGTCGTTGCACGCTGGCTCGAGCTCGTGCAAACGCTACAGAATTTTCCCCGCCATCTGTCACAGCACACCGGCGGCTTCGTCATCGCGCGCGATCGGCTCACGTGTCTGGTGCCGGTCGAAAACGCGGCCATGGCCGAGCGTACCGTCATCGAGTGGGACAAAGACGATCTCGATGCGCTGGGGCTGTTGAAGGTTGATGTGCTCGCGCTTGGCATGCTGAGCGCTATCCGCCGCGCGCTGGATCTGATCACCTTCCGGCGTGATCCGTGGCGGCGCGGTAACCATCGGTTGGCCGGTGCGCCTCCCATCGCGCCCTTCCGCATCCAGGACATCCCCTCCGAAGATCCCGCCACCTACGAAATGATCAGCCGCGCCGATACGGTGGGCGTGTTTCAGATCGAATCGCGCGCGCAAATGAGCATGCTGCCCCGGCTGCAGCCGCGCTGCTTCTACGATCTGGTGATCGAGGTGGCCATCGTACGGCCTGGTCCCATTCAGGGCGGCATGGTGCACCCCTATCTGCGTCGTCGCCAGGGGCTGGAGCCGGTCGATTATCCCCGTGACGAAATCCGGCCGGCGCTCGAGCGCACGCTGGGCGTACCCATTTTTCAGGAGCAGGTGATGCAGATCGCCATGCTGGCCGCGGGCTTCAGTGCGGGCGAGGCCGACCAGCTGCGCCGCGCCATGGCCGCCTGGCGTCGCAAGGGCGGGCTCGATGCCTTTCAGCAGCGCATGATCGAAGGCATGCTTGCACGCGGCTACGAGCCCGAATTCGCGCAACGCATCTTCAGCCAGATCGAGGGCTTCGGCGAATACGG
>SYIM01000164.1 GCA_005798775.1 Burkholderiales bacterium
GCCGTGCGCGGCGACGATTGGCACCACCACCAGCGTGACCCGGCTGCCGGCAGTGCCACCCAGCGAGTGTTTATCGACGACCGGGCTGCGGCCCCAGTCGACGCGGGGCATGAGCTTGCAGCGCCAGCGCGCTACGCAGGCGAGCTCTTCATCGTCGAGATCATTGGCGCAGGCGATCAGAAACGCGTTGCGAGCTGCTCCGTCGAGCGTACCGTCGATGGCGGCGGAGAGCAGCTGCTGCCAGGCGGGCTGGTCGAGTCGCCGGCCGGCGAGCTTGTCGCTGAGCAACCGGGTTACGGATGCGTTTGGACTAGCCGGCGCATGTGGGGTCGCGGGCGCTTCCTCGCCCGACCGTCGGTCGCCTAGGTTCGAGACGATCGCATCAAGCAACCGGACGGCGCCGGTGGACAGATCGCTGTCATTCATAACCTGCACCACCTTCAGCGCGGCGGGATACGCGGCGCGCGAGCGAGCAAGGCGCTGGTTGATGTCATCGGCTGATTCGCGGCCCCGTGCGGCAAGGCGTGCCGCGATCATTTCAGCTGGTGCACCGACCTCAATCACGACGAGCCTTGGCACGCGCGGGACCAGTTCAGCCGCCATGCCGCGCGAGCCGTTGGCAATGACATGGCGTCCGGCCGCCAGATCACTGCGCAGTGTCGCGGGCAACCCATAGCGCAGCGTATGCGCCTGCCAGATGAGAAGAAACTCGCCGCGTGCTTCGCGCTCAAGAAACTGGCTTTCGGTGCAGGCTTCGTGGTCTTCGCCACCGATTGTCGCGGGCCGCGTGATGACGCGCCGGGCGAAAACAAAGCGACGCGCCGGCAGACGCGTCCGCAGCAGGTCAATCAGGCTGTCTTTCCCTACCCCGCTCGCGCCGACAATGTAGAAAAGCGTGCCCGCTGGGGCATGTGCTGCCGTGTCCGAGACTGTCGACAACGGCGAGGACGGCGCTGTCACTCGTCCAGCCCGATATCAACCGCTGGCGCACTCTGAGTGATCTTGCTGGTCGAAATGTAGTCAACGCCGGTCATCGCGATAGCGCGGATGGTATCGATCCGGATACCTCCGGAGGCTTCGATCTTGGCCCGTCCCGCCACGATGCGAACCGCCTCGGGCATCTGCGCTGCTGGCATGTTGTCGAGCATGATCACGTCAGCGCCGGCGTCAGCCGCTTCGCGAACCTGCTCAAGCCGATCACATTCCACCTCGATTTTGGTGAGGATCGGAAGTTTCTGCCGGGCGCGCTTGACCGCATTGGTGATGCTGCCGGCGACGGCAATGTGGTTGTCCTTCAGCATGACGCCGTTGTCGAGTCCGAGCCGGTGATTGACGCCACCGCCGCATACCACGGCGTGCTTCTCCAGCATGCGTAGTCCTGGGGTGGTCTTGCGGGTGTCGATCAGACAGGCGCTCGTACCCTCGATCTCGGCGCGGAAGCGGGCGGTTTCAGTGGCGATGCCGCACATCCGTTGGAGGATGTTGAGAGTGGGTCGCTCTGCGGTCACGATGCTGCGCGCCGACCCCGTTACTATCAGGAGCCGCGTCGCTTTGTCCACCCGCACACCATCTTTCACGAGCGTCGTGACCGACAGGGTGGGGTCGTAGCGCTGGAAGATGCGCTGCGCGATGCCAATGCCAGCGATCACCATCGACTCCCGGGCATTCATGTGGAAGGTGGCCTTCGCGTCTTCGTCGATCATGAGTTGCGCGGTGAGGTCGCAGTAGCCAATATCTTCGGAAAGCCAGAGATCGATCAGCCGGTCCACCTGGAAGATGTCATACATGGAAGCTCCGTGAGGAAATGTAATGGTCAGGAAAGGGAGGACACTGCCGCAGCGCCCCGTCCGGGCCCTTGTCGGCTGCGGCGATACCGCCAGCCGATCCAGGCGACCATGACAATGGCCCCCAGCGCATTGAGTGAGGCCGAAGGCATGAACATGAGAATTGCGAGCGCGCCGAAGGCAAGGCGCCTAATCCACCCGAGGATACCGAACGCATAGTCCTCGAAAGCGATCGTCATGACGACTGACCCCAGCGCGGTGGCAAGACACACCCCGATTACGTCAAGCACGGCGCCCTCGAGCAGGAGTTCGGGGCGCGCGACGAACACCACCGGTACCACGAAGGCCACCGCGGCAATCCGGCAAGCCAGAAATCCGATCGGCATCGGATTCGCCTTGGCAATCGAGGCGGCTGCAAAGGCAGCGACCGCGACTGGCGGCGTAATGGCCGATACCGCCGCGTAGTAGACGACCAACAGGTGCGAGGCCATGGTGGATAGGCCCAGCGAGATGAGCGCAGGCGCCGCGAGCACCGCCGACAGCGCGTATACCGCCGGCACCGGCATTCCCATGCCAAGAACGACGATCACGGTAATCGCGGTGAACACCGTGAGCGCAAAATGACCCGAAGCAAGGAGAAACAGACCCGAACTGATCTTGCCGCTGAGGTCAGTCATCGAAAGGGTGCCGATCACGAGCCCGGCCACTGCGCAGGCCACCCCGACCGTGATCATCCGCTGCATACCTTCAATGAGGGCCTGACTCAGCCGCTTGGGCAGGTCGGAAAGCGGCCGGCAGCGCAGCAGTATCACGGGCACCAGCGCGGCGCACGCTACCGCGCCTGCGAACGCGGGCCGATTGAGCGCAAGTACTGCCCATGCGATGGTCACCAGCGGAACAAGATAGATCCAGTCACGCCGCAGTACGGCGCCCACCTTCGGGATCTCGGCCTGTTCGAGTGGCGCGAGGCGAGCATGATGCGCCTGCAGCGTCACGGCGAGGTAAACACAGAGGTAGTAGAGCAGGCCCGGGATGATCGCCACCAGCGCGATATCGCCGTAGGGAATGCCGGTGAAGTCGGACATCATGAAGGCCGCTGAACCCATCACTGGCGGCAGGATGGCCCCACCCGTTGAGGCAGCCGCTTCGATCGCACCGGCTCGCACGCGCGTGAGGCCCGTGCGAATCATGAGAGGAATGGTGAACGATCCAGTGGTAACCACGTCGGCTGTGGGCGAGCCCGAGATCGACCCATAGAGGCCAGACGACAGCACCGCCACCTTGGCCGGGCCGCCCACCTGGCGACCGACCAGTGCATTGGACAGGTCGTGGAAGAAGTCGCCTCCGCCGAAGCGGTCAAGGAGCGCACCGAACAGCACAAAAATAAACACTAGATAGGCGGCCACTTCCAACGCCGGTCCGTAGAGTCCGTTGTTGGTAAACACGAGCTGGTCAATCATTTCGGGCACGCTCATTCCCCGGTGCGAGAACGCGCCGGTGAGTCTGTCGCCGAGCGCCGCATAGCCCAGAAAGAGGCCTACCAGCAGCACCAGTACGATACCGATGGTGCGGCGCGTAGCCTCGAGCACCAGCGCGATCAGCATGATCGATACGGCTACGTCGGCTGTACTGAGCGGGTCGAGCACCGGCAGCCGATCCTTGTGCACATCATGCATCACCACAAAGTAGGCGCAGCATGCCAGCGACGTCAGCGTGAGCAGCCAAGCGCTCAAGGTCTCATGGGTCGGTCGCCGAACGTTGCCGGTGGTGTGCAGAAATGCGAGCGACAGGACGCCGCCCAGAAAGAGGTAAAGCCCGATCGTCTCATCAATATAGACGCCGCCCGCGACCGCGATGAAGGTAACCGCGAGACCCATGCAGAGCACTGCACTCAGGGCGCGGCCGGCGGGCCCGAGCGCGCGCGCGCGCCCCGAGCCAACCCAGTCAAGTAATGTCATCAGACGTCTCCATCAGGATGAGCTGGGGTCCTGTCGTGGGATGACCCGTGTAAGGTGGCGGCAATGAGACGGACCAGTGCACGCGAGGGCACCAGTGAGGCGAGCCGCGCCTGGGCGGCTCGCCGACGTCTTACTTGAGGAGACCCGCCTTGCGGTAGGCGGCGGCTGCGCCTGGGTGCAGCGGGAGCGGTGCGACACGGGTGAGGCTTTCGGGCGCGAGCCGCGACAGCGTTGCGTGCGATTTCTGCAGGAAATCAAAGTGCTTGAGCATCGCCGCCACAACTGCCTCAGCCTCACCGTCTTTCATTTCGGCGGCCGCCATGACCACAACGCTGCCGCGGACTGTGTTGGCGGCCTCCGGCGAGAACGCATAGGTGTTGGCGGGCACGCTGATGGTTTCGGTGCCGAGTTGCTTGTTCAGCTTATCGATCGCGTCGAAGCCCAGACCGATCAGCTTGAATTGCGTGTCTCGGGCCGCATTAACGATCTGGCTCGATGGGAATGCAAGCATGTTGATGATCACATCGATCTGGCCGTTCTTCATCATTGTGAGGCCATTGTTGTAGGCGACGTAATTGAGACGCCCTCCCCAACTTTCGATATCTTTGACGCTGAACCCGTGAGTGCTGAACACTGCCTCACCGGCCACCGCCATGAGCGTGCCCTTGGAATTGAGCGCGACCCGTACTGGCATCTTTTTCTCGCGGATCTGGTCGATACTGGTGATGCCCGAGGCGCTGGTGGCGAGGATTTGAACAGCCGCTTCCGGGTCGATCATGGCAATCGCACGGACGTTTTTGAGCGGTTGGGTGAAGGGTTCGACCCCGGCTTCGGCCTGGCGCGCGAGTTGTGCGTGTGCGATACCGAGTTGTACCTTGCCCTGCGACACGAGAAGCAGGTTACCGGCTTCTCGTCCGGGTTCGTAGGTGAACGAAATGCCGGGGTACTCCCTCCGCAGCGTCTCGCCAATAGCCGTACCGACCGCGCTCCAGGCGCCGCCCACCGACCCGCCCGCGAGGGTGATCTTGGCAGGAGCGCCCTGGGCGCTTGCCGTGGCGGGGTAAGCGACGCAGGCAACGGCGGCTAAGAATACGGCGAACAGCCTGTGGCGGTCGGCGCTGAAAAAATCAAGCATCACAGTGTCCTTGTGAACGTCAAATTATTGTGCGAATGATCGTAGCCCGGCGCTTGGCGCGGCAAGGCGCGGCGGAGGCAGTCCCCGGCATCAACAGGTTTATTGCGCGGCGCCGATCGGTTAGAATAAAGGGTTTTCCAGTAAATTTAAGCGATAAATGTTTTTCGGACAAGACGATGAGTGAAACTTTAAAGCCCTCCGAATCGTCCCGCCGCTCGGCGATCGGTCTAGTGGCCGCGGCGGGTGCAGCGGGCGGTGCGGCGGTTACGGTTCCCTTTGTCAGCTCGTTTGCGCCCTCGGAAAAAGCCAAGGCGGCCGGCGCGCCGGTCGAAATCGACGTGTCGGCCATGCAACCTGGCGAGCTGAAGCGAGTGGAGTGGCGGGGCAAACCGGTTTGGGTGCTTCGCCGCACGCAGGAAATGCTCGCGACGCTGAAGGGCACCGAGCCGTACGTAGCTGACCCCGGGTCAATCCGCACCGTGTATCCCACGCCTGGTTACGCGAAAAACCCGCATCGCTCTATCAAGCCGGAGTACTTGGTGGTGGTTGGCATCTGCTCGCACCTTGGGTGTTCGCCTAGCGACAAGTTCGTTACCGGTCCACAGCCGTCGCTACCCGATGACTGGTCGGGAGGGTTCCTGTGCCCCTGTCACGGATCCACCTTCGACCTTGCTGGTCGGGTGTTCAAGAACAAGCCGGCGCCCGATAATCTCGAGGTACCGCCCCACTACTACATGTCCGACACCCGTATCCTGATCGGTGAGGACAAAGCCGCCTGATTGCCGGTGCAGCGGGGCATTGTGAAGACCTTAATACCTTACAGGACGATGGGGTGCTGGATGCGCATAATTAAGTCCCCTTTACCCCGCTCGTGAAAGTCGCGAGGAGCAACTGAAAAATGGCGCAGCAAAAGCAAGTTGAAACCACTGGCCTACTCGGCTGGGTCGACCAGCGTTTTCCGCTGACGGCCACCTTCAAAACGCACCTGTCGGAGTACTATGCTCCGAAAAACTTCAACTTCTGGTCCTTCTTCGGATCGCTCGCCATGCTGGTTTTGGTGATCCAGATCGTTACCGGCATTTTTCTCGTGATGCATTACAAGCCAGACGCCTCGTTAAACGAAGCCGGCGTGCCCGTGGCGTTTGCCTCGGTCGAGTACATCATGCGCGAC
>SYIM01000165.1 GCA_005798775.1 Burkholderiales bacterium
CGTCATCTCGCCAGAAACCGGCCCGAGCAAGCTCGGCCCGTTTACCGTCGACGCCGATGGCTCGTTCAACATCCAGGTCCCAGCCAAAGCCATTGATACCGTTCTGATCACGTCGGTCGACGCGCTGGGCGCGACCGTAGGCGAACCGCTGCAGGCTCCCTCTGCACCCAAACTGCTCACCACCAGCCTCACACAAGTTCAAGGCTCGGGCACCCCTGGGGATCGTGTTGAACTTCGCTTCCTCGATAACAGCGGCACGCGCTCCGAGCCCGTGATCGTCACCATCGGTGAAACCGGGCAGTGGCTCTACGCTTTTCCAAGTCAATCGCCTTCACCGCTCAAGGTTGAGGCCCGCACGATCGACCCGGAAGGTAACGTCTCGTCGATGACCGAGAAAGCGGTCGGACAGCCCCTTCTCGGCCTCTTTGCCACCGGTGGCCTTGATGGCTACCTGAATGCTGGGGAGATGACCACCTCGAAGCTCAACCTCGAGGTCACGCTACCAGTTGACGCCCTGCCAGGAGATATCGTTCGCAGCGTCCTCACGCGCCCGGACGGCGGCGAAAGCATGATCAGCATCACGCTTCGTCCAGCAGACGTGGTGAACAAGCGCCTGGCGGTTGAATTCCCTCTCCCCAGCACGGGCGACGGCGCCTATGAGACCGCCACCACGCTCCGAAGCCCAGACGGCGGCACGGCAGCCCTTCGCTCGTTACTGGTTGTGGATACCGTCACACCGGTTGCACCGATCCTGGATTCCGCATCGGGTTTGTGGCTCACCGGACGCACCGAGCCAGGGGCGAAGGTCGAAGTGCGCGGCTCTGACAACAAGATGCTGGGCGTATCGGAAGTTGCCGGACGCGAGGGCCTGTGGGCCATCCGGCTGGATAAGCCGATCAGTCCGGCGACCGAGCTGAAGCTCCAGGCCACCGATCTCGCCGGCAACAAGAGCGTGGTGACCCCCAAGGTGTCGACCGCGCCCGATGTATCGATTTTGATGGCGGTCGATGACGATGCGCCGTCGATGGGGTTGCTCTTTTTCGGCGCTCGAACCGATGACGTGAGCCCCCTGTTCGTGGGCACCTTACGCCAGCCGCTCAAGGCAACCGAGCAACTGGTGATCTATCGGGGCAACATCGCGGTGGGCACCGCCTCCATCGACCAGAACAATGCAACCAGCTGGTCATTTCAGGACGGCACGGGTCCATCCGGAAGCCTGCGCGCACCGCTTGCCCAGAACCCTGATGGCGCGAGCTACGCTTACATCGCGAAGATCGAGGAAAAAGGCTATGCGCCGCGCGCCTCGGCACCCTTCCAACTCGCGGTCTTTGAGGCCGCTCCCGCCATCAACGGCGCAGCCGTGCCAGCAGCCGGCGACGGTAGCGTGGACTGGACCGATCTCTCCGAACAGGGTGGTGTGCGGCTGGTGCTGAGGCTGCCCGACCGCGCTGCCGTGGGCGACCGCTATACGTCAGTCATTGGCAACCCGCTGAGCGAAAGTCTGACGCTCACCAACCTGATCACCGAGAGCCACCTCGCTACCGGCAACGTGGTTCAGGTTGTCCCTCGCAATTGGCTGATCCATGCCGGCCAATATCAGGTCGACACCACCTACACCTCATCTGTCACGAGCCTCGCCGGGCAGGGTTCTCGCACTCGTTTCACCCTTAACCTCGCTCCGATCGCTGTCCGCGAAACGCCTCTCGATGACCTGCTGGTGGCGGGAGACCTTCCTGTCTCCTACAACTCGGGCGACGGAAATGACACCCTGATCGGTGGCATCGGCAACGACACCCTCAATGCCGGCACCGGTTACGACACGTTCATCGGCGGACTCGGTAACGATGTTCTGGTGGGCGGGGGCGCTAACGACCTGGCCGATTACCAGGCTGCGAGCGGTCCGGTGACGGTCGACTTGTCGAACGGGGTATCGAGCGGCGCGGCGGGTAACGACGGCCTCACCAGCATCGAACTGGTGCGCGGATCGCAATACAACGACACGCTGATCAGCGGCTCAGGAAACGATACGTTTACCGGCGGCGATGGCGCTGACACGTATCAAATTGGTGGCGGTACCGACAACCTCACCGACCTGGGAACCGGGGTTGATGTGGTGCAGATAACGAACCCGGGTGCAACAGCGCTTGGCACCGTCGTGGCGGACTGGATCACCACCTCGTCGAGCAGCAACCTGGGTTCGGCGCGAATCACCACCGGCGGCTTTGTCGTGAACCTTGCTTCGGTCAACGCAGGACAAGGCTGGAACGTCACCAATAACGGCGCAGCCACCACCCTCACCGGTTCGGCATTTGATGACACGCTTAATGGCGGAACCGGTAACGATACGCTGGCGGGCGGCGCGGGGAACGATACGCTGGTCGGAGCCGCTGGGGTTGACCTCGCCGATTACTCGGCTGCGGGCACGGCAGTCAATGTTGATATCGATCTCGGGACATCGGCCGGCGGCGCGGGTAGCGATACCCTTTCCGGAATCGAGCAACTGCTGGGCTCTGCGCTCGATGACACGCTCGCGGGCGGTGCAGGTAACGACACCATTACGGGTGGTGCAGGCGCCGACCGCTTTGTGATCACCGGTGCAACAGCGATCGTCGCCGACTTGGGTAATGGCGCAGATGTGCTCGAGGTTCGCTCGGCTGGGTCGGTCGATGCAACGCTCCATACCGCCTGGACCGCCAGTGCCGCGAGCGTCAACAACGGTAGCGCCCGAATCCTTACCCCCGGCCTTCAGGTCAACCTGAGTTCAATCAATACGGGTGGCGGCTGGCGCATTCAGAACACCGGCGCAGCCACGCAACTCGCGGGGTCGGCGCTCAACGACACCCTTACCGGTGGTACTGGTAACGACACGCTCACTGGCGGCATCGGCGTGGACACCTTCGTCATCAGTGTCGGCATCGACACCATCGCCGACCTCGGCACAGGCGCCGACGCGGTACAGGTCGCAAGTGGCGCGACTGTCGTAGCTGATTTCACCGGCATCTGGACGGCCGACATCACCAGCCGAAATGACGGCACCACCAACCTCACCACGCCCGGATTCAATATCGACCTGACATCCATCGCGACCGGATCCGCAGGCTGGACGGTCACCAATAACGGCGCTGCCGCTGAACTCACAGGATCAGCCCTGGGGGATTCCCTCACAGGCGGAAACGGCGATGATTCGCTCACGGGCGGACTGGGTAACGACACCCTCGCCGGGGCTGGAGGCAGCGACCTGGTGAGTTACGCCACTGCGGTATCCGGGGTCAATGTCAACCTGGAGTTGGGCATCGCCAGCGGCTGGGCAGGCAGCGACAGGATCAGCGGCGTCGAGCGTGTGCTCGGCTCGAATCACGCTGACACGCTTCAGGGTGGCATTAGCAACGACACGCTCACTGGCGGGCTGGGTAACGACATCTTCACCGTAGCGAAAGGCACCGACACCATCGCCGACCTGGGTAACAACCAGGACACGCTGATCGTGCTCGCTAGCGCCACCGCACACGCAACTCTCGTCAACGCTTGGGCAGCCGTCGCGGCAAGCAGCAACAAGGGTATCGCTAACATCAGCACCCCCGGTCTGATCGTCAATCTATCTGCGGTGACAACCGATCTCGGATGGCGCGTCACCAACACTGGCCCCCAGACCACGCTGATCGGCTCTGCACTGGCCGATACCCTGGTGGGCGGCACAGGCGATGACACGCTTCGCGGAGGCCTGGGCAACGACTCGCTCACGGGCGGCACTGGCGCTGACACCTTCGAAGTCGCTGCGGGCACCGACACGATCACTGATATCGGCCTGGACAATGACCTGTTGGTGGTAAGCGGCGGCGCCACCGCCAACGCCACGGTGAATAAGGCCTGGACGGCTGCAGCGGGGAACCTGAACAGCGGTACCGCCAATCTGAGTTCAGCAGGGTTTGGCGTCAATCTGTCCGCGATCACGAGCGGGACGAACGGATGGAGTGTCAGCAACACGGGTGCTGCGGCGTCGTTCGTCGGTTCGGGGCTTAATGACTCCCTCACCGGCGGCACCGGTAACGACACGCTTCGGGCGTTCACCGGCAATGACCAACTGACCGGTAGCGCTGGTGACGACTTGTTCCTGATTGATGTCGGGGCCGACACGATCACCGATCTGGGAAGCGGGATCGATGTCATTCAGGTCAGTGCCAGTGCCAATGTGACCGCCAGCATCGCTTCAGACTGGACGGCCACCTCGGCAAGCCAAAACAATGGCACCGCCACCATCAATACCGCCGGCAAGGCAGTCGACCTGAGCGCGATCACTACCGGTAACGGCTGGGTGGTGAGTAACGCCGGTGCGACCGGCACGACACTCACTGGATCCGCGCGAGCCGACACCCTCACCGGTGGCTCGGGTAACGATGTTCTGCGTGGCGGCGTAGCCAATGATTCGCTCACGGGGGGCTGGGCAACGACACCTTCGATGTGACGTCAGGAACCGATGAGATCTCTGACCTGTCAGGCAACGACATAGTTACTGTCGACGTTGACGCGGTCGTTAACGCCACCATCAGTAACGTCTGGACAGGCACCAACGCAAGCTACAACCGCGGCACCGCAAACGTGCAAAGCGCAGGGGTAAGCGTGAACCTGTCGGCCGTCGCGCCGGGACCCAACGGTTGGAACATCAGCAACACTTCCACCACTGGCACCCACTTCATTGGATCCGCACGCGCCGACACCCTCACAGGGGGCACGGGTAACGACACGCTTGATGGCGGGTCAGGCAACGACATCCTGACCGGCGGAACGGGTAATGACCTGGCCGACTACCAGCGCGCCGGTTCGGCTGTCGTGGTCAACCTGAACGCAGGCAATACCAGCGGCGGCGCCGGGATCGATACCCTCTCGGGGATCGAGCAGGTTCGGGGCTCCGCCAACAACGACCAGTTCAACGACAGCAGCCGCAACGAGACCTTCACAGGCGGCGCGGGTGACGATAGCTTCACCATCACCGGTGGCACCGATGTCATCACTGACCTGGGCCAGGGTGTGGATCAGCTCCAGGTGATTGGCGGGTCGGTGACGGCCACGGTGACGGCCAGCTGGACTCCCACCGGCGCAAGTATCAATCAGGCCGCAGCGAACCTGGAGTCCTCCGGGGTGATCGTCAATCTCAGCAATATTGCTGGGGGTTCCGGTTGGACCCTCAGCAACTCGGGTGGCGGCACATCACTGACCGGATCGCAGTTGAACGACACCATCAGTGGTGGCACGCAGGATGACCGCATCCAGGGCGGTATCGGTGATGACCGGATTGCAGGCGGTGTCGGAAACGATACCTTCGTGATTGACTTCGGCACTGACACGCTGACCGATCTGGGAAGCGGTACCGACATCGTGCAGGTGCGGGCGGGCGCCGCGCTGAATGCAACGCTTGCCAATTCCTGGGCTGCAACCTCGGGGAGCGTCAATCTCGGGACAGCGGTCCTCACCACGCCGGGCCTGATCATCAATCTGTCAGCGGCTGACATGCCGGCGGGTAACGGCTGGCAGATCGTCAACACCGGCGGAGCATCCAACAGCGGTACGGTGATGATTGGCTCCGGCCTCGGCGACACGCTCACGGGAAGCGCGGGCAACGACACGCTCACCGGCGGCGGTGGCATTGATCAATTCGAAATCACCGCGGGTTCGGATACGGTCAATGATCTGGGTACCGGCGGCGCCGACCTGCTGCTGGTCTCCAACGGTGCGACGGTTGTGAAGGCAACGATCAGCGCCGCCTGGACGCCCCTTGCCACCAGCATCAACAATGGCACCGTGCGACTGGAAAGTAACGGCGTGGCGGTCAACCTATCGGCAATCGCGACTGGCGTCGGCTTCAAGCTGGTCAACACCACGGCTAACGGCACCGACCTGCAAGGCTCAGGGCTTGCGGACACGATCGGAGGCGGCCACGGCAATGATGTGCTGAGTGGCGGTAACGGCGTCGATATGGTCGACTATCGAACCGCGTCGAGCGCGGTCATCGTCAACCTCACGGCCAACACCGCAACCGGTGGTGCTGGAAGCGATACGCTCGCAGCGTTCGAGGGGATCTTCGGCTCTGCGCACGCCGATACGCTGACTGGCACAACAGCTTCCGAAACGATCTACGGCTACGACGGTAACGACATCATCGATAGCGATGGGGAGCGCGATCATGTCGCGCCCGGCAGGGGTAGTGACCAGGTGACGCTTGGAGCGGGCAATGACACGATGTTTGCTGATGCCGACTGGGTGAACGACGCTTCCCCCGACACCATCGACGGCGGGGCGGGCATTGATTCGATCGCGCTACTGGGCGCGGGACTCAATCTGAATTTCACCAACCTCACCCGATTTGGTGACGGACGAATCGAGAGCATCGAACGGGTGGATATCACTGGAACCGGCACCAACGTGCTGACGATTGACGTGAGCCAGGTGCTTGAATTTACCGATCTGCTCGGTGCTGCGGCGGTGCTTGTGATCGACGGTAACGTGGGCGATACCGTTAATCTGAGCGGTGAAGGCAGCGTGGCGGCCACCGGAGCCATCGTTGAAGTCGATATCAACGGCAATGGCAACGTGACCGATTCGGGGGAAAACATGACCGCCACATCCAACGGAACGGTGGCTGCCAACTTCGGACTCGGCCCGGCCAGCTACTGGGTCTATTCCGATTCCACCTGGGGTAAGCTCCTGGTCAATACAGCGGTCACGATCCTCTGACAGCCGATAAGGCCGCCCTGTCTGGCCGCCGGAGTCGCCCTGTTCATGATCGACCAGCTTTTCAGCCTCCGCCCGCGCGCGGAACACTTGTTCAACGCCCTGCGCGAGGGCAGTCTTGATGCGGTTCGCGGGGGCTTCACCCGAGACACCTACGGCCCGAGTGAGGCCTTTGCCCATCGTCTGATGGCCGAGCACGCGAGCGTGCTCGGGCTCGAGGTTGGCACCGACGCGCTCTGCAACACCTACATGACCTGGCCGGGGCGCGACCGCGCCCTGCCCGCGTGGATCGTGGGTTCCCATCTCGATTCGGTGCCCGGCGGAGGCAATTTTGACGGTGCGGCGGGCGTGGTCTCAGGCCTCCTTGCGATTGAAGCTTTGCAGCGCGCCGGCATTCAACTCAGTCGCGATCTCACGGTCATGGGCATTCGCGCCGAGGAAAGTCTCTGGTTCCAATACTCGTACGTGGGTAGCCGCGGCGCACTGGGCGCGCTCAACGCCGATGCCCTGGAGCGTCGTCGAGTGGACACTGGGCGCTCGCTTGCGGATCACTTGCGGGAGGCAGGAGGAAGTCCGGAGACGGTACTCGCCGGCAAAGCTCACCTTAACGTCCGCGCGATCCGGGCGTTCCTCGAGGTGCATATCGAGCAGGCGCCCAGCCTCGCCGAGAGCGGCCACGCCGTCGCCATCGGCACCGCAATTCCCGGCAACGTCCGATACCCCAGCGTTCGTATCACCGGTGAATACGGACATGTTGGACTGCCACGGCGCTTTCGGCGCGATGCTGCGCTGGCTGGCGCCGACATTGCCAACCGTCTCGATTGGCTTTGGGAATCATGGGACCGCGCCAATCGACCCATGGCATTCACCATCGGCGAATTTCACACCGACGCCGCCCGCCATGGCCTCACGATTGTCGCGGGCGAATTCCGCTTCAGCATCGATCTGCGCGCCTACGACCAAGCCGATCTCAAGGAACTCGAACACGCGTTTCTTGGTATCGTGAGTGAGGTCGCCGCAGCCAGGCAGGTGCGGCTCGATCTGGGCACGCGAGCGAGTGCCGAGGTCGCCAAAGCCGACCGCGGAATCAGCCGTGATCTTGCCGCGTGCGCGTCGCGCCTCGGCATTGACGCGCCGCCCTTGCTGAGCCCGGCATCCCATGACGCTGCTGCATTTTGCGCGGCGGGCGTTCCATATGGATTCGTCTCCATCCGTAACCCCAACGGCAGCCACCATCCCGAGGAGCAGATGGAAATCGACGATTTTCTGCGCGCCACCGCAGTGCTGGCTGAGTATTTGCGCGAGCAGTCATTGGGTTGACCAGACAGCTGCATGTCCTCATCCAGAGGCCACGCGCTACGACTAGCCGCCAACCCGACTTTATGACCGTGTTCAACACTCGCCGTGGCCACCAGTTTTTGCTTCTCAGGGTTCAACATGACTACCTCTACACACGACCAGTTGCAATGGCAGCGCCCACCATGCCGCAGTGTCTGGCCGCATGGATTCTTTGGGTCATATAGCTACACACCAGCCATTAAGACATCGACCGCGCGGTTGATTCGGTCACCCTGGTCCGCCACGCTTCCCGCGCGGCGCAAACTTGTGCGCCGCACAGCGGCTATCAGGCGGGTGGCAAGCACCCAGTGCTGGCCGTCATGCAAAAGCTCAGGGTTCAGGTCCTTCACCGCTGGGTAGTTGGCCAACATAGGAATCACCACCACCGCCGGGTCAGGTGGCAGCAGGTTGCTCTCGACCACCACCATCTTCACCCCGTTGTATTCGGCCACGTCGTAGCGGGTCAGGCGTTCCACGAAGAACCCCCAGGCGCGCTCATGATGTCGGCCAGCGGGTGCCCATGGCGCTCGTGCCAAGCCGCTTGTGCCGCAAAGACCTCGGCGTTTTGTTGCAGCCATTGCGCATGCCGGGCACTGGCCACTGCATTTTTGAGTGCCGCCTCGGCCACGGCAGACACATTGATGTCCAGTGCTTTTGCATCAGCCAGCACTTCGGCATTGAGAGTCAGAGACGTTTTACGCTTAGTTGTTGATACCATTCTAGAGTACTCCAAAGTTATACCGCCAAATATACCGTACTTTCGGAAGACTATCTGGCTGAAGTCTTATCCAATGACGTTTGTGCCTAAAGTGCCGATTGCGTATTCACTTCTCTCCTCACGATTGAGAGGACAGCATGATCGAAAGGATTTTTGCCAAGCGCGCCTGTTTAGCGCAAAATCCTTACAGCCGTGAGGATTAGTGATGAAGATACCCATCGACAATGCAGCAGCCATCGGTCAGGTGGTGCGTGCCAGCCGTAAGGCACAGAAGATCCGCCAGGACGACGCTGCAGGCAGCATCGGTGTTAGCGAGAATTTTCTTGGCAAGGTCGAATACGGCGGTGAGTCCGTGCAGAGGGGAAAGCTCTTTCAAGTACTTGAAGGGCTAGGCATCCGGGTGATGGTGGATGTACCCGATAGCGTGGTCGCCTATTTGAACGATCCAGCTAGTATCAAGGGCAGGCCATGAACGGCTGGTTGACCTTGCCCCCGAAAACCGGATCCCTTGCTGAGTAGTTCATAAAAATTGGCACTTTCGGTCGCTCGATGTTAGTCCTATGGTGATTCGACCTGGCCCTGTCTCCCTTCCTGAAGCGACTGCCTTGACCGAGCTGGCTCGCGTCCGCACCAGTCGTGAGCCCGACAGGGCATTGCTCCATGCGAACGAACTTGATATCCAGTTGGCCGCCCGAGGTTGGACCTTGCCGGTTACCTACGGCGCTAACGGTATTTCTTCCACTGGGTTGCCCCACCCGCGCACTTCTGATTTATCTCCTGATCTTGTGCTGGCAACTCTGGCGAGAGCAGAGGCCGATGCGAGTAAAGAAGGGTATGGCGCGACACTGGCGTTTGCGTTCCGATCTGCGCAAGGGCCGGAGATCAAGGCGCTCAACTTGCTTTATGCAAACTGCGCGACCGCGAGTGAATCTTTATGGCTTAAATTTTTTAACAAATATTTGGCTTACTTCGGCAAGAACGAGGAGCACGATTCCGATAGTGCGCCTTACTCGATCGGACTGTCTCATGGAGTAGGGGACCGTTTTTCGCGCCTAAGGGGTGCACATGCCTACGCTGGGGTCAATAGCGGACCAATCATAAGTGTGCTGATGCCAGTCCGCAATGCTGCGGCCACGCTTAAAGCAGCGGCGGAATCAATCCTTAACCAAACCTGGCGGCGCCTCGAGCTTATTCTGATTGATGATTGCAGTAATGATCCAAGCATGGAAGTGGCTGAGAAACTCGCCGCTCACGACGCCAGGGTTAGGCTGGTTCAGCTGAACACTCCGGGAGGGCCTTACATTGCGAAAAATGTCGGCTTGCAAAGTGCCACTGGCGATTTCATTACTGTGCACGACGCTGATGATTGGGCATTTCCCACTCGCCTTGCAGACCAGATTAGACCTATCCTGGATGACCGGAGCGCCACGCTCAAGGTGACCATGGGGAAGTCGTTGAGAATGACTGCCAGCGGATTATTCACCCGGTTTCAGCCGGTGGGCTGGGTAACGTCGGATGGAGCCATGCGGTGGTGCTTCCCGTCTCCTTTATTTGAACGACGATTTTTCTTGGAAAAATTGGGGGCTTGGGATAGCGTCAGAGTTGGCGCTGACACGGAAATTGTTCAGCGCGTTCGTCGATTTGCCGCGCAAACAATCAGAGTGCTGGATATTCCGGTGATGTTGCAACTTGACAGCGAGGGAAGTCTCACCCGCCATCCGGACACCTACAACGACGACCGCGGCGAAGCGCCTGCGCGGGAGCACTACCGGCAACAATGGCAGCGCTGGCACGCGACCCACGCTGAAATGCCGCGCTTCACTTTTCCCCTGGTGCAGCGCCCTTTCGACGTGATGCCCGCTTTGCAAGGCCATGCTTTGGACGTGGCAGATCTGGTTCGCGTAACCCGTGGGAATCGATAGCCCCGTATTTGCCGCTGAAGGCGCAAATCACCGCTTCCACGGAGATCGCTGCAACGTATGGCGTCGTCCCTGATATTCCATTAAATCATTGATTCGTATTGATAATTCCGCATATTTCGGCTATGATTTCTCTCGGTTTTTCGCGTTCCATCCCCAATTTTCTGGGAGTTTTCCGATGACGGACGCAGCCGATTTCTTTCGTAGCCGCCTCGATCAAATGATCGATCTTCGCCACCCGCTGGCGATCCTGGCCTCGCGTATGCCGTGGCGGCAACTCGAGGCTTAAGAATCTCCTCGACTCCCGCCTCGCCAATCGCTGTGCGAAACAGAGGTGGCTCCACTCGCTCGGACAGTTTTTCTTTGGAATTAATAAAGTGACTGCCTTGCGGTTTCAGGCGGCGATAGCCGCCCGGGTGTCGTTGAACAGCCGGTCCACGTGCTCCGGATCAGACACATCTGCCCGGGTCCCACCCAGCATCGGGTTTGCAGATTTGAAATCATCCAGCAGTGCCTGTGCGATATCGCAAATATGCACTGTTGCCCCGCTGGACATAAATGCCTCGGCAATGGCGCGGCCGATCCCTGCCGCGGCCGCAGTAACCAGAACCCGCGGCGATGCGCTAGTTTGGCTCATGTGGGCTGCGCTTGTTTGCTGTGCGACTCAGCGCAATTTTTTTTGGGGCCCACCGC
>SYIM01000017.1 GCA_005798775.1 Burkholderiales bacterium
GAAGTAGCCGTCGGCATCCATCAGGTAGGTGTCGCCCGTCAGGTTCCATCCGTCTTGAACATACACGCTCTGCCGCGGGTCATCGAGGTAGCGACACCCGGTTGGCCCCCGTACCGCCAGTCGCCCGATCGTACCGGGTGGCACCGGCTGGCCGTGCTCATCCAGAATAGCCGCCTCGTAGCCTGGCACCGCACGACCGGTGGCGCCCGAGCGCACTTCGCCTGGCCGGCAGCCGATGAATGCATGGAGTAATTCGGTGGATCCCAGGCACTCGGTCATTTCAAGACCGGTGGCTTCATGCCACTGCGCGCGGGTGTCGGCGGGCAGCATTTCGCCCGATGACACCGTGATGCGAAGCGAGCGCAGCGTGTCTCGCCGTGCAAGGGCGGCCAGTCTTCGGTAGAGCGTTGGTGCCGTTAAGCAGATGCTGGCCCGATGCTGATCAATACCTGCGAGGAGCGACTCGGCGGTCCACTGCGGCTCAAGTACGGCCGAGGCGCCTGCGCGAAGCGGAAAGATCAGCAGTCCACCCAGCCCGAACGTAAAGGCAAGGGGCGGGGTGCCAATGAATACGTCATCAGGAGTGGGCGCAAGCAAATGCCGTGATAACACGTCAGCGATCAACAGGCAGTCGCGGTGAAAGTGCAGGGTGCCCTTGGGCTGACCGGTGGTGCCTGAGGTAAAGGCGATGAGGGCGACATCGTCCTGCGCGGTGTCCGCAGCGGGAAACGGCGTGCCGTGCGCAGCCATCGCGTCTTCGAGGCGGTCGGGCCCGGCTGCCGTTGCGCCGTAGCCAAGCACCCGTCCGCACGAGGGTCGGGCACGGCACACCTCGTTCCACGCCTCCAGAAGCCCCGCCTCGCAGAGTGCAGCGCTGACCTGTGCGCGCTCGGCAATCACCGCAAGCTCGCGGGCGCGCAGCAGCGGCATGGTGGTGACTGCGATGCAGCCGGCCTTGAGTACGGCAAGCCAGCAGGCGGCGAGTATCGGATGATTTGCACCGCGCAACAGCACGCGGGCGCCGGTGGGCAGGCGAAAATCGGACCGGAGGACGTGTGCGATCCTGTCGACGCGATCGGCCAGCTCGGCATAGGTCAAAGTCAGGCCCGCGCCGCGAAGCGCAATGGCGCAGCCACGCCCTGCTCGCAGCTGTGTGTCGATCAGTTCAGAAGCGGCATTCAGGCGCTCGGGATACGCGATTCCTGCGGGCGGCGGCAAGAGCTGCGGCCAGGCCTCAGGCGGCGGTAGCCGGTCGCGCGCGAACCGGTCGTCGTGGCCGCTGCCAAACAGGCGCAGAGCCGGCACCGATGCGCCGGGGGGGGCGCCTGGGGATGCGTCGGGGTAAGGGCTGGTCACTGATCGAGTCCAGCGGGGGCGTCCTTCCAGGGTGGTGCGACTAGCCGCCTTTTGCCGTCGTGTGACATGCGGATACCGGGTTCGCTGAGCTCCTTGCGGTCCCAAAGCTGGCAGGTGACCTGTTTGTGCTTCTGGTCGAGACCCTCGCAGTAGTTGGTGTACTCGCACAGGCGCACCGCATCGGCCTGTCCCAGCAGTGTTTTGAGTGCCCAGTCAGGATCGGCGAGGCTCTGGCGCGCGGTGCCCACCACGTCGCAGTCGCCAGCGGCAAGCATACGCTCGGCGAATTCGAAGTTATGAACGCCGCCGGTGCACACGACAGGTGTGGCGCATCCCTCTGCACGAATTGCCTCGCGAATCCGGGCGGTTGCCGCGCGATTCCGGCCAAAGGGCCCTTGCGCGTCGGACAGATACTGCGGCATGCATTCATAGCCGCTACGGCCTGTGTACGGATAGGCGGCCTGCCCGACCGAGGGCTGTTTGGCATCGTCAAACTTACCACCGCGGCTGGTCGAGAGAAAGTTCATGCCAGCGAGCGCAAACTGAATCCCATACCAGAGGCTGTCATCGACCTCGGTGCCGCCTTCGATACATTCCTCGGCCAGAAAACGGCAACCTACCGCGTAGCCGCTACCGACTTCACTTCGTACCGCGTGGTAGACCTCGAGTGGCAGGCGAACACGCGCTTCGCGGCTGCCGCCGTAGCCATCGGTCCGCTGGTTGGTGGTGGAAAGAAAAGACGCCATGGTATAGGCGTGGGCATAGTGCAATTCGACACCGTCGAAGCCCGCGTCACGCGAGCGCCGAGCAGCCTGCGAGAACAGCGAGGGCAGTTCCGTGGGCAGCGACTGGATATGGGGCAGGTGCAGATCATTGACCGATTCGCGTGCGCCAAATTCCAGGCTCTGGCGATCCTGCGGATCGAGTACCTGGGCCCAGCCTGCCGCGCCGAGCGCGAGCAGTGCCTCGCGTGCGGCGGGTTCGCTCTGTCCGGTGAGGCTGGCGCGCGCGAGCAGTGCCGGGGTGAGCGCGAGGTGGCGTTCAAAGAACGCGCGCGGGTCGGGGCGTCGACGGATCCTCAGAAAATCGATGACTTGAATGAGCAGGCGCGTGTGGCCGCCGCTGGCTTCGTTGACCGCTCGGGTGAGTCGTCGTAGTCCGTCCACGTAGCGGTCGTCGCCAATTCGGAGGAGCGGCCCGCTCGGCACGTCGCGAATGCCGGTGGCTTCGATGACGATCGCCCCGGGACGACCTTTGGCGAATCGGGCATACCACTGGAGGACGTCCTCGGTGACTTCACCGTCTTCGTTAGAGCGCCAGGGCACCATTGCCGGTACCCAGGTGCGATGGCGCAGCGTGAGCGGGCCGAGCGCGACAGGGCTAAATAGCTTTGAGGTACGCGCCTGGTCGGCGGTGGGAATGCGGCCGCGCACCGGCTCGAAGCGGATCCGCTCAGCGGGTTTCCACATGGGCGGGCTCCTGGCGGTGGCGGACGTGAGGGTAGGGCATGGAGCGTTACTTTCCTGGTTGGGCTAACCGTGGCAGCGTGCAATCTCGATTTTACCGGCGCAGGAGCAGGAAGACGTCCGATTGTTCAAGACGCGCGTTCAATTGCTGGTTGACTGCGCTTCCAACCGGGGCCGCCCTGGCTCCGCTTGCTGCGCATGCGCAAGGCGCTGACTGGCTGTCGCGATCAGTGAAAATTCCGGTGGGATTGACTCCCGGGGGCGTTCCCGATATCGCGGCGCGTGCCCTGTCGCAGTGGCTTGCCAAGTCCTGGAAGCAGCCCGTTGTGGTGGAGACCGCCTGGGCGCGGGCAGCAATGTGGCTGCACGGACCGCGGCCGCTACGCCTGCCGGCGGCTACACGCTGCTGTCGGTGTCGTCTGCGCACGCCGTGGCGCCTGCCATTTACGCCCGGTTACCCTTTGACCCCATTCGTGACTTCGCGCCCATCTCGCTCACCGCGACGGGCCCCGCACTGGTGGTGGTGGCGCCCGATCTGCCGGTGAAGACCATAGCCGATGTGGTGGCGCTCGCGCGGTCAAAGCCCGGGCTCTACAACGATGCATCGGCGGGCGTGGGCTCGGGCGGGCAATATCCGCGCTGATTGACGCTTTTGCGCTGAGAATCACCATGCCCCATGTCCGAATCGCCGATCTTGATGTGCACTACCGGGCAGGACCACTCCACGCCGCCGGAAATGTCCGAGCAGATAAGCCGCAATTGGCGCGGGTCTACGTTCCGCACCATTCCCGACGTAGCCCACATCAGCAACGTTGAGCAGGCTGATTTCTTTAACCGTCAGGTGGCGGCGGTTCTCCGCGTTTGATCAATTGCGCGTCAATTCAGTTCACGCGAAAGCGATTCAGCGTGTCGCGCCTCACGGTGATACCCAGTCCGGGCTGATCGCTAATCACAACTCGCCCGTCCTGCATCTCGATGGGGGTGGTCACTAGGTCGCGCCGAAATGGATGTGACGACCGGTCATACTCCAGCACCGGGTCGCGCGCAAACAGTGAATGATGTGCCACCGGTAGCGCAGCGATCAGATGTAGTGAGGCTGCCTGTGCGACTGCCGAGCCCCAGACGTGAGGATTGACCTCGATGCCATGCGCTTGAGCAAGTGTTGCGATATGACGGGCAGCGGTGATCCCACCGCATGATCCCAGATCGGGCTGCGCGATGTCGATGGCGTGTCGACCCAGCAGTTCCCGAAACCCAAATAACGAGTGTTCGTTTTCCCCGCCCGCAATCGGCGTGCGAAGCTTGGCGCGCAACTCGCAGTAGCCGTCAATATCTTCGGGTGCCACCGGCTCCTCGTACCAGCGTAAGGCTTGATCGTCGAGCGCATAGCCCAGCCTGAGCGCTTCGGTGCGACCGTAAGCGTGGTTGGTATCCACCATCAAAGTGACGCCACACCCGTCGACGGCACGCGTAATGCGGTACATGACTGCAATATCGTCATCAACGCCGTAGCCGAGCTTTACTTTCATCAGCCGGAATCCCGCAGCATGATGGGCGAGAGCCTCATCCGCCAGCCGGTCGGCCTCACCTTGACCGTGGATTCGATAAAAGTCGGTGGCATAGGGCTGAACGCTTCTTCGGAATGCACCGCCCAGGAGTTGGTAGACCGGTACGCGATGGTGCTGCCCCGCGATATCCCAAAGTGCCATGTCAATGGCGCTGATAGCGGCCATCACCGAGCCCTTGCGACCATAGTCCCGGGTTTGGTGGTACATGCGATGCCATAACACCTCGGTATCCAGCGCGCAGGCCCCAACCACTAAAGGAGCCAGCGCGTGATCGATCGCCGCGGCCGCGATCTGGGGCGGCTCGAGTCCCTGTGCGAAGGCCTCGCCCCATCCCGTGATGCCCGTGTCGGTGGTGACTTCGACCAGCGTGGCCGAGCGGCGCCTGACCCAGCCTTGCGAAAACGCGAACGGCTGCTCAAGCGGGCTTTGCAGCACGTGGACGGTGACCGCGGTGACTCGAGGGGGCATGGTCATGATCACCCCGAGCGCTTTGTCATGGCTTCCAGCGCCGGGTAGGGGCCATCGACCAGCGTGTGCTGGGTCAGAACGGTCTCGCGAAGCTTCTTTCTGCTCACCTTGCCCTGCGGGTTTCTCGGCAGCGCGGCCATTTCAACGAAAAGGCGCGGTCGCTTGTACCGGGACAATGCGTTCACGCGTGAATCCAGTTCCTCGCGCCAGCCGTCTCGGGGCTGTTCAATGACGGCAATGATGATTTCCCCCCAATAATCGGACGGGAGCGAGGTGATCGCCGCCTGGGTGCAGGTTCTCATGCCCGCCAGCGCCGATTCGACTTCATCGGGGTTGACCCGATAACCGCCGGTCTTGATGACATCGGCAACCCGACCAGTGAGCCAGAGCCTGCCGCGCGAATCCAGCACGCCGAGATCGCCGGTGGCATGCCAGCCCTGCGGCTCATGCGGACGGAAGCCATCGGCCGTGATGAGCCCATCCGATTGCTGGCTCGCACGCAGCCATACTTCGTCCTGCTCGCCTGTTGCGCGCGGCGCCTCACCGGGATGACCGATCCGGATCTCGACGCCGGGCGCTGGCCACCCCGTGCAGCTGCCGCCGGCCACCGGGGCCTCGGCGAATGCCTGATCGAGCTCGGTGAAGGTGAGTGTCGTGATCGGGTTGATGCACTCAGTTTTGCCATAGGTAATGCGTACCACCGGACCGAATATCTGCCTCGCGCGTTCGTAGAGCCCGCGAGCAAGCGGCTGCGTGCCGGTGAAGATGCAGCGCAGCCCGGGGAGGCTCGCACCATCGAATGCGCCCACCAGCTTTGCGAGCACGGTCGGGGGCGCGAACATGGCTTCATACGTGCCCGACTCGAGGAGCGCTCGCACTCGAGCAGGGTCAACACCATCGTGGAGTGTGACTTCGCCCCCGCAGTCTAACCAGGCACCGCTGAGCAGCCCGGAGCCGTGGACAAACAGCGTCATCAAAAGGATCTTTGAGCCGGGCTGCGGCAGGAAGGGCAGACATGCTTTCTGCAGCTGCTCACCGATCCAGCGGCGGCCATGCGACGCCAGCACGTCCTTGGGGCGCCCGGTCGTACCTGAAGTAAAGAGGATACGACCAGGGGTTGATCCTGGCACAGGTAGAAGTGTTGCGCCGCTTTCGTGAAGGGCAATGTCGGCTGATATCATGACCTGAAGCCCCGCCTCGGCTGCAAGCACAGCGCGCCGCTCGCGCGTGATCAAAACCTCCGCTGCAGAGACCTGCGCGCACCAGCGGATCTCGTCGGCGGGGTAGCCCCAGCCGAGTGGCACCTCGGCCAGGCCGGCAAGCTTCAGGCCGAAGCTCACCCAGATCGCTTCAAGGCTGTTGGGAAGGAGGCTCGCGACCGGTGTACCTGGGCGCAGGCCCTTTGCAATGAGGTGGACCGCCACGGCATGTGCGCGCGTGCTCAGCTCGGCATAGCTCATGGTGCTACCCAGGCCATCGCGTGCGGCGGTGCGATCGCCGAAGCGGGCGGCTAGCACTCGAAGTTGGCCCGACCAGTCGACCTGAGCAAGCGGCGGGGTGGAGGAATTCAAGAGATCTGGGCTCCGATTTCAGCCACGAAACAGCTGATCGACTCGGGGGAGCTCTGGTAGCTGGTTCAGCCGCTCGAACACCGCTTCCGCATCGAGGTCGCGCGCGGCGCGGGTGCAGTCAAGAAACTTTGACTTCAGATCAGCGGGCTTGAGCGGCAGCATGGCATTACCGCGGGCAAAGCGCAGGTCGCCGGAGGCAAGTACTCGCCCGTCGGTGAGTTCGATCTCGATGCGGTCGTTGAGGGCAAACACGGGTTCGTGGGGGCAGCGTTCGCCGTCAACCGCCTGGATCCTTACGCGCTCCATCAGACGTTGGACCCGAGGCTGATTCACGAAGCCATCGGTCAATTCAGCCAACCCTACGCTGCGCGCTGCGAGCGAAGAGGCCACCGCAAATTCGAGGCTGAATTTGGCTTCCAGTCCCGTGACCGGCCGATGATTGCGCAGCATCGAGGCCTGTGCGACGCCGATCCAGGCCCGCACTTCTCGCACCGCCTGCGGCTGAAGGTCGTGTGCCTGCGCGAGGTCAATCACCGCATCAATCACCCGGTGGGTGGCATAGCAGATCGGATATTTTTTGATAGACAGCCCAGTATCGAGAATGCCGAGCGACCGGTTTTGCGTGATGACGGGCGTGTCAAGATCGACGTTTCCTTTTGGCGACAGCGCAGCAAGATAGCCTGCATGATGCTCGAGTGCATCGTCAGACGCGGTGAGCCCGGCCTGGGCCAGCTGTGCTGCCTCGATGCCCGTGGCGGCCGCGCGGCCAGCGTGGAGCGGCTTGGTCATGGTGCCGAAATTGGCGACCAGACCGGCTGCGAAACTGCCAGCGAGCGACAGCGCATGACGAACCCGGTCGGCGGGAAGCCCGCGCAGATGGGCGGATGCCGCCGCCGCAGCAACCGTACCGAGCACCGCCGTCGGATGCCAGCCCTTTAAATGGTACGCATCGGGCTCACGGCGGTACAACTCGCTCCAGACTTCATAGCCCACCAGATACGCACGCAGCGCATCGACGCCTCCCAGGCCCAACGCCTCGGCTTCGGCCAGCACGGTCGGCACCAGAACCGTACTGGGATGCCCGCCCATCGCAACGTCGTCGAAATCAAGCGCATGGCCGGCTGTGCCGTTGATGAGCGCAGCGTCGGCGCTGGCTGCGCGTCCGGTGCCAGCCAGTACGGTTGCCTCGCTGGCCGCGGCGCCTCGAGCGGCCACGAACCGTGTGACGATACCCACAACGGGTTCCTCACGGCCCGCGATCAAGGTGGCGACCGTGTCGATGAAGCCGCTCTGCGCGATATCGACCGCATGGCTGGGCAAGGCGCCAAAGCCGGGGGCATGAACAAATTCGGCGAGGGATCGGGTGAGACCTGGCACGCGGGGTTCTCGTCTGAAAATGAAAGGGGGCGCGTTCTGTCGGATTGCGCTGAGCCCGGGCGCCCTCACTCCATCCCGAGCAGTTTGTAAATACGCCGGGTGTAGGCGCCGAACACCGGCTGCGTTTTCATATCCAGCGTGCGCGGATGGGGCAGATCGATATCAAAGTTATCGGCCATTTTTGCAGGCCCGGCGGTAAGCACGATGACACGCGTGCCCAGAAATACCGCTTCGGAAATACCGTGCGTGACAAAAATGATGGTCTTGCCCGCCTCCTTCCAGATCCGCAGCAGCTCCAGGTTCATTTTTTCGCGGGTGAGCGCATCGAGGGCGCCGAAGGGCTCATCCATCAGGACCAGCTTTGGATCGTGAACGAGCGAGCGGGCAATCGCCGCGCGCTGCTGCATGCCACCGGAGAGTTCATAGGGATACTTCGATTCGTTGCCAGCGAGCCCGACGAGCGCCAGCAGGTCGTGGGCCCGGTCGCGTGACTCGGCCATGGGCAAGCCGAGAATCTCGGCAGGCAGCAACACGTTTTCCAGAATGCGTCGCCACTTGAGTAAAAGCGGCTGCTGAAACACCATACCGATATCGCGCGCTGGATCGAATGGATGTGTGCTCGAACCGATCGAAACCTCGCCGCCGTCGTGCGGGTGAAGCCCTGACAGGATCTTCAGCAGCGTTGACTTGCCGCAGCCCGACGGACCAACCAGCGACACCAGTTCGCCTGGCATCACATCAAATGTGGCGTCGGAGATGGCCAGATGCTCGCGCTTTCCGGTGCGATAGACCTTGCTAACCCCTTTCAGGCGGATGAACGGCGGTGCGGCGTCTGGCATGGCGCGTGGGTGTCCTGTGGTGCGGATGGCAAGCGGACAGTATCGTAGACCGAGCCAAGGATAGCTGCCAGCGAAACGTCGACTCTGCGGTTCGCATCAGGTCTGGGGTATCGTTGCGGATCAGGCTGCATTTCCCCGGGGAACACAATGGGTTTTCAGGTCAACTGGGAGCGCAACGACTATTCGCGGATCCCACACTGGCTCTATCACGACGAGGAGGTGTACCGCCTCGAGATGGAGCGCATCTTTCGCGGCCCGCTCTGGCACTACCTGTGCCTGGAGGCCGAGGTGCCCAAACCCGGCGACTTCCGAACCACCTGCGTCGGCAATACGCCAATCGTGGTGAGCCGCGACCGTGGCGGCGAACTGCACGCCTGGGTGAATCGCTGCTCGCATCGCGGTGCAACCATCGTCCGTAAGGTCCAGGGCAACGCATCCGACCATGTCTGCATTTATCACCGCTGGTGTTATTCCCCAGGCGGTGATCTGACCGGTATTCCGTTTCGACGTGGTCTCAAGGGCGAGGGCGGCATGCCTGCCGATTTCAGCCCGGCGTCGGTGGCGCCCAAAAAACTCCGTCTGGTCAATTTTTACGGTGTGCTGTTCGGAACGTTTTCCGAGACTTGTGAATCGATCGAAGTATTCCTGGGCGAGTTCGGTACCGGCATGATTCGCCGTTTCATGCACAAGCCGATCCGGATCCTCGGCTATTCGCGCCAGCTGATTTACGGCAACTGGAAGCTCTATGCCGAGAACCTCCGTGATACCTACCACGCAAGCCTGCTGCATGAGTTCTTCGTCACCTACGGCGTGGATCGGGCCACGCAGAAGGGTGGCGTCAGGATGGATGCCCGGCACCGGCACAACATGAATCACGCGTATGCAGGCTCCGACACCCAGGATGAGGCCCGCGCAGCCTACGCTGGCACCGCGGGCGTCGAACTCGACCGGATGCGGCTACGAGATCAAAAACTTCTTCAATACATTCCTGAATTCGAAGACGGCATGAATCTCGCGGCGCCCACTTTCTTCCCCAGTTCGATCATCATCCAGATCAACAACACGCTGGGTACCCGGCTCATTCGTCCCAAAGGGGTCGATCGGCTGGAGGTGTTCCAGACGTTGTTTGGCTATGAGGATGACACGCCCGAGATGACCCGGCATCGGCTCGTTCTCGCCAATCTGGTCGGACCCGCGGGTCTGGTCAGTATGGAAGACGGTGAGGCGATCGAGATCGCGCATCGCACCAGCGCGAGCGCGCCTGCTGGTAGCTCGAGTGTGGTTGAGATGGGGGGGCGCGGACCGCTTCGCGATCTGGCGCATCGCGTCACGGAAACACCTATCCGCGGCTTCTGGTCGTATTGGTCGGAACTGATGGGTGTGGAGCCCGAGGGGGGCGTGCGATGAGCGTGACAGCGGCCATTCCACAGGAGGTGCGCAATGCGGTGTCCGACCTGTTGGCCGAATATGGCCTGGCACTCGATCAGGATCGGCTCGAGGATTGGGCGGCGCTGTTCACCGACGACTGCGACTACCGGGTGATCAGCCGGGAAAATGAGGAGCAGGGGCTGCCCAACGTGATGATCTGGTGCGACAACCGGGACATGCTCCTCGATCGCATCGAGTCGTACCGGCACGTCAATGAATACAACCTGCACTGGGACCGGCACGTGATCGGATTGCCGCGCCACTTTGGCCAGGTCGACGGAATATGGCAGGTCGAAGCTTCTTACAGTGCCTTTCAGACCGATCTTGAAGGCGCGACGCGGTTGTTCTCGGTGGGTCGGTATCAGATGGGCCTGCGAGTGGAGTCGGGTGTAGCCCGGATCCGCTCGGCAGTGGTGGTGGCCGATACCGGTCTCATTCCAACGCTGCTGGCCACGCCGCTTTAAGGCCTCGGCAGGGTCCTCCCTGAAGCCCGCCACCCGCCTGCGTTCTGTACAGGACCCCAACCATGAAAGCCGGTGATCAGTCGTTGAATCTGAAGATTTTCGAAGCCTGCGATACCCCGGCGCCAGCATTTGGGGCCGCGCTTCTTGGCGATTTTGGCGCCCAGGTCACGGTGATCGAATCGGCCGAAGGGTCAGGGCTGCGGCGGCTGGGATCAAAGCAGGTGCAGGAGGTCTGGTGGCCGATCATCGGACGAAACAAGCGTTCGCTGGTGCTCGATGCTGCCCACCCTGATCGATCGCAGGTGCTGGAGGCGATCGTGCGTACCGCCGATCTCCTCATCACCGACGACTCCTCCTGGGGGCTTGCACTGCGCGAGGCGGCTGAGCGAGTTGAACATCAGGCGCTGGTGGTTCGACTCTTCAGCCCCGGGACAGACCATCCGGATGCCTTCGCGGGCAGTACCGATCCCCGCTTCGCAGGCCTTGCGACCGGTGTCGTCGCGCTCACCGGCCATCCGCACGGTGTGCCGATCCAGGCCGAGTTTCCGCTTGCCGATACCACCAGCGGCATGATGGCGGCCACCGCCGCGCTGTTCGAGCTTCGCCGTGCGCGCCTGGCGGGCGTTCGGCCCGTGCCCATCGAACTCGGGCTGCACGAGACCTTGCTCCGGATGAATGAATGGCAGCTGCAGGTGGCCTCTGTGCAGGGGCATGCCGAGCCGCGTAACGGCAACCGGTTCCCCATGAACTGGAACCTTGGCAATATTTTCAGTACGCAAGACCAGCGGTTGCTCACGGTGTCTGCCGCCACGCCTAGCGTGGCTGACCGGATGCTCAACATGGTGGGGGGCGAAGCGCTTCGGGCTGATCCCCGATTCAACACGCCCCAGGCGCGTCGCGACAATATGGACGAACTCGATGCGCGGATCGCGGCATGGATGGCCGTACGTGATTCGGATTCAGCCATGCGCGAAGTGCTGGAAAACGATGTCGTGGTGGGGCCGCTGTTTGATGCAGCCGAGCTGCTTTGCGATGAACATATTGCCGCGCGAGGCGACATCGTGCGGGTTGCAGACGGTCGCGGTAGCGAGCTCCCCATGCCGGCGCCGCTGCCGCATCTGTCCGCGCTTCCGGGCCGTGTACGGCACGCAGGCCCTGCCGTGGGTGCCGACACCGAAACCGTCCTGCGCCAGCTGGGTGTAACCGATTACAACAGGAGGAGACCATCATGATCAAGTTGACGTCGCTTAAGTCCCTTGGTGCTGCGCGCAGCCGGCCTTTGCGAGTCCTGACGCTTACAGCCTTGCTGGGCGCCTCGGGCATCGCTTGCGCGCAGCAGACGCCCGAGGCGATCACGCTGATCGGGCGAGGCTCGGCGGGCAGCACCAGCGATCTTGCATTTGTGGTGATGGAAGAAGCCATCAAGCGCTCGTTTCCGGGGCAGACCATTCAGATCCGTCGACTCCCGGGCACAGCGTCGGCCGTTCCACCACGTATCCAGAATGGCGAGGCACAGATCGGCCATGGCGTGGGTGAAAGTGTGGTCGATGCCTGGAATGCAGAACGCACCTTCGCGCGCCGTCCCAAGATGCGCGACCTGCGCTACATGGGCTCCTATCTCGGTTTTCTGAACAAGCCCTCGGCGAGCCCCACCATGGTGGTGAAGGCCAATTCATCCATCAAGTCATGGGCGGATCTCAAGGACAGGAAGATTGGCGTCGGGCCCGCCGACAGTCTCACCTCCACCATGGTCAATGTAGGGCTTCGCGGAGTGAGTCTGTCGTACGATCAGATCAAGCGAAATGGCGGACTGGTTCACACCGGCGACTGGAATCAGCAGATGGATATGCTGGGCGACGGTCAGCTTGATGCAGTGTTCGTGACCGCGGATCATCCCTCTCCCATGATCACCCAGTTTGCGGCAAGCCACTCAGCGCGAATCGTGAGCATGAGCGACGGGGTGCTGAAGTCGCTGATGGAAAACTATCCCACCATGGCGCGCAATGTCATGCCGGGGAAGACCTATGCCTGGCAGGCCGATGAAGTGGTGGGGGTGCAGCTGTCGCTGGGTTATGTGGTGCACAAGGATCTGCCAGAGGCCACGGTGTATGCGATTTGCATGCAGCTCTATTCACCCAAGACCGCGGGGATCTGGGGTGAGTCGGTGCCTGGCTGGAAGGGTGCGGAAAAACTCACAGACCGCGCTGCGCAGACCGTGTTTGTTCCGCTGCACCCCGGTGCCGAGCGTTGCCATCGCGAGTTGGGTAACCCTGTTAAAACAATTGCGGTGGGCGCCGAGAAGCCGTGACCCGCGGCGACCTCCGGAACCCCGATGAGGCGGCGCGCGCGGCCGCCTCGCTCAGGGACGCAACCGATGCACTGCCGTCGATCCGGGCGGTGATCCGTCGCGGTTCGTTTCGTCAGCGCCTGGTTGCGGCGCTCATCATCTTTCTGTCGATGTTTCTCGGCGTGATGATGATTTACTGCGCGCTGTTTGGCTCGCTCACCGCCTTTCTGCAGCGCTGTGCGTTTGTGTGGGCCATTCTCTCGATCGGCCTGCTGCTGCGCTCTGCGGGTGGACGCCGCTGGAGCGAGCGCAGCTGGGTGAGTCTCGCGCCGGATCTGCTGCTGGTGGCGATCATGGCAGCGGGCATGGTCTACATCTTCATCGACTATGAAGACTTTGCCCGGCGTATCGGGTTTCCATTTCCCGAAGATCTCGCGATCGGCATCGTTTATCTGGTGGTGGCGCTCGAGGTCACGCGCCGCTTCATCGGGCTTGCGATGGTGGTGGTGTGTCTCGCGTTCGGGCTGCAGGCGCTCTTTGGAAAGCATTTCCCCGGAATGTTTGCCGCGCCCAACGTGCGCTGGCAAACCTTTATCGAAGTGCTGTTCATGCAGGACAACGGAATTTTCGGCCCCACCGCCGGGGTGGCTGCCAGCTATCTCATGATTTTTCTGATCTTCGGCGCCATGCTGGTTCGCACCAACGGCATCGAATTCTTTGAAAAGCTGTCGCTCGCGCTCCTTGGGCGGCGTGCGGGCGGGCCTGCCCATGTATCCATTCTGTCGAGTGCGCTCCAGGGCACCACCTCAGGAAGCGTGGTCGGTAATGTGGTGGGAATGGGTAACGTCACCATCCCGCTCATGATCCGAACCGGTTTTGCGCCGCATACGGCGGGCGCTATCGAGGCGGTGGCTTCATCCGGTGCGCAGATCATGCCGCCGGTGATGGGGTCGGCCGCGTTCCTGATGGCAGGGCTGCTTGGAATCAGTTACTGGTCAATCGTCGTAGCGGCGCTTATCCCGGCGCTGCTCTACTTCATCGCGCTTCATGTGCAGGTCGAGATCTACATCCGCGGACAGGGCTTGCAGGCCACCACTGAGAAGCTTCCCACCGTTGGTGAAGCGATGCGCTCGGGGGGCCATCTCATGATTGCACTTGCCGCGTTGATTGCACCGCTCTTCATCGGCGCCTCGCCGCAGTTATCGGCTTTCATCGGGCTGGCGGCGCTTTTCGTGGTGTCGCTCCTTCATCGGTCCACGCGGGTTCCAATGAGCCAGTACCTCGAGTCGGTCATCGATGCGATGTCTAACAATATTGCGGTGGGTGCGGCAGTGACCACCGCCGGCATCCTGATGGGCACGCTTTGGGTGTCAGGCGCCGGCAATCTGCTGGCGGACTTCGTGATTGCGGTGTCGAGCGGCCACCTGTTCGTTGCGCTGCTTCTCACCGCGCTGGTGGCGCTGGTGCTTGGCATGGGGCTCCCGACGCCGGCGGTTTATCTCACCGTAGCGGTGCTGATCGTGCCTGCGCTGGTGCGGATGGGCGCGCCCGAATTTGCGAGTCATATGTTTGCGTTCTATTTCGGCATTCTGGCCAACGTCACACCACCGGTTGCGCTTGCCGCCTATGCGGCGGCGAGCATTGCGGGCGCCGACCTGAATCGGACCGGTTTTGTGGCGCTCCGCTTAGCCATCTCCGGGTTCGTGGTGCCATTCATTTTTGTCTACAGCCCGGGGTTGCTGCTGAAAGATGACGTGGGTGCAATCGTGCAGACGTCGATCGCGGCGCTCCTTGCTGTGCTGGCGCTCGCAATCGCGGTGGAGGGGTGGTTACGGGGCCGGCTCTCTCTGGTCAGCCGGGCCGCGCTGCTGCTGGCAACGCTTTGTCTGGCAATGCCTGATCTGGGGCTTCGGCTTACGGGTGCAGCGCTCCTGGGGTTGATCGTTGGCCCAGCTCTTTTGCGGAGAAAGTCTGCTTCGAAGGAGAGCAAGTCATGAGCGCACAGCGTCGCAACCTCTGGATCTGGGCGGGCTGTATCGCCATCGCGCTCGCGCTGTGGGCATTCGTTGCGCGAGTGCGGATGCATCTGGTCGATGAGCCGCTTTTTCTGGGCGCCGTGGCGCTTGCCGCGATCGCGCTAACCGCGCTTTATTGGTGGGACGTAGCGGCCGATGATGCTGGCACCCGGGCAGACTCCAACAACACTCATGAGGACCCTTAAATGTGGCCGCTTCGATCCATGTTATTCATCCCCGCCCACAAGACTGACTGGGTTCACCGCGTTGACCGGTTCGGTCCTGACTCCGTCGTGCTCGATCTGGAGGACGCGGTGCCGCACCATCTCAAGGTGGCCGCGCGACCGCAATGTCGGGAAGCGATCAGCGTTCTGAAGGGCAAGGGTATCCCGGCGTTTGTTCGCATCAACAACTGGGACGAGGGCGGCCGCGACGATGTACTGGCAGTGGCGGCCGCCGGTTTTTCCGGGGTGATGCTGCCCAAGGCGCGCGATGTCGGACAGATCCGAGAGCTGGACAATGTGCTCGCCTATGTGGAGGGTCGCGAGGGTCTGCCGCTGGGCTCTATTGCCATCATGCCGCTCCCGGAAACCGCTGAGGGCTTGGCCGATGCCAGGCACCTGGTGGCGGCGAGCCGGCGTTGCGTGACGCTGGCAGGGATTGTCGGTGGCGTTGTCGAGGGCGATGTGGCGCGCGCCATGGGTTTTCGGCCTACCGTCGAAGGGATGGAGCAGCTGTACCTGGCCTCCAAGATGGTGCTCGATGCGCGGGCGGGCGGCGCGGGCTGGCCGATGGCAAGCCTGATCGGCACGGCGCTCGATGATCTCGACGCGGTACGCAGGCTTGCCACGCGGGCGAAGTCGTTGGGGTTCTCGGGCGCGATCCTGATCCATCCCACCCATGTGGCGGTTGCCAACGAGGTGTTTGCGCCCACGCCCGAGGAAGTGGACTACTACGCCGGACTGATCGAGGCCATGGAGGCGGCCGAGGCCAAGGGGGATGCGGCTGTGCGCTACCGGGGGATCATGGTCGACTACGCCATGCTGCCGCGCGCGCACGATGTGTTGCGTGAAGCCAAGCGTTTTGGCGTGCCGCGGGCGGGGCGCTCATGAACGTGCGCCGGCCCCTTGAAGGCCTGAAGGTGGTGGAGCTTGGGCTTGCGCTTGCCGGTCCTTTCGCGGGCAGCCTGATGGCGGAGCTGGGGGCACAGGTCATCAAGGTCGAAAAGCCCGGCGGCGGGGATCCAGCCCGGCTGATGGGCATCAGCGTGAAGGATGTAGCGGTCTGGTGGGGCGTGGCGGCGCGGGCCAAACTCTGCGTTGATCTCGACCTCAAGAACCCCGATGACCGGCAAACGCTCCTCGGGCTGATTGCCACGGCAGATGCCCTCGTCGAGAACTACCGCCCCGGCGTACTCGATCGGTTGGGTTTGGGTTGGGAGGCGCTTCGCGCGATCAATCCCCGGCTCGTCATGGCGAGCATTTCGGGCTTCGGACAGACCGGGCCGCACGCATCGCGCCCCGGCTTCGGCAAGATCGCCGAAGCCATGAGCGGAATTGTGATGCTCACCGGGTCGCCCGATGAAGTACCGATTCACATCGGGTTCAGTCTCGCCGACACCTCGGCTGGACTCATGGCCGCATTCGGGCTTGCGCTCGGGTTGTATCAGCGCGATGTGGGCGGAGAGCAAGGGTCTCATGCAGACGTCGCGCTCTTTGAGCCCCTTTTCCGGATGACCGAGTGTCAGCTCGCGCTCACCGAGCGGATGGGGCGTGCGCCGCTGCGAGAAGGCAGTAACGACCCGTATGGCTGGGGTGCCTCGGGCGAGGCTGGTGTGAACCCCGACGCGCTGCGGGCAGTGCGCTGCGCAGATGGCCACTGGCTGATGCTGCGTAGGTCAGCGCCGGATGAAATCGTGGGTCGGGCGGAGGCTTTACCGATTGGCGAGGCGCTCGCGCTCCTGGCCAGAGAGGGGGTTGCCGCGGCGCAGGTGCACGACGGCGCCACGATCAGCAGCAGCGCCTATTTCCGGGCTCGCGGGGATGTACGCGAGGTGAATGATCCAGTGATCGGGCCGGTGTGCGTGCCCGGGGAAATCCCGAAGGCCTGGGCCGAGCCCGAATTACCGCTCTTCAGGCCGACGCGGCCAGACGCCGATCGCAGGCGGGTGCTTGGGCCAGAGCAGGGCAAGGGTTGACCCGGGCAGCGGCTGACCGGGGTTGCGATTGATCAGGGCTGCGCCCGATCAGGACAGCCCGACCACCTTGCCATCGACCCAGTCGATACGTGAGGCCGCCGGCACTTTGGGCAGGCCGGGCATGGTCATGATGTCACCGCAGA
>SYIM01000166.1 GCA_005798775.1 Burkholderiales bacterium
GATCACAACGTGCCCACCACCGACCGCAGCGGCCCCATCCTCGACGAGGTGGCCCGCCTGCAGGTGGAAACGCTCGATCGGAATGCCCGCGAGCACAAGCTTGTCTATTTCGATATCCGTGACCGCAGACAAGGTATCGTTCACGTGATCGGGCCCGAACAGGGTGCCACGCTGCCCGGCATGACGGTGGTTTGTGGCGACTCACACACCAGCACTCACGGCGCGTTCGCGTGCCTCGCCTTCGGCATCGGCACATCCGAAGTCGAGCACACACTTGCCACGCAAACGCTCCTTGCGCGCAAGATGAAGAACATGCTGGTTCAAGTTGACGGCGCACTGGGCGCAGGTGCCACGGCCAAAGACATCGCGCTGGCCGTCATCGGACGCATCGGCACTGCGGGCGGCACGGGCTTCGCCATCGAGTTCGCCGGTTCGGCTATCTCGGCGTTGTCCATGGAGGGGCGCATGACCCTTTGCAACATGGCGATCGAGGCCGGCGCACGCTCGGGCATGATCGGGGTGGATGACACTACGCTTCGCTACCTGAAGGGCCGTCCGATGGCCCCTGCAGGAGACGAGTGGGAGCAGGCGGTCAACTACTGGCGTACGCTGCGGTCCGACCCCGGGGCCAAGTTTGATGCGGTGGTCACGATCGATGCTGGCAGCATTGCCCCGCACGTCACCTGGGGCACATCGCCGGAAATGGTCACCACCATCGACGGCCGTGTGCCAGATCCCGAGAAAGAAAAGGATCCGGTTCGCCGTGAGGGCATGGAACGCGCACTCACCTACATGGGGCTCAACCCAAACACCCCGATCGGCGACATCCGGGTCGATAAGGTGTTCATCGGATCCTGCACCAATTCCCGAATCGAAGACCTCCGCGCTGCGGCGGCGGTCGTGCGTGGCAAGCGTCGGGCTTCCAACGTGAAACTCGCGCTGGTTGTTCCGGGCTCCGGGCTGGTGAAGGCTCAGGCTGAGGCTGAGGGGCTTGACCGCATTTTTCGCGATGCGGGCTTCGAATGGCGGGAGCCTGGATGTTCCATGTGTCTGGGCATGAATGATGACCGAATCGAATCGGGCGAGCGCTGCGCGTCAACCTCGAATCGCAATTTCGAAGGCCGGCAGGGGACAGGAGGCCGCACGCATCTGGTAAGCCCCGCCATGGCGGCGGCCGCGGGCATTGCCGGCCATTTTGTTGACATTCGCAGGCTCGGCTGAGGAGTCCGGCAATGAAGAATCTCACCGTACACCGTGGCTTGGTGGCTGCGCTCGATCGCGCAAATGTCGACACCGACGCCATCATCCCGAAGCAGTTTCTCAAGTCGATCAAGCGCTCGGGGTTTGGTCCGAACCTGTTCGACGAGTGGCGCTACCTCGACCGTGGCGAGCCGGGTATCGACAATACCAATCGACCGCTCAACCCCGACTTCCCGCTCAATCACGCCCGCTACCGCGGCGCTTCGGTGCTGCTTGCGCGCAAGAATTTCGGCTGCGGATCCTCGCGAGAGCACGCGCCCTGGGCGCTGGAAGACTACGGATTTCGGGTGCTGATTGCGCCCTCGTTCGCTGACATCTTCTACAACAACTGCTTCAAAAACGGGGTGTTACCCATTCGCCTCGTGGAGAGCGAGGTCGACTGGTTGTTCCATCAGGTCAATGGATTCGTCGGGTTCGAGCTGGTGATCGATCTGCCCGAGCAAGTGGTGACAACTACCGACGGCTCGCGCAGCTTCAGGTTCGAGGTCGATGAGTTCCGCAAATACTGCCTCGTCAATGGTCTTGATGAGATCGGGCTTACGCTTCGGCATGCAGACACCATCCGGGAATACGAGGCCAAGCGGCTTGCCGAGCAGCCGTGGCTGGGGCGAATGCTGGCTGGTTGATTGTCGGCCTGGTTAGAGCAGTCTTCGCGGCAGAAACGGGGCGGCAGGCGGCGCCCCGTGTTGTCAGGTAAGTGTGGTGTCGCGGCACTGTATTCGACGCGGTGCTCCCAGGGAGTGGATCAACATGAAAATTGCAGTGCTGGCGGGCGATGGTATTGGCCCCGAGATCACCGAGCAGGCTGAACGCGTCATTGCCGCGCTGCGCAGCGACGGCTTGCCGCTCGAAACCGAGCATGCGCTGGTGGGTGGGGCGGGGTTTGATGCGGCGGGCGATCCCCTGCCAGGGGCCACGCTACGGTTATGCGAACAGTCGGATGCCATTCTGTTCGGTGCGGTGGGCGGTCCCAAATATGACGCACTGCCACGCCCGCAGCGGCCCGAGCAGGGGCTCCTGCGATTACGCAAGCACTTTGATCTGTTTGCGAACCTGCGACCCGCCACGGTATTTCCCGAGCTCGCGCATGCCTCAACGCTGCGCCCCGAAATCGTTGCCGGGCTCGACATACTGATTCTTCGCGAGCTCACAGGCGATATCTATTTTGGTCAGCCGCGCGGCATACGCACCAACGAGAAGGGTGAGCGCGAGGGCTTTGACACCATGCGTTACAGCGAAGGCGAAATCCGCCGCATCGCTCAACTCGCCTTCGAAGCGGCACGCAAGCGCAGCCGTCGCGTCTGTTCGGTGGACCAGGCCAACGTGCTCGAAACCACTCAGCTATGGCGCGACGTGGTGACTGAGTTGCACGCACAGTACACGGACGTTGAACTCACGCACATGTATGTTGATAACGCCGCGATGCAACTGGTGCGCTATCCCAAACAGTTCGATGTCATCGTGACGGGCTACATGTTTGGTGACATTCTGTCGGACGAAGCGTCGATGCTCACAGGCTCGATCGGCATGC
>SYIM01000167.1 GCA_005798775.1 Burkholderiales bacterium
AACCCGCGCCGACGATCACATAATCAAAACTGGCGCGCTCGCTCATCGTGGGCTACCGGTCAGCCTGCGGCCGTGGCGGTGCGGAATGATGCGCGCGCGCTCAGTCGCTCGAGCCATGCCGAGATCGCTGGTGTGGGCGGCAGCCCGAACGGGAAGGCCACACAGCGACGCACCACCGGCCCAAGCGCGATGTCGGCGATGGTGAGGTTGTCACCGGTCACCCACGTTGATTTGGCGAGTTGGCCGTCGAGGATCTTGAGTTCCGCAGCCAGGGTCTTGCCGGTGTCGGGGGCACGCTCGGCCTCGGGCTTCTTGGCATCACGAAAGCCCGCCAGAAATACGGAGTTGAGCGAGGCAAGAGACCAGTCCATCCAGCGATCCACGTGGCTGCGTGCGGCCAGGTCAGTGGGGTAGAGGCTGGCCGCTTTTTCTTTCGAGGCGACATAGCGCAGGATGGCGTGCGATTCCCAGACCGAAACGCCGCCGTCTTTCAGCGTGGGAACCTTGGCGGTGGGGGTCATGGCCAGATATTCGGCGGTGGTGGTATTTTCGAACTGGCGCCCGTAATCATGGCGCTCATAGGAAACGCCGAGTTCCTCGAGCAGGAACATCACTTTCTGAACATTGCCGGAGGTGGCCCGGCCAAGCAGTTGATACATGCGGTTCTCCCTGCGCGACGTGAGCGTGCGCTGAACAGTTGATGGATGCGGCGTTACGCGGACAGCGGCTTGTAGGCCACCATCTCGATTTCAATCTTGGTGCTGATGACGGCGCGCGCCTCGACCGTGGTGCGGGCAAGCTGCCCGTCTGGGAAATAGTCTTTGAAGACGCCGTTATAGCGGCCGAAGTCGCGAGCGTCTTCAAGAAAAGTGGTGACCTTCACCACGTCGTCGAGCGAACAGCCTGCAAGCCCAAGAATACGCTGGCAGGCGAGGATGGTTGCGCGGGTTTCTTCCTCGATCGTGCCCGACACCATGTTGCCGTTCTCGTCCTTGGCCACCTGGCCCGAGAGGAAGACGAAGTCGCCAGCCCGCACCGCCGGATGGAAGGGCAGGTTGGGGTTCTTTTTGCCGAACGTCTGTATCGTGCTCATGGTGGTGGGTTACCTCGGAAAACACTCGATGATGTCCAGCCCCTGCTGGCGATCGATGAGATAGACCAGTCCGCGGTCGTCGATGGTGACATCGTTGGACGAGACGCGGCGGCAGCCGGCGGGTGGGTCGGGTTCGTAGAAGCCAACCTCCCTCGGGCGGAACGGGTCGGCGACATCGATCAGGCGTAGCCCCTGGGCGAACCAGGCGAACGGAATGATGGTGCCGTTGAAGCGCTCGGAGGGCTGATGGCAGCCAGTCATGTGCTCTTGCGGTTCACCATCGGGGTCGATCCCGTCAACCTGGAAGGTTGCAATGGGCAGCGGCTGGGTTTCCTCGCTGATGTCGTAGATCCAGGTGTATGCGGGCGGAGAGGGTCGTAGCTTGGCCACGTCTTCGTCAGCCACCACCAGAATGTTCCGCCCCTTGATTGGCACTGGAATGGGCAGCGCCGTGTGCGTGGGGTGCGGGTCGGCCGGGCCGGGGTTGATGCCGGCTACCAGCTGCGGGCGCGACATGTCGGAGATATCAAGAATGTAGAAGCCATGATGCCAGTAAGAGACATAGAGCCGATTACCCAGACGCAGCGGATGGTGGCAGCGCGGCCGCGTGTAGTTGTCCCAAGGATAGTGCTCGCCGCCCGCCACGTGCTGCCCGGGAATCCACCAGCGGCCCACCTCCTGCGGACGGGCGGGATCGGCGAGATCGAGAATCATCATGATGTTGCCGACATAGCCCTCGGCCGTGGGCGAGATGTACGCGTAGCGGCCATCGAAGCTGAAGCGGTGAACGCCGCCGCCGACGGCGTTACTGACCTTCCAGTGCGTGATCAGCTTGGGCCGCGCTGGGTTCGACACATCAAAAATGCCGAGGCCGCCGCCAAAGTCGTCTGCGCCTTCACGGAACTTTTCATAGTTCACGATCATGATGCCGTTCTGCGCGCGCACCTTGTGCGAGTGCCAGCCCATGGGCACCTGGAGCGTGGCGAGCAGCTTCGGATGACGCGGGTCGGCGACGTCATAGATGGAGGTGCCATCGGGCGGGCGCATGGCCGAGACGTAAAGTGTGGTGCCATCCGCCCACGCCTGACCGCCGCCGTGGCAGTCGATGTGCGAGACCAGCCCGGTGTTGTGTGCGCGGGCCATGGTGGGCTTAACCGAGTTTTACGACATCGCCGGCGGGTGTTCGGGCGGCGCGCCGCAGCAGCCCGAAGGCGGCCAGTGCGGGTTCGTCGCTCGCGATGAACAGCACGGCTGGGGTGGTACTGCTGGGGTTTTCAAGTGTCATCCAGTGATTACCCGGCACCGCGATCGTGTCACGGAACTCGGCATCGAACATATGCTGGTCATCCACCCTGCAAATTGCTCGGCCCTCCAGCGGCGAAATGAGCAGGCTTGCGTTCTGATTGAGCGGCGCAGTTTTCTCGCCAGGCCGCAGCATCTGCAGGAAGAAGGTCATGGTCTTGAACACCGGACCGCCGCGGATCGGGTCGGTGTATTCCACCACCAGCCCCGCCAGGCTCTCAGCGTCGCGATTACGCTCGAGCACCTCCCGCATCATGTCGTAGCGGTAGACGTACATCGGAGAAGACGCGCCCACGCCACGGGCGTGGCTTACAAAGCGCGCCGTGGCGCCGCCCGTGCCGTAGATCTTGCGGCTGTAGTCGGGCGTAAAGCGTGCCGTCTGCTCACGTTTTCGGATGCCATCTTCCTGATAGTCGTGACCAAACTCGAGTGCGTTCAGCACCTCGACCAGGGGGTAGTCAAGCACCGACAGATTGAGCGCTGGCTCGTTACCCACACACCCGTGGTTGTGCCAGGTTTCCACTGGCGTGAGCACCATGTCGCCGTGGCCGAAGACAATGTTTTCTCCTTCAACCCCAGTGAAATTTTCCTGCCCGGTCAGACCCAGGCGGATGGCGCTCGCCGTGTGCTTGTGCGGCGGCATCATTTCGTTGGGGTCGTTGATGCGGTAGGCGGTATAGAGCGTGGTGACGGTGGCACGCCGCGGCCGCAGCCCCGGATTGACCAGGATGAGCGACCGCCGATCGGAACTGCCGGTGTGGATGAGGCGCGCCGACTGCAGCATGAGTGCCTCGAGGTCACGGGCGTAGCTCCAGTGGAAGGGCTGCGCGCGGGCGCCCGCCATCAGTTGGCGGATTTCATCGTGTTCCACATCGGAGCGCTGCGCCCAGAAGGGGAACAGATGCTTTTCGTTGATGCGCGCATACATCGTGCGAAGCTCATCTGACTCCGGTGTACCTGTTCCGCGCTCGCTCACCTCACCCATTCCAACCTCCGTCAACCGGTCTCGACCACGATGACAAGCCTAGAGCGAAAGACCGATCGCTGCAATGCTGTCGAGAGCAGCTGAGAACGACTTTCGAAACAACCAATTGACAATTTGGTCGGTTGGATTGGATGCTTGCGGGATCTGAATTGGAGAATGCCGCCCGTGCGAATGCCTGCTGCCCGATCCCCCGACGCCTATGCGGCGCTCCTCGCCCAACTGCGCGAGCGCGCGGCGCGTGGGCAGGAGTTCCCTGCAGAGCGAGAGCTCGCTGCCGAGCTCTCGGTCACGCGGCATCAACTCCGGCGCGCGCTGGCAGATCTGCGCGAGCGCGGCGAACTCGCCGCTATGCCGGCCCCGCGGGGGCTGGGGCGGAGTGCCCGCGCACTGGTACGGCGCACCCACCCCATCGAAGTCGCTGAACTGCGTACCATTCTCGAGCCAGCCCTGGCCCGTATGGCGGCGGTGCGCGCCACGCCGATCGACGTTCGGCGGATTCAACGAGCCTCCACCACGCTTGCCGAACAGCAGAGCGCAAGCGCCGATCTGGATTTTCACAATGCAATCGCGGCTGCCACCGGTAACCGCCTGGCCGCAGATCTTTATGCGCTTCTTCGCCAGGTTGGGCGCGATGCGCGGCTTCACCTGAGTCCAGCACGAGAGCGTCCCGCCGACCGGCTGCGGCAGCGCGATGCGGAGCATCAACAGGTGGCCCAGGCCATTGCGCTGCGCGATCCCGATGCCGCCGAGCAGGCGATGCTGGCGCACATGCGGATGGTGCAGCGCCAGGTGCTGGAGCGAATGGGATCGCTCGAGCGGGGCGCCGCTCGCCCAGCCGGTCGACGCGAGGCCCCGCCTCAACAGCAGGAAAGCGTACAGACCTCCGGATTGAGCAGAAAGCGCGGGTGAAAGCTGTCTCGGCCCATTCCCATGGCCGCGATCAGACCGTCAACCGCCAGCTGGTCGCGAAGCGCGCGCATTGATTCGGGGTTGCCGTGGCGGCGTCGCTCAGCGCGCAGATCGATCAGGCGCTGATGACCGGGTGGCGGACAGTGTCCGTTCGCGCCGGCGGTGACCATGACCCGTACGTCGGAGTCGCTGTGGCGCCCGGGGTCGGGGGTGCCTGCAGCGAGGGAATCCTCGCCCGCGCAGCGGTAACCCGCCTCGCGCGCGAGGGCGAGCATCCGGGCGGTGATGTCATCACTTCCCACCAGGGCAAGCCGTAGCGTAGTCTTGTGCAGCGCCCGTCCGGGGGGAGCGGGTGGACGCAGCGAGGCGACCGCTTCACCCCGCGCCCGATATCGGTATCCCTGATCCGGTGGTGTGGGATCGGATCCGTCGCGTTCGCGCGCCTGTTCATTGAGGGCGCGCTCAAGCATTCGAAACAGCGAGCGGGCAAGGAGCCCGGTATCGTCGAGCGGCGCGTGGGTCACCCGAATGCCCGCCTCGGTCATGGCCTGCAGGTCGATCAGGCCAGCCCCGGCGCCGGTGAGCCCAATGGCCTGAAGCCGGGGAAGACCGCGCAGGAACGCGGGCGCCAACTCGGTGTGTTGGGAGACCATCAACCCCAATGCGTCCTGAAGCTGTCCGGCATCGGAGGCGGTTGTGCGGACGTCAACTTCGAAAAGCGCGGCCAGCCGGGTGAGCGCTTCGGCGTGAAGCGCCGTGACGACGACGACGCGATGTCTGCGAGCAGGCCTTCTCATGAGCACCAAATTGTAACGGCAGGGCCGCTACGATCGAATCCCGGCAGCACGGTTGAGTTCGATCAGCACGGGTTGATGATCCGAAGCGTCGGTCATTGCGTCGACATGGAGCGCGCTTACCGCGGGCGCCAGATCCTCGGTCACGAACACGAAATCGCAGGTGTGTGGCTTGGGCCACTGCACCCGGTCATGAACGCCGTTGGTGTGGGCATGAGGCGTGCCCGGGTGGGCGAGGGTCCAGGCGTCGCGCCAGGCGGGCGCGTCATCGATGGGTTCGAGCATACGCGCGTACTCGGCCGAGTCGGTGACGAAGTTGAAATCGCCACACAGGAGCGCCGACGGGGGACGAAGCCGCGCTTCGAAGGGTGAGCCACGGTGCCGCGGCTCACCCCGGTCGGCCTGATGGCCGCAGGCCTCGCGGTGCAGGGCGCGAAGGTGGTCGACCTGAGCGGTACGCTGCCGCAGCGAGTAGTACTCGAGGTGGGTGGTGATAACCCGTAGCGGTCCGGCAGACGTCCCAATCACGGCCTCAATCGCCACCCGCTGCATGCCGACCGCGTCAGAATCAGCTGGCCAGGCGAGCAGATGTCGCCAGACGCCCAGCACCGGTAGCCGCGACAGGAGCAGATTGCCAAACCGCGCCCGCTCACCCCGCGCGCCAGGCACGTCGACTGCAATGCCTTCCACGGCCTGATAGCCCGGCAGCAGCGACGCGAGCAGACTGAACTGATTCTCGCCGACCGAGCCGGCCAGTCCGGGGAATCCGTCCGAGACCTCCTGAAGGCACAACACATCGAAGTCTGCGAGCCCGCGGGCGGTATTGATGATGCGTACCGGGTCGACTTGCCCGCCGCAGCCGCGGCACCATTGGATATTCCAGGTGATGAGTTTCACGTCTGGCTTTTGTGCTAGCGGATTCCCGCTCGCATGAATGATTGA
>SYIM01000168.1 GCA_005798775.1 Burkholderiales bacterium
ACAAGTGCACCCGGCGCTGCCCGTTCTGCGATGTCGGTCACGGCCGGCCTGATCCCCTCGATGCTGATGAGCCCGCCAATCTGGCGCGCACCATTGCGGCATTGGGCCTGAACTATGTGGTGATTACCAGCGTCGATCGCGATGATCTTCGAGACGGTGGCGCTGCCCATTTTGTCGATTGCATCCGGCGCGTGCGCGAGGCTTCGCCGCGCACCAGGATCGAGGTGCTGGTGCCCGATTTTCGCGGCCGGCTCGAGCGGGCACTGAAAATTCTGGAAGCGGCCCCGCCCGATGTGATGAACCACAACCTCGAGACCGTACCGCGCCTCTACCGGGAAGCGCGCCCCGGATCCGACTATCAGCATTCGCTGCGGCTACTGTCCGAGTTTCGCGCGCGCGTGCCGGGTGTTCCCACCAAGTCGGGCCTGATGCTGGGCCTTGGTGAAACCGACGATGAAATTATCGCGGTGATGCGCGATCTGCGTGCGCATCAGGTCGACATGGTCACGATCGGTCAGTACCTCGCCCCGTCCAATGCCCATCTGCCGGTGCGCCGCTATGTGCACCCCGATGGGTTTGCAATGCTTGCCGAGCGAGCCCAGGAGATGGGCTTCATCCATGCGGCGGTCGGCCCGCTGGTGCGCTCTTCCTACCATGCCGACCGACAGGCCGAGGCGGCTGGGGTGCATGGCAACTGACCGCTGTTAATCATCGCAACCCGTCAAACCAATGACATCGCCGGAGACTTCTTATGATTGAACTCTATTACGCGCCGGGCGCATGCTCGTTTGTGCCCCATGTGGCGTTGGAAATGATTCGAGAGGCCACCGGCCAGGCATTTGAGCCCCGGCTGATCAAGCTGCACCGCGCCGAGCATCGTGCCCCGGAATATCTTGCGCTCAATCCAGAAGGGCAGGTGCCAGTGCTGGTGGTTGATGGCAAGGTTCTCACCCAGATTGTTTCGATGTGCGATTTTCTCGACCGCGAGCACCCGGCGCTCGGCCTGCTGCCTGCCGAGTCCTGGGCCCGTGCGCAGGCGCTTGCCACGCTTGCATGGTTCAACAACACCGCCCACCCCACCTTCACTCATGTGTTCATGCCCAACAAGTTTGCCGGCGGTGAGGCCTGTCAGGCAGAGGTTAAAAGGTTGGGGCGCGACCGCTATCACGATATCCTGAAGCGCATCGACGGCATGGTGGCCGCGCAGACCGGACCCTATTGGCTGGGCGATCGGCTGTCGGTGCTCGATGCGTATGCGCTCACGGCCCTTCGCTGGGGCAGCCTGGGCGGCATCGACCCCGAATCGCTGCCTGCCTATTACGCCTATATGCAGCGCGTGGCGGTGGCACCGGCGGTCGCGGCGGCCATCGAGCGCGAGCGTCTGCAGCTCAACCCTTTCAAGAAGGTCTGATCTGCGTGCGGCTGCCGCCGCACTGAGGGCACTCACACGAAAAGGGTGAGTACGCCCGTGTAGCCGTGCAGCCGGCCATCGGCGATCTCGCCGTTAGCGAAGAACCCTGCGAGCGGCAGCTCGCCGAGGTTGTGCCGGATCAGTGCCAGCTCGGCACCGTTTGCGCCGAACAGATGATGGCCGCGCGCTACACAGCTCACATAGTGAGCCCCTCGCGCGGTCTTTCCGCTTGCTTCCAGCTCTTCGCGAAGTTCGGTGCATATCCGGATCAGATCAGCGCGCGCGGCGGCGGCGTCTCGCCGGCAGAACACCGCGCGATCGCCCGTCTGGGCGCCGCCACCCACCGCAATCGCACGGCTCACCGGATCGATACCGAGGAGATCGCTGATCCGGTACGCGCCGAAGCCGATGGTTCGCGGCCGGTCGCTTGCCGCCAGCCCTACCTGGAGCCCCCGCGCGGACGGCGCATCACGCAGGAGCCGCAGCAGATGTTGTGGATCCTGGGCGCTGCGCTCGGCCAAGCCAATACCGAGATCCTCGAACATGACGTCAAGCGCAGGTCGGTTATCCAACGCGAGGATGGCCTGCCCTCGGCAGTCGGAGACCGTGCGCTCGCGGCCGATTGGCGAGCAGCCGTGGGTGACGCGCGAGAGCAGTGTCACCTCGGGTCCGAACCATACGCCCGACAACGCGCGCGGGCCGGCAGCCTGCTTTCCGGTGGTGGGGGCGGTGCCGAACGGTTCCACAATGCCGCCGAATACCAGACCCGGGGCAGCCGCCTCGCTCAGGCTCCGAAGGCGCTTGCTCATGTCTTCCGCGTAGGGGTCGGCGTGCAGCAGCAGACTTGATCCCGGCGTGGCCAGCCGCTCGGCTACGCCGCGCGCGTCCTGCCAGGCAGCACCAAATGCCTGCACGCTGCCTGCGGGCAGTTGGCCGATCAGAATCACGATCGCTGGTTCATCGACATATTCGGCGGTCTTCGCGCAGAGGCCGGGTACGCAGGCCCCGCTCCACTGAACCTGCGGCAGCCGGCGCTCGAGCAGTTCCTGGATGTCGGAGAAGTGGCTCGCGAAGGGCGTGCTTGCATAGACCAGCCCGAGGAGCGGGCTTGGCCGCGAGTCGTGCTCTCGGCCAAGCTGGCTCAGCGCAAGCTCGGTGGCCATCCGCCAGTCGGGATGACTTGCGTGGCCGCAGACGAATGGGGTCACTGGCGGCTCGGGCGGCGCGCTCTAGCGTGCCGGGCGCGCCCGGCGCGAGACGGCGCCTGGCGCGGGTTTGGCTGCGCGCTGCGCCTTCCGGCGGGTTGTGCGCGGCGGTGCGGCGGGGTCGGCGGATGGGCTACGCGCCCGCGCACGGACCTCAGGCGCGTCGGTTGCCGCGGGGGCAATACCGGCGAGGGCCGACTCGGCCACCCGCTGGAACTGTGACTGAAGCGTCTGCCACCAGGCGGCTGGATCAATGCCGGACGTCCAGGCCGAAGACGCTTCGCCGGCAGGCGGCGAAGCGGTGTCGTGCGCGTGAGCCCCGCGCGGGGCGAGCGTCTCCGCACGGTCTCGTGCACCGCGCGAAGCGGTTTGCCGCGCCTTACTGGCGCCACCCGCAGGCGTCGATGAGGCAGCCCGATGATCAGCCTCGCGCGCGCGGCTGCCAGCCTGCGTGGCCGCCTCGGCTGCCACCCGCGCCGCCTCGCCGAAGCTTTGCAGCGACGCAAGCGCTGCGCGCTGTAGTTCAAGCGCCTGAATCGAGCCGCGCAGCAGATTCAGGTTGAGTACCAGCCACTGCTCGACGGTTTTCAGGTCGGCAATTCGCTTGTCGAGTTCAACCGGGTCGATGGTCGGGGTCATTGAAGAAGGGATCTGCATCGACGACCAGCTGCGCCGCGCCACCTCCATCGCGTCGAACATCGTCTTGATATCGAATGACCCGCCCATCGGGTCGACATGCGCGAAAGGGGAATCGCTGGTCATCGGGTGCTCCCTGGTTCAGCGGCAGAGGGCGCGAGCCGCGCCGGAACCTCCGATTATCGCTACCCAGGCCCGCGCCGCAAGTCAGGCCTGCTACATTTGACAGACCGGCCGGAACTTGACGCGGCCGATTCGACCCCCAGCCCCATCGTGATGACCGACGGCAACGATATCGAGACGCTTCGCCAGATCCTCGCCCGTTCAACCACCATCGCCGTGGTGGGACTGTCGGCTGACTGGTTTCGGCCGAGTTTTTTCGCTGCCAAATACATGCAGCAGCATGGCTACCGTATCCTTCCAGTCAATCCGAAGTATCCGCGGATTTTGGGCGAGCGCTGCTACCCGTCGCTGGAGGTGATCGATGAGCCGGTCGATATCGTCGATGTCTTCCGGCGCGCCGAGGATCTGCCGCCCATTGCCGAGCAGGCGGTGAAGATCGGGGCGAAGGTGTTCTGGCAGCAACTTGGCGTGGCAAACGCGGCCGCTGATCGTTTCGCGCGCGGAGCGGGGCTCGCCTCGGTATTTGACCGCTGCGTGAAGATCGAACATGCGCGTATTTTTGGTGGCCTCAACTGGGTGGGTGTCAATACGGGCGTGATCAGCGCCCGACGCCCTCGGCTCGCCGTTCGCTGACCTGAGCGGCACGAGGACATTTCCATGGCAGATCGGCGGTTCGGGCTGGAAACCCTTTGCGTGCATGCGGGGCAGATCCCCGATGCGGTCACGGGTGCGCGCGCCGTTCCGATCCACCAAAGCACCTCGTTTGTATTTGATTCGGCCGATCACGCTGCGAGCCTGTTCAATCTGCAGACCTTTGGCAACGTCTACTCGCGGCTCTCCAATCCCACGGTTGCTGTGCTCGAGGAGCGGGTGGCGGCTCTTGAGGGTGGCCGCGCAGCCATTGCGAGCGCAAGCGGCATGGCTGCGGAAGCGATGGCGCTTATGACCATTCTCCAAGCGGGCGATCATGTGGTCGCAGCAGGCGCGCTCTATGGCGGTAGCGTCACCATGTTGTCGGTCAGTCTCAGGAAGTTCGGCATCACCACGTCTTTTGCCGATGTCACGCGGTCGGAGAGCTTTGCCGCAGCCATCCGGCCGGAGACACGCGCGCTCTTTGTGGAAAGCCTGGGTAACCCCAGCCTGGCGATCGCCGACCTGGTGGCGCTTGCCGACATTGCGCACGCGCACGGTATCCCACTCGTAGTCGACAATACCGTACCCAGTCCCGCGCTCTGCAACCCAATCGCCCATGGTGCCGATATCGTGGTGCACAGCGCCACCAAATACCTGGGCGGGCACGGCACCACCCTCGCGGGCGTGGTGGTCGAGTCTGGAAAATTCCCCTGGAATAATGGCCGCTTTCCCGGTATGACCGAGCCCTCGGCGGGCTATCACGGCGTGCGCTGGTTTGAAACCTTTGGCGACTTTGGCTTCACCATGCGAGCCCGCATGGAAACATTGCGCGTGTACGGCGCAGCCCTCGCTCCGGCGAGTGCCTGGCAGATCCTGCAGGGCATTGAGACGCTGCCACTTCGCATGCGGCGGCACTGCGACAATGCACTCGCCGTTGCAAGATTTCTGACCGATGATCCGCGAGTCAGCTTCGTTAACTATCCGGGCCTGCCCTCTCATCCGCAGTACGCGCTTGCAACGCGCCAGATGCGGGGCGCCTCGGGGCTGCTTGCGTTTGGCATCCGGGGCGGTGCCGAGGCGGGCGTGCGCTTCATCGAAAGCGCGCAGCTCATGAGCCACCTGGTCAACATCGGTGATACCAGAACCCTGGTTAGCCATCCGGCCAGCACCACACACCGGCAGCTTGAGGCCGAGCAGCTGCTGGCCGCCGGGGTCACGCCGGAGCTGGTGCGCATCTCGGTGGGGCTTGAGAGCCTGGACGACATCCTGTGGGATATCGACCAGGCGCTGGCTGCGGCGACGCGCTAGGCGCAGCCGCTCAGCTCTGTAGCGCGCGCCACATCTCGATGTCGCGCTTGGCGGTCCAGATGCGGGGATGCCTGATGCCGCTCGCCTCATCAAACGCTCGCGATACATCAAACGGCAGGCAGTGCTCATAGATGAAGACACCTCCGAACACCGGGTCCATGACCTTCCTTGTGTCATCGAACACCTGCTTAAGCGACTTCCCAGCCGCCACGCCCGCCTGCGCGGTGGCGTAGAGATCGCCCACCCATTTTTTCGTGTAGTCGATGCCTGCGTTGCAGGCGGCTGCGCCCTGCAGCACCGGCCCGCGGCCAGGAACCAGCTGCTCGGCCCCGAGTGCGCGCAACCGTTCCAGCGTGTCGGGCCATTCTTCGAGTTGGGCGTCACCCGTGTAGACCCCGGCGTTGTACTCGACCAGATCGCCCGAGAAGCAGATTTTCTGCGAGGGAATCCAGGCGATGGTATCGCCTCGTGTGTGGCCGGCGCCGATGTGCATGAGCCTCACCTCAAGCGTACCCAGATGGAGCGTGAGCTCGCGCTCGAACACCAGCGTGGGCCAGGTGAGTCCGGGTACCGATTCAACCGCCTGGAAGAGTCGGGGGAAACGCTCGATTTCCGACTTCATGTCGGCTTCGCCCCGCTCGGCGATCAGGTCCCAGGTGCCGCGCGAGGCGATGATTTCGGTTGCGCCCTCGGCGAAATAGGCCGACGCCCCCAGCACGCGGACTGCATGGTAGTGAGATAACACCACATGGCGAATGGGCTTGTCGGTGACCTCGCGGATGCGGGCGATCAGGTCGCGCGCCATCACCGGTGTGGCGGTGGTGTCGATCACCATCACCGATTCGTCGCCAATGATCACACCCGAGTTCGGATCACCCTCGGCGGTGTAGGCATAGGCACTGTCGGATAGCCGCGTGAAGGAGATCTGCTTGGCTGAGAGGTCAGCTTTCGAGGCGAATTGTTTGCTCATCTGAGGGTGTCTCCGGAGAAGTCGGTTGACCGGCAAGCCCACCGAGGCCATCAAGCCAGAGGCTTGCTGCGAGATCGGCGAACCGTTCGTGGCTGACCGGCCCGTCGGGCCTGAGCCAGGCAAAAGTGAAATTGATCATACCGAGAAGCGCCATGGTGATGACACTGCGCTCGGCCGACACGGTGGAACCGGGCGCCGCCCGCTCGATCAGCGTGCCCAAGGCCGCTACCATGGCGCGCTGCTGGGTGCGCACCTGCTCGGCCTGGGCGGGTGACAGAAAACGCAGGTCATGAAGAAGCGCCGCATGGTGGGCGTGCGAATGGCGGTACTCGGCCATGAGCGCGCGAAGGGTCGCGCGCAAGACTTCGCGCGGACTGTCAGCGCTGCGTGAACTTGCTTGCGCCGCGATGGCGGCGAGGCGGCGGGTGTAGCGATCAAGCGCCTCGAAGAGTAGCGCCTGCTTGCTGGGGTAGTAGTGATAGAGCGAGGCCTTTGAGATCTGGCAGGCGGCCGCGAGCATTGACATCGACGCCGCCGCGTAGCCGGTTCGCGCAAACGCCTCGGCTGCACGCGCAAGGATGCGCTCGCGCTGTGCGTTGTAGTCGGCGGCGCGCGGGCGGGCCATCAGCGGTCGTCGAAACTCAGCCGCACCTCGGGAGTTACCGGATGCGACTGACAGCTGAGCACAAAACCTGCATCGAGTTCGTGCTGCTCGAGCGAGTACTGCTTATCCATGATTACCTCGCCTTCAAGCACGCGTGCGCGGCAGGTGCAACAGACGCCTGCCTTGCAGGCATAGGGAAGGCCGATACCGGCTGCCATGGCGGTATCGAGAATGCTTGCGCCCTCGAAGGGCACCGTGATGGGCCGCGCTTTGCCGCCGATGATCACGGTGACGCGTGCGCCGGGCGCAGCGCAAGCGGCGGCGCGCCGGGCGTCTGAGCGAGCCGACACCTGTGCGCCCGGGGGGACGCCGGGGCTGCCAAAGCGCTCGATTCGGATCCGGCTGCGAACAAGTCCTGCGTGAACGAGGGCATCTTCGGCCGCTTCCATCATGGGTGCCGGTCCACAGACAAACGCACAATCGAGCCCCGGCACATGAATCGCCCTGCCGCACAGCCGGGCGATCCGTGTGCGATCAAGAAGGCCCGTCAACAGTTCGATGTCGGTGGTTTCCTCCGAGAGCACGTAAAAGATCGACAGGCGGTCCATCCAGCGGTTTTTCAGGCCCTCGATTTCCTCCAGGAACATGATCGAGGACACCGTACGGTTCCCGTAGACCAGCGTGAAGCGGCTTTCGGGTTCGCATTCAAGCGCGGTCTTGATGAGCGACAGCATGGGTGTGATGCCCGAGCCCCCGGCAATGCCGAGGTAGCAGCGACGGGTAGTCGAGGCGAGTTCAATGCCGAAGCGGCCGTCGGGCGTGAGCACGTTGACCTCGCTGCCAGCGCGCAGATGGTCATGGGCCCAGTTGGAAAATCGTCCGCCCAACACACGGCGGATCCCGACCCGCAGGGTGGCGTTAGCGTGGTACTCAGAAGGCGACGAGCAGATGGAGTAGGAGCGGCGGAGCACTTCGCCGCCGACCGCGGCCTCGAGCGTGAGGAACTGCCCCGCGTTGAAGGCAAAAGCCTCAAGGAGCGGCGCGGGGATGGCGAGGCGCACGCTCATCGCATCGGCCGCTTCAGTGCGCACCTCGGCGATCGTCAAGCGGTGCAGGGTGGGTAGGGCCATGGCAGGGTTCGTGATCAGTACGGCTTGAAATAGTCGAACGGCTCGGCGCAGACCCGGCAGCGATAGAGTGATTTGCAGGCGGTGGAGCCGTATTCGGAGAGCAGTTCGGTTTGCGGTGACTGACAGCGCGGGCACTTGGGTGGGGGCTCGGTGCGCGGCAGCCAGGCGGCCGCAGGCGCGCGATCGGGTTCGCGGCGCATGAAGCGGAGGGGGGCAGTAACGGGAGCGCGTTCGCCCGCGGCTGAGGTGAGGCAGGGGGGCGGAGCGATACCCGCCTCAAGGAGCTTTCTTCGCCCAGCTGCGGTGATCCAGTCGCTGCTCCAGGCGGGCGCGAGCGATACCTGAACCGTGAAAGGCGCTACGCCTGCAGTCTCGAGCGCAGCCCCCACGTCATCGCAGATCGCCTCAGTGGCCGGGCAGGCGGTATAGGTGGGCGCAAGAGTCACCACTATCCGCTCAGCCTCGATCCGCACGTCGCGCAGGATGCCCAGATCCTCGATTGAGAGCGAGGGGATTTCCGGGTCGCAGACCTGGGCGGCTGCGTCTCGCGCCCGGGCCAGGCGTTCGGTTGCCGTCAGGCTCACCAGCGGGCTCCGGGGTGCGCGCGCGCAATCGCCTGCATCTCGGCAAGCATCGGGCTCAGGTGTTCGCTGTGGCGCCCGAGCTTTCCGGTGGACACGAACCGGCTGTCAGGCGGGCGGGCCAGACCGGCTTCGTTCAACACGGGGTTGATGGTCTGATCCCATGCGGACTTGAGGTGCGCCACCACCACGCCGCGGCCGGCGCCCGCGAGCACCGCTTCAACAGGGTCCGCGCTCCAGAATTCGTTGGTGTACGGAAACAGCCGCTCGAGCGCGGTCACCACCCGCGTGTGTGACAGGTCGGTACCGTCGCCCAGCCGCACCACCCATTGCCCGAAATGGCGCAGATGTGCGCGCGCTTCATTGATCGAGCGCGCGGCGATCGCCGCCAGTTCGGGATCGGCGCAAGCTGCGAGCGCCGGCCACAGGTGAACCTGAAGCGCGGCATGCAAAAAGCCGCGCACGACGGTGATCGCGTAATCGTCGTGCGGGCCATTCCCGTTGGGCAATTCTAGAAGCGTGTAGTTGCGAAACGCCGCCTCGTCGCGAAGGTAAGCGAGCGAATCCTCGTCACGGCCCTGGCCTTCGCGCGCGCCGGCGAGCGCGAGCAGCAGTCGAGCCTCGCCGACGCAGTCGAGCGCGATGTTGGCAAGCGCGATGTCTTCCTCGAGGGCTGGCCCATGACCGCTCCAGTCGGACAGGCGCTGGCCATGCACGAGGGCGCTGTCACCGAGTCTGAGGAGCTGCTCGACGCTTGCCTGCTCGGTCGAGTCCAGGTTGCTCATCGGGCCCCTTGCGCAGCCTGGCCGCCCGCGGGTCGCGGCGCGTGCATTGCGCTGCACTCACATGTGGCGAACTTCATCGGGCAGCTCGTAAAAAGTAGGATGACGATAGATCTTGTCGGACATGGGGTCGAAATCGACGCCCTGGTCTTCCGGCTGCGAGGCGATGATGGCCTGGGAAGGCACTACCCAGAGGCTAACTCCTTCCATCCGGCGGGTGTAGACATCGCGCGCCATCTCGAGTGCCATGGCGGCGTCGGCCGCGTGAAGGCTGCCGCAATGGCGGTGATCAAGCCCCTGGCGGCTGCGGACGAATACTTCCCAGAGCGGCCAGTCGGCAGGCGAAGCAGCGTCAACGTTCATCAGGTTACCCCCAGTCAAATCGTACTCAGGCGGCCTCAGCCCGGCTGCGTGCGGCGCGCCTGGCAGCATGCGCGGCCGCGGCCTCGCGGACCCAGGCGCCCTTGTCATGGGCGCTCTGCCGTGCGGCGATCCGCTCGCGATTGCAGGGCCCGTCACCACCGACCACCTGCCAGAATTCGTCCCAGTTGATCGGGCCGTGGTCATAGTGGCCGCGCTCGGCGTTCCAGCGCAGATCGGGGTCAGGCAGCGTGATACCCAGCAGCGCCGCCTGCGGGGCGGTGGCATCGACGAATTTCTGACGCAAATCATCGTTGGAAATGCGCTTGATGCCCCATTTCATGGTCTGTGCCGAGTGAATCGAGTCGGCGTCGCTCGGCCCGAACATCATCACCACCG
>SYIM01000169.1 GCA_005798775.1 Burkholderiales bacterium
AGCTTGGGATGAGGGTAGGACGACAACCCCTGTCCGTCGACCTCCTGGCGAAAACGCTCGAGCTGCGCCTCGGACAGACGCCCCTCCACGAACGCGCGCCCATAGATGCCAGGCGCCACATGGCCTTGGAAATAAACCAGATCCCCGCCGTGATCAGCACTGGGCGCATGCCAGAAGTGATTCATGCCCGCCCCAATCATGGTGGCAAGCGACGCAAAGGACGCAATATGGCCGCCCAGGTCGCCGCCATCGGGCGGGTTGTGGCGATTGGCGCGAACCACCATGGCCATGGCATTCCAGCGCACGTAGGAGCGAATGCGCTCCTCGAACTCCGCGTTACCGGGCGAGCGCGCTTCGAGCTGCGTGGGAATGGTGTTGACGTAGGCGGTATTGGCCGAGAACGGAATGTGGGCGCCGCTCCGGCGCGACGTCTCAATCATCTGCTCAAGCAGATAGTGAGCGCGTTCCGGGCCCTCCCGATCAATCACCGCCTCGAGTGCATCGAGCCACTCCTGGGTTTCCAGCGGATCGGAATCAAGCGCGTCGTTGGCTGCGGGCAGCTGGCTGGGGACAGCGGACATTCGAGTCTCCTGAATGGCGCAGCGGTTCATGGGCCGCAGCCGATGGGGATATGAGGAGATTTTAGAAAAGCGCGCCGGAAAGGGCAAGACAAATTTTCATTATCCGCAATTTTATTTCACAATATGATATTCAAAGCATTGATCAGCAGTGCTGGTTAGACGGAGCGCTTGTGTCTCTCTACACTTTCAACCGGATTACTGATCCCGATCCTTGTAACGGTCGCCTTGACCCGCCGCAAACCAGCGCATTCACACACATGCCCCGTTCCGCAGAATCCGCCGCCACGCTTCGTGCAATTCGTTGGTTCACCATCACCCACGGCATCACCATGGGCGGCTTTGTGATCCTGATGGCGGTATTTCTGGGCGCCGTTCACTGGACCCAGTCAGGCAGGGCCGACACGCTACTCGAGCACCCGCTACAGGTTGCGGTCGTGGGGCTCACGGTGGCCATGCTCATGATTCTGCTGCTGCTTGGGCGGCATGCCAGGCGTCGCCTGAGCGCCGAACTTGAGCGCGACCGCTTGTTTACGCTGTCACCGGATCCGCTGTGCGTCCTCGGACGCGACGGCGCACTCATCCGCGGCAACCCCTCTTTCGAACAGTTCTTCGCTCCTGAACGCGGCGCCGCCAACATTATCGAGCGCGCGCACCCTGACGATCAGGGGCAGGTGGCGCAGGCCATTGCTTCCGTGGCGCGACCGGGGCAGGTCGCCACCAGCTTCGAGGCGCGTTTCATGCCTGCCACCGATCGCGGCGGCGGCGGCGATGCGTGGCGCTGGCTCGAGTGGTCGGTTCGCCGCGACCCGCAATCGCAGACTATGTTGTATGCCATTGCGCGCGACACCACGTCCCGCCGCCGGGCCGAGGCGGCGCTTGCGGCCGAAACAGCGTTTCGGCAGGCAATGGAGGATTCACTGCTCACCGGCATGCGTGCGTTCGACCTCACCGGACGGATTACGTATGTGAATCGCGCCTTCTGCGACATGGTGGGCCGGACCCAGAGCGAACTGGTCGGTGCGGTGCCGCCGTTTTCTTACTGGCCAGCAGGCGATGACGCGTTGCAGATGGCGCAACTCGATCGACTGTTGAAGGGCGCCACCCCGCGAAATGGTTTCGAAGTGAAACTGCAGCGGCGTAACGGCAGCGTGATCGACGCGAAGATGTACGTCTCGCCGCTGATCGATCGCGACGGCCGCCACACCGGCTGGATGACTTCGGTGACCGACATCACCGAGCCGCTGAGAATCCGGGCGGCGCTTGCGGCCGCTCACGAGCGTTTCACCACCGTCCTCGAAGAACTCGATGCCGCGGTCTCGGTGGTTGCGCAACTGCAGTTGGATGCAAGCGCTGATGTTTCGCTCTCAGACGTGGGCGAACTGCTGTTTGCCAACCGGATGTACAGGCAGTTGTTCGGCATCACCCCCACCGGGCATCAGGTCTTGCTGCGTTCAGTCAAAGAGTCAGGTGGCGCGGAAACCTTCCACACTGCAATGGGGCGCTGGTTCGAATTGCGCGCACGTGACATTCGCTGGGTCGATGGCCGACTGGTACAGATGCTGGTGGCCACCGACATCACCGCGCGCCGGGAGGCCGATGAGCAGTTGCGCCGTCAGGAGCTCAAGCTGCAGCACAACTCGCGTCTGGTCACCATGGGCGAGATGGCCTCCTCGCTTGCGCACGAGCTCAATCAGCCGCTCACGGCAATCTCCAATTACTGTATGGGGCTCAGCGCGCGTATCCGAGGCATGACGGCAAAGGGGCACGGCGCCGACCCGGAACTGCTGCTCGATGCGCTGCAAAAAACATCAGCCCAGGCCGAGCGTGCGGGCGAAGTCATCCGGCGGATTCGAAACTTTGTAAAGCGCAGTGAACCGGAGCGCCGTATCTGTTCGGCCAGGGATATTGCGGCGGAGGCGGTTGGGCTGGTTCAGATCGAAGCCGCCCGACAGCGCGTGCGTATCGAGACCGAAATCGGCCGCGAGCTCCCGCCCCTGCATGCCGACCCTATCCTGTTGCAGCAGGTTCTCATCAATCTGCTGAAAAACTCGATCGAAGCGATGCACGATCTCGCGCCGGGACACCAGCGCGTTGTCACGCTGCGCGTGAGCGCGATCAATATAGCCATTGAATTCAGCGTAAGCGACTGCGGACCTGGCATACGCGAGGACTTGCAGGGGCGGTTGTTCGAACCTTTCTTCACTACCAAGACTGAAGGCATGGGGATCGGACTGAATATTTGCCGCTCGATCGTGGAGTCGCACCAGGGGCAGTTGTGGGCAGAGCGGCCCGACGACGGTGGTTCACGGTTCCGCTTTACGGTTCCGGTGGCCGAACCCATGCGCCTCACACAGGCGGCCTGAATCCGAGGAGCACACGATGAACACAAACACTATCGCCGATCACGGGTCCTCTGAAGGTTTAGCCGCCCTCTCTGGCATGGTCCATGTCGTTGACGATGACGAAGCGGTACGCGATTCCATGCGATGGCTGCTCGAAGCAAACGGTTTCGAGGTGCGTTGCTTTGAAAGCGCCGAGGCGTTTCTGGCCACCAACGCGCTGCGCGAGCCAGTGGGTTGCCTGGTGCTCGATGTTCGGATGCCAGGACTCTCTGGGCTTGCCCTGCAGGATGAGATGCTGCGCCGAGGCTCCACCATGCCGGTCATTTTTGTGACTGGCCATGGCGACGTGCCGATAGCTGTGGACACCATGAAAAAGGGCGCAGCCGACTTTCTGCAAAAGCCCTTCAGCGACGAGCGCCTTTGTGCACTGGTTCGCGAGTGCCTGGCGCGGGCCGCCGACTCGCACCGCCTCGCACTCGGCGCGAAGGAACTGGAAGAGCGCATGGGGCGGCTCACCGGCCGCGAGCGGCAGGTCCTTGAACGGGTGGTCGCGGGCCGACTGAACAAGCAGATCGCTGATGATCTGGGCATCAGCATCAAGACGGTCGAAGCGCATCGCTCGAACATCATGGAGAAACTGCACGCAGGATCCATGGCCGAGCTGATGCGAATTGCCGTCCGCGCACGCGTGGGGGTGGCGGCCGCCGACCACTGATCTGACTAACTCCTGCTATACTTAGAAGCTTGCGCCCGTAGCTCAGTTGGATAGAGTACCACTTCTAAAATGCTTGGACCTCGGTCAAGTATAAGTGAAAAAGAATTATTTAATACTCTTGATAAAGCACATGGAGGATTGAAGGGAATTGAGAAAAAA
>SYIM01000170.1 GCA_005798775.1 Burkholderiales bacterium
CACAAGGTCACGATCATTCCAAGAGGGCGTGCGCTGGGTGTGACCATGCAACTGCCGGCTGAAGACCGCTACAGCATGGATCGTGACCGAATGCTGAACACCGTGGCGGTACTCTTCGGTGGACGGATCGCGGAAGAAATTTTCATGCACCAGATGACCACTGGCGCCTCAAACGATTTCGAGCGCGCCACGTCGATTGCCCGCGACATGGTTACTCGTTATGGCATGAGCGATGTGCTGGGTCCGATGGTGTATGCCGAAAACGAGGGTGAGATCTTCCTGGGCCGCTCCATCACCAAGACGACCAACATGTCTGAAGAGACCATGCGAAAGGTCGATTCCGAGATTCGCCGGATTATTGATGAGCAGTACGCGGTGGCGCGCAATATCCTCGACACCAATCGCGACAAGGTCGAGGCCATGGCCAAGGCGCTGCTCGATTGGGAAACGATCGATGCTGATCAGATCGATGACATCATCTCGGGCCGCCCGCCCCGGCCGCCGAAGCCGGGCGGTTCGACGGGCAGTAGCGCAGGCGGCACCGGCACCCCGGCAAGCCAGCCCGACCCGTCGCCGGGGTCACCGTCGGCTGAGCCGGTAACCTGAACGGGCTCTGTACCCGTCCTGTGGTCGCCGAGCATCCCGTGCCGGCCGACAGGTCCTTGGAATGGGTCTGCGGCCGCTTCCGGATGAGCCTGAAGCGGCCGCTCGTGATGGGGATCGTCAATGTCACGCCCGATTCCTTTTCCGAGCGGCACGACCGCGCAGATCCGGTTGAGGCGATCGGCTGGGCAGAGCGGCTTGTTGCCGAGGGCGCAGATCTGATCGATATCGGTGGTGAGTCCACCCGGCCGGGAGCGCCCCCGGTTGATGCATCGCTCGAACTCGATCGTATCCTCCCCGTTCTTGAAGCGATGCGGGGGCGGGGCATTCCTGTTTCGGTTGACACGCGAAAGCCCGAGGTCATGCGCGTGGTGCTTGAACATGGGGCCGACATCATTAACGACGTTGGCGGCTTGACTGCGCCAGGCGCGGTCGAGACGGTGGCGGCGAGCGGCTGCGGCGTGTGCGTCATGCACATGCAGGGTGATCCGGCCTCCATGCAAAACGCTCCGCAGTATCACGACGTCGTGGGCCAGGTGTCTGAATTTCTCGCTGAACGGCGCGCGGCGCTGGAAGCCGCCGGGGTATCCCGGGCGCGCATAATGTTTGATCCGGGTATCGGGTTTGGGAAATCGCTTAACCATAATCTCGCCTTGCTGCGTGCGCTACCCGTCCTTGGGAAAATGGGGCCAATGCTGGTCGGGCTGTCGCGAAAGTCGTTTGTTGGACGTCTGACAGGGCGTGATGTGGGCGAACGACTGCCGGGCAGTCTGGCAGCGATGCTCGCAGCGGTACAGGACGGGGCCGCTGTGGTTCGGGTGCACGATGTAGCGGCAACGCGCGATGCCCTCAAGGTGTGGCATGCGCTGACGGCGGAGGCCTGGGATGGGACGTAAATTTTTCGGTACCGACGGGGTACGCGGGCGGGTGGGCGAGGCGCCCATCACGCCCGACTTCGTCATGCGACTGGGCTATGCGGCAGGGCGGGTGCTGGCTGGTGCGGGCGCCACCGATCGCCCGCCAGCGTCGAATCCGGTCGCACAGGAGGGGCGCGGGAGTACGCGGCCAGCTGTCATCATTGGAAAGGACACTCGTATTTCAGGTTACATGCTCGAGGCCTCGCTTGAAGCCGGGCTGTCGGCCGCCGGGGTCGATGTGCTCCTGTGCGGGCCGCTCCCCACGCCGGCCGTCGCATATCTCACGCGCGCGCTCCGCTTGTCTGCCGGCATTGTGATCAGCGCCTCGCACAATCCCTTTGACGACAACGGCATCAAATTCTTTTCAGCCGATGGCGACAAGCTTCCAGATTCGGTCGAATCGGCGATTGAGGCCGAGCTCGAGCGACCCATCGGCTGTGTCGCCTCCTCCGCTCTGGGGCGTGCACGGCGCGTGAACGATGCTGCCGGCCGCTATATTGAATTCTGCAAGCGTACCTTTCCTGCGAACCTCGATCTCAAGGGCTTGCGGATGGTGCTTGACTGCGCAAACGGCGCGGCGTACCAGACAGCGCCTCATGTGTTTCATGAGTTGGGTGCCGACGTCGTTACCATCGGCACCTCACCGAACGGCTTCAATATCAACGATCAACTGGGCGCCACGCATCCGGCAGCGCTTCAGGCAGCGATACGCGAGCATGGGGCGGCGATTGGCGTGGCTGTTGACGGCGATGCCGACCGGGTTGTGATGGTCGATGGCGACGGGCGGATCTTCAATGGCGACGAGTTGCTCTACCTGATCGTGCGCGAGCGCCTTCACAACGGGCCGGTTTCGGGGGCTGTCGGTACGCTCATGTCCAACCTTGGGCTCGAGCAGGCGCTCTGCCGGCTCGGCGTGGAATTTGCGCGCGCGAAGGTTGGTGATCGGTACGTGCTCAAGACGCTTCGCGAGCGCGGGTGGCTGTACGGGGGAGAGAGTTCGGGTCATCTGCTCTGCCTCGATCATCACAGCACGGGCGATGCCACCATCAGCGCATTACAGGTACTGGCAGCGGTTCAGCGCACAGGGCAAACGCTTGGCGAACTGGCTGAAGGCCTGCAGATGATGCCGCAGACGCTCATCAATGTCCGGGTCGAGCGCAGCTTCGACTGGCAAGCGCATGAGCCGCTCAGCCGCGTCATGGCCGAGGTAGAGCGGGAACTCGCAGATCAGGGGCGCATCCTGATCCGCGCTTCAGGTACCGAGCCACTGGTGCGCGTCATGGTGGAAGCCCGGTCCGCTAGCCTGGCCGAGCAGGCCGCGCAGCAGTTAGCCGGATCGCTCAGAGCGGCCTGACCGCTCGGAACAGCGTCCAGGGAAAGCGCCAGTAGGGCCAATCCGGGAGCGTGGCATCCTCGGTCTCGGCGAAGGGCTCGATTGCGATGTCGACGAACCCAGCCTCGCCGAGCGCCTCGTGCATGTCCAGCCGGTTGAACGCAGGCATGAAGCCTTCGTTGTTGCGCGCGGCATGACCATCCAGAAGGAACTCCATCCAGCGGCCGCGCGGGCGGAAATCCAGGTGCATGACCTCGCCACCCGGCTCGAGCAGTCGGAACGATTCGCGCAGCACCCGTCGGATATCCGCAACAGGCAGCTCGTGCAGCAGCTGGGTGGAGGTGACGAGATCGAAACTGCCATCGGTGTAACCGGATCGCAGGGCGTCGCGCTGGGCAAATCGCGTGTTGGTGAGTGGGGTGTCGGCAAGCGTGGCGGCAGCCAACCGCAGGCAGGGCGCTGACAGGTCAATGCCGATCACCCGCGCCTCGGGTAGTCGCGCCGCGATAGGCAGGGTGCATTTTCCAAAGCCGCAGCCCAGGTTGAGAACCGATCCGAACCGGCGGCGTGCGAGCACTGTGTCAGCGAAGCGCTCGTGCGCTTCGAAGCGACGCGTATTGGGGTGAATCGAAGTGGCGCTTGCCCGATACATGAGTCCGTCATAGTCGGCGCCGATCAGGTTGCCTGGGTGCTGGTGGATGTCGATTTCGAGATAGTAGTCGGGGATATTGAGACCGGCATCGAGTTCGAGATACGGGCTGGACTCGGCGGCGGTGAGTCGTTCGCGCACCCAGTCGGGCTGGGACTCAAAACTTACAGCCAGTCCCCACCGCGGGTCGGAATATTTCATGCGCTGGTAGTGGCGCTCGATGAAGGCAAACCACTGGTAAAGCGGTGTCTCGGCCACCTGGGCGATGGCCTGGTCGGTCATCGCCGGGGTGCTGCCGCGATCGATCTCGCGATAACGCTTGTGGAGCGCCGGGTAAAGCTGATTGGCCCAGTGCTGTCGGAGCGACCCGATCAGCTCCTGGAACGCAACGGTGGCGCGAATAGGCGCGTTCATGAACGGGGCTCCAGCGAATGAGCAGGGAAACGACCACTCGTGGATTTGGCGCGCCCGTCTAACACCTCCATCAGGTGCGAAACAAAGGCATCGCGCTCGCGTCCGAGCGCGGCAGCCTGCGCGTCGTTGGGCTGAAAGTGCTCAAGCGCGGCGATGTCGAGTTGTCCCTGTTCGGCGAGCATGAACTCCATGCACCGGACCCGGTCGCGAAGTACATGGAGCTCAGAGGCCATGACGAGCAACATCTGGGCGAGCCTGTCCATCCCAGGTGTGCCGAAGAACGAGAGTTCAGGCTCGTCACGCTTGGCGGTCTTCTCCGGATTGGGCGTGGGGTGGGTCATGCGGAATCCTGTGAGGGCAAAGAAAGGGAGGCTTACGTGGCGAACGGGTTGCGCGAACGGGTTGTTGCCCGATCAGGAGGGCAGTGCGACCATACCCGCGGGCAGTGCCGCCACATGATCAGCAATCTGGCCCGGCTTGGCAAACCATATGCGAGATCGCTGTGCCGCCATATGCTCGAGCATGCGTGCGAGTTGCCGGACGCGATGAGGATGTCCCATCAGAAAGGTGTGAATCGAAATACCGCAGACCAATGGCCAGCCATGGCACTCCGAGTCGTCGAGCTGCTGGTCGAACGAATCGCGAACCATCTGCGTGAATTCGACATCGCTTGCCCCCCGATTAATGAAGGCCGGCAGATCGTTCAGCTCCATCGAAGGATAGGGCACTGCAAGGATAGGACCGCGCGCGGTACGAAACCACTGCGGCTGCTCGTCAAAGAACCAGTCGAGCATGTAGGTGTAGCCGGTTTCGTGCAGCAGTTCTGGGGTGTTCGGGCTTTGCGAGATGAAGGGCCCCAACCAGCCCTTCGGGGGCTCGCCTTCTTCCTGAATGAACCGATCGCGGACCTGGCTGAGCATTCGGCGTTCGGTGTCGAGATCCATGTCGATCTGGCGCTCTGAATTGGTTCGGCCGTGTCCGACGAACTCATCGCCGCGCTCACGAAATGGCACCAGGATTTCTGGGCAGACGTCGTACACGCTTGCGTTCACCAGGATGGACAGCGGCACCTGATAGCGTTGAAACAGTTCGGCGATTCGCCAGATTCCCACGCGATTGCCGTAGTCGCGATAGGCGTAGCCGCGATGAAATGGCGCAGCCGGCATGGAGGTGAAGTCATTGCCGGGGTTACGACCGAATTCAAAAGCCTCGACGTTGAGCGCAAAGTACACCGCGAGCCGCGCGCCGTTGGGCCAGGCATATTTGGGTCGGGAGGGAAGTGCGGAGAAGCGATAGCGGTCGAACTTGTTGTCGAAGCGTTCCATGGGGGGTACGTCCTCTGCCAGAAGGGGAGGGTGGGTGAGCGGAGCGGGCGCCACCGCGTCCGCGACAATCGGTCACTTGGCGCCGAGCGCTCTCAGTTCGGCCATGACTTCGGCCACCGGCTTCACGTCAGCGTACTTGGAGGCCATGTCGAACAGGTTCACGGCATGGCTGGTGGCGCTACGGTCGTAGACGCACTCGATCGGCACGGTGCAGCGGAAGTTATAGGCAAAGCCATCGACCACGCTACCGCGCACGCAGCCGCTGGTGGTGCAGCCAGTGACTACCAGGCTATCCACGCCGAGATCGACCAGATAACTGACCAGTGGGGTGCCGAAGAATGCGCTGGGGTGCTTCTTGGGAAGGAGGATGTCCTGCTCGCGCGGCGCAACCTCCGGCACGAACTGGTAGCCGTTTGCCGCCACCTTCATCAGGGCGGGCACCTTCTCGGCCAGTCGCCCCACATCAAACGATTCCTTGGGCGACACATAGGGATAGATGACCGGCAGCTTGAGTTCACGAAACAACGCAAGCAGCGGCGCAATATGGTCGACCGCGCGCCAGCCCGGCTCGCCGCACGCCGTCTTGAACTCCTTGATGGCGCCCCAGAAGGGTTCGCGCTTCGTGCCGACAGTGCGGTATTGAACGTCGATGATGAGAAGTGCTGGGCGCTTACCCATGCCTTGCGGACGACCGAAACCCGCCGCTTCATAGGCAGCGATTTCGTCGGCGGAAACGATCCCTTCCCAGGGTTGAGCCATGTATTTTCTCCGGAAGGCGCGCTGGCGGCGCAGGTCGGCGTGTCGGGTGGGTAGGGACCTCAGTTGTTGAACATCACCGAGGGTAGCCAGGTGGCAATGCCGGGAAACACCCAGATCAGCCAGCAGGCAAACACCAGCGCGATGAACGACGGAATCGCCCCTTTCGAAATAAACAGAATGTCGCGTTTTGCCAGACCCTGGAGCACGAACAGGTTGAACCCTACCGGGGGGGTGATGGTGGCGATTTCAACCACCAGCACAATGTAGATACCAAACCAGATCGGATCGATTTTCGCTGCATGGATCATGGGCATGACCACCGAGAGCGTGAGCACGATCATTGATACGCCATCGAGAAAGCAGCCCAGAATGACATACAGAATCGTTAGCACGAAGATCAGCATGCCTGCGCTCAGCTGCCAGTCGTTCACCAGCGCAGCGAGGCTCTTGGGAATGCCGGTAAAGCCCATGGCTACCGTGGTGAAGGCCGCACCTGCCAGCACAAAGGCCAGCATGCAGGAGGTCTCGGTGGCGCGCAGCAGACTCTCGGTGAAGCTTAGTCGGGTGAGCGTCCTGGTGGAGGCAGCGAGAACGAGCGAACCCACCACGCCCACGGCTGCGGCTTCGGTTGCGGTAGCCAGCCCGACATAAATTGAGCCGATGACTAGAATGATCAGTAGGACGATCGGAATCAGGCGGCGCGAAGCATAAAGTTTCTCTCCCAGTGTCATGGGCGGGTCGGGGGGCGGGATGGCGCCTGGACGGGTCCAGGCGTGGATCATGATGCAGAGCATGAACAGGGCGACCAGCATGATGCCCGGGACGATGCCTGCGATGAACAGCCGCGCGATCGATACGTCAGCCGCCACACCATAGACAATCATCATGATGGAGGGCGGAATCATGATGCCGAGGGTGCCTGCGCCAGCGAGCGAGCCCAGAATCACCTTTTCGTCATAGCCGCGCCGGGTGAGTTCTGGAATGGTCATCCGGCCGATCGTGACGGCGGTCGCGGTTGATGACCCCGACACGGCAGCAAAAATCCCAGAGCCGATCACGTTTACATGGAGCAGGCGCCCGGGAAGCCTGCGCATCCAGGGTGCGATGCCGGTGAACATGTCGTCGGACAGACGGGTTCGAAATAGGATCTCGCCCATCCAGATGAAAAGAGGCAGCGCGGTGAGCGCCCATTCCGAGCTCTGGCCCCAGACCGTGGTGGCAAGCAACTGGCCCACCGGGCGGCTTGAAAAGAGTGCGATACCGATCACACCGACCATCACCAGCGACAGCGCGATCCAGACGCCTGCCGACAGCAAGACGAAAACGGCGAGCAGCAGAACCGAAATAGCGAGTGTTTGTTCCACGGCTGCCGCTCACTCGTGGGCGGCGTGGCGATCTGCGCCATCGCCTTCGGCCGCCTGTTGATAGGACGGCGTGCCGCCGCGTGCAACGACCACCAGGTCGTCGAGGAAGGCGATGAACAGCACGATCGTACCGGTGGCCATGGCGATCTGCGGAATCCATTTCGGAATTGGGATCAGGCCGATGGTGTATTCCGGAAACACGATACCGTCGATGACCATGTCGACGGCGTACCAGGCGAAGTAGCCGGTGAGCGCGGTACCCAGCCCGAGGCAGATCAGCTCTGCAATGCGTCGCTTCGGGGGGGCCAGTTTCTCGACCAGCAGCGCCACGCGGATATGGGCCCCGCGGCGGAGCGCCCATGCTAAGCCCAGAAACGAGGATGCGGCCATCGACAGCCGCGCAAAGTCGTCTGCCGACGGTACCAGCACGTCAAAGAGCCGCCCAACGATTTGTGCGGTGACGAGCACCGCAATCATGAGAAGAAAGAAAGCTGAAAAAAGTCCGCTCAGCCGGTACAGCGAATCCAGGGTCTGTCTCATGGGGCGGTCCAGGAACGGGAGGAAGGACTTGACGAGGGGCGCTAGTGACGCGACCTGGCAAGTGAGACGGCCGCCTGGCGGGCGGCCGTCTCAAGATCTCGTGACAGGCAAGCGTGCGCGTTACTTGATCAGCGTGTAGTAGGCGTCGGTGATCTTCTTGCCTTCCGGACCTGCCTTCTTCAGCCAGTCTTCGAGCATTTGCTCACCGATTTTCTTCAATTCGGCAGAGAACTGCGGCGTGATCGGGGCGAGTGTCATGCCGTTTTGCACCAGTTGCTTCGGCCCGGCGATGTTTTCCGCTTCGCTCATGTCCCAGCCGCGCTTTTCGGCGATCGCGGCCTGCTCGAGCACCGCCTTCCTAAGCGGCTCTGAGAGCGCCTGAAACGCCTTTTCATTGACGAATGCGACATTTTTCGGCACCCAGGCCTGAGTGTCGTACACATACCGCGTGTAGTCCCAAGCCTTGGTGGTCACGCCGGTACCGGCCGCAGTAAACATGGTGTCGATGATGCCCGAGGTGAATGCCTGGGGAATCTCGGTGGCCTGCACCGTGGTGGGGATGGCGCCCATCAACTGCGCGAGGCGGGCAGTTTGCGCATTGTAGGTGCGCATCTTGCTGCCCCTCAGGTCGGCGAGCGAGTTGATCGGCTTCTTGGAATAAAACGCCTGGGAGGGCCAGGGGCACATGTAGAGCACGCGCAGGCCCTGCTTGAGCATCCGCTGCGAAATTGCCTCGCGCGAGACTTCGAGGAGCGCGCGGGCCTCTTTGTAGCCCGGAGCGAAGAAGGGGATGGCATCGAGTTCAAACACGGGGTCTTCCGGTCCCATGTTGGGCTTGAAGATCTCACCGATCTGCACCTGGCCGGTCTGGACCGCGCGCTTGATCTCGGGGTTCTTGATGAGCGACTGCGCGGTGTGCATGGTGATCACCAGTTGCCCGTTGGTGGTCCGTCGCACGTCCTCGGCGAACTGAACGGTGTTCTTGGTGAGCACTTCGCGGTCGGCGTAAGGCGTCGGGAAATCCCATTTGACCTGGGCGACGGCACTCGCGCTGGCGAATACGGCTGCGGCCGCGATGGCCGGAATCATTCGAATGGACATTTGTGACTCCCTGAGGAAATACGGTAAGGCGTTGAGGCGGTAAGGGTTAAGGCGTTGAGGCATTGAGGCACTAAGGCGGGCGTATTAACGCGCGAGCGGCGGTGCGCTGTCAACGCTCGGACACGCTCGGACGTTTGCGGGTAGCGCTTTCTGTCAGTAAATGAAAGGGATGAATCCGCGGGTGCGGGCCTGGTAGGCAGCATGGTCCTGATGGGCATGCGTCATCCAGCGGTCTTCGAAACTTGCTTTAACCAGGAGGGCGCCCAGCAGCGTGAGCGACAGCATCCAGCCGTGAAAACTGTCGATCATGCCGCCCAGCCCGGCCGAGATCAGCAACAACCCGGTGTACATCGGGTGCCGGATCCAGCGATAGGGGCCGTGGGTGATCAGGGTGCCGCCCTCCCTGGGCTCGGGTCTGAAGTTGAAATTGCCAGGCCGGTTGGCTGCGAGCGCCCAGGCGCCCAGTCCGATGCCCGCTGCGATGCAGCCAAGGGTCCAGCCGGGCGCCTTCACCACGTCGAGTGCGAGTTTGCTGAGGAGCAGCTGGAATGCGAGCGTACCGAACTGCACCCAGAGGAGAAACCCGCCGGCTGGGCTCGGCGTCATGCGCTCGCCTCATCCAGGAGTTGCCTGGACTGCTCATCAAGCACGACCTGAAGGCTTGAAAACAGATCGTTCAGCTGGGCGGCGGAGGTGGCACTCGCAATCGGTGCCGCCACCGAGGCGCGATCGCGCAACCAGGCCAAGGCCACTGCGGTCAGGCTGGTGCGGTGCTGGGCGGCGACGGTGTCGAGCGCGGCAAGGATCCGAAACCCGCGCTCGTTGAGGTAGGTGGCTACCCGGCCGCCGCGGGCGCGGCCCGATGCATCGGCCGCCTGGCGATATTTACCGGTGAGAAAGCCCGAGGCGAGCGCGTAATAGGGGATGACCGAGACTTGCTCGCGAACGCAGAGCGCCTGTAGCGATGCCTCGAACGGCTGCCGAACCATCAGGTTGTATTCGGGCTGCAGCGTCTGAAACCTTGGCAGGCCGAGTCGGTTGGCGGTTTCGAGTGCGAGCGTCAGCCGCTCGGCGCTGTAGTTCGAGGCCCCGATCGCGCGAATCTTGCCGGTGCGGATCATGTCGGCGTAGGCGCCGAGGGTTTCCTCGATCGGCGTGTTCGCGTCATCGATATGTGCCTGGTAAAGATCGATGCAGTCGATGCCCAGCCGGCCGAGCGACTCATCGACCGAACGCATGAGGTGTCGCTGGGATAACCCCGAGCGGTCGCCTCCAAGGTCCATTCCGGCCTTGGTGGCGATCAGGACCCGGTTCCGTTTGCCGCTCCGCTTGAGCCAGCGGCCGATGATGGTCTCGGATTCGCCTCCATGGTTGCCCGGCACCCAGCTTGAGTACTTGTCGGCGGTATCGATCAGATTGCCCCCGCCTTCCACGAAGGCATTGAGCAGCTCGAACGATCGCGCTTCGTCCGCTGTCCAGCCGAATACATTGCCACCGAACGCAATCGGCACGACCATCAGGCCGCTACGGCCAAGTTCTCGGGTCGGGATCATCGGTAGGGGCTCCATCAGACGCTACATTGGCGAAGGCTCGATCCGATCACGAACCCGGGCGACGGTCAACCTGGGTGGATCCACACTCGCGCCGAGAGAACGCCCATTGATCGCAGATCTGGCCGCTGGGCAGGCGGCAGAGACCACGCTCGCCGCCGTCGGCGCCGCGTTCGGTGGACGCAACGCCCCCCGCTCGAATGCAGGCGACGGTCGCAGGGTTGGGCAGGCCCACTGGTTTTGCTGTAGCCGGCGACACGGGGGCGGCCGTGGGTGGGGTGGCAGGCGGGGTGGCCACAGGCGGGGTTGGTGCAGCCCGTGAGGAGCGCGACAAACAGCGCGATCAGGAGTGTCGCGCCGGCCTTCGCAGGGTTCGTGAGGATTGCTAAGGGCCTGATCATGGACATGGGACCCGCTCCTTCAGCGGCTTGATCTCGTGAAGGACTTGCCTTCTGTGAAGTCTGGGCCGGACATAGCCCAATTCGGTTCGGTGTGGAAAGCCCGTGAAAAGTCTACGGCAATGTTCCTGGGACTGGCATCTGCCGCACGAGGCCCTACAATTCCCGTTGCCGCACCAACCCACTGATTCGGCTGAGTGTGCGATCCGTTTTTGAAGAGTCCGCCTGAGAGCCACATCATGAATTCACGCCGTTCCGCGCTTGCCCTGCTCACCGCCGGGGCCACGCTGTCACGCTTTGCGTTCGCGCAGTCCACGCAGCAGGTGATGCGCCTCATTGTTCCCTTCACCCAAGGCACCGGGATGGACATGGTTGCACGCACGGTAGGCCCTGGCCTTGGCGAGAAGATGGGCCGGCCCGCGATCGTGGAAAACCGTCCGGGGGCGTCCGGCAATATCGGCGCCGAGCAGGTGGCCCAGGCCGCGCCCGACGGCAACACCATTCTGGTGAGCGCCAACACGCTGGTGATGGCACGCACGCTTTATCCAAAGCTCAACTTCGATCCGCTTGCTGACTTTACGCCCATTGCGCTTGCTGCCTGGGGTCAGTTGCTGCTGGTGACGCATCCGCGCACGGGCTTTAAAACCTCAGCCGACTTGCTGGCCGCCGCGCGCGGAAAGCCCGGCTCACTCAACTATGCATCACCGGGTGCAGGAACCCCGCACCACATGTCGATGGAGATGCTGAAAAGCGTCAATAACGTGTTCATCACGCACATCGCTTACCGCGGCACAGCCCCCGCTGTGCAGGACATGGTGGGCGGGCACGTCGACACCATGTTCATGCCCATCCATGTGGCGCTGCCCTTGATTCGCGCTGGGCGCCTGGTCGTACTGGGCCTGGGCGGTACCGCGCGTCACCCGCTGCTGCCGGAGGTGCCCACGCTGAAGGAAGCGGGCGCAGGCGATGTGAATGTCGCCATGTGGTACGGCTTCTTCGGACCGAAGGGCATGGCCCCGGATCTGGTGGAGCGCCTGCACCGCGAAATCAATCAGCTGCTCGGAAGCGCCGAAGCGGCGCGGGCGTTCGGCACACAAGGCATGGACGCGGCGCCTGTCAGCCTCAGGGAATATCAGCAGCTGGTGCGGACCGACTCCGAGCGCTGGGCCAGTTTGATTCAGACTCAACGCATCACTGCTGACTGACGAGCCCAGTATGAACATTGCCATTGTGGGTGGGGGAATCGCGGGGCTCGCGTTCGCGCTGGGTCTGCACCGACACGGACTGCGCCCAACCGTCTTTGACGCCGCGCCCGAGTTCCGGGAAGTGGGCGTGGGGATCACGCTGCTGCCGCACGCCTGCCGCGAGCTCGCTGCGCTGGGTGCGCTCGAGCGGCTCGAGCCGCTGGGCATCGAAAATCTTGAAAGCGTTTTCTTTAATCGCTATGGGCAGTTCATCTATCGCGAGCTGCGCGGTCGCCATGCGGGGCATGCGTTTCCAGAGCTGGGCGTGCATCGCGCGCGCCTCCATGCAACGCTCCTCGCGCTCGCTCGCGAGCGGTTGGGCCCCGAGGCGATCCGGACCGGCATGCGATGTCGGGGCTATTTTCAGAGCGCCTCTGCGATCACGCTGGAGTTCGTTCGCGCGGACGGTGCGACCGAATGCGTGCAGGCCAATATTGCGGTGGCCTGTGACGGGGTCAACTCAGCGGTGCGCGCGCAGATGCATCCGGCAGACAAGCTCTGCTTCGCGGGCATCAACACCTGGCGTGGCGTGAGCGTTTTTGATCCCATTCTCACCGGCCGCTCATATCTGCGGATTGGTACCATTGCCACGGGAAAAATGGTGATCTACCCAATTGTTGGCAAGTACGATGATCAGGGGCGACAGCTCGTCAACTGGGTAGCCGAGATCCAGCGCGATGACGCACCCATGAATGACTGGAACGCCAAGGCTGATCTGGCCGATTTCATGCCGGTCTTCGAAGACTGGCGGTTTGACTGGCTCGATGTGCCTGCGCTGCTGCGCGCATCAATCCAGATGCTGCAATACCCGATGGTCGATCGCGATCCGCTGCCGTTCTGGCGGGACGGCCGCATCACGCTGATGGGAGACGCCGCGCATCCCATGTATCCCCGGGGATCGAATGGCTCTGCACAGTCGCTGATCGATGCGCGCACGCTGTCGGAGGCACTTGCGGCCGCCTCCGATCCGCTGAAGGCCTTGGACGACTACGAGGCTGCTCGCCGCGAGGTCACCGGTCGGGTGGTCACCACCAATCGCAGCCAGCCGCCCGATTTCATCATCATGAAGGCCGACGAACTATCGGGGGGCAAGCCGTTTAACCATATCGATGATCTGATCAGCCAGGAAGATCTGCGGCAGATCGCCGCGCGCTATGAGCAGGTGGCGGGATTTGCCCGCCCGGGAGCGTAAGTCATAGACCGGATCGCTTTTCTCTCTTCACAGGGTAAGGCAGCGGCGCTGTCCGGGTTCGCCCTGATGGTCGTTGGCACGCCGGTGCAGGCCTCCGATTCAGAGGTCTGGGCCTTCAAGTTCACGTCGGCGGTGTATGCCGAGCGTGACACGCCGCTTGCCACCGATCAGAACCTGCGCGGCAATCTTGGCGAGCACACCACATGGGTCGGCCACTATCAACGCGGCGGGCAGTTCGCGCCGACCTGGACCGGTTACGAATACACCGTCAAGCTACCCTTCGGACAGGTGATTCCATCGCTTCAGGCGGCGACGCACGGGTTTGTGGGCGGTGCAATCACTGCGTAGTTGGAATCGGACACAGCGTGGGCAATCGTGGGGGTCGGGCGTACCAACCTGAATCCCTATTACAACCTCGGTTTCGATCCCAATGATTCGGTCGTGCTCGGCGCCGGGGTTCGCGTTCGCAAAAGTGGCGTGCTGTCACTCTTTACTGTCGCCGATCACCGGCTGGGCACTGGCCAGAAAGTCACGCATCTGGTCTGGCGCGACCGGTTCACCAAAGAAGAGCGCATCACGATCGATCTTGTGCACATGACCGGGAGCCTGGAGGCGGGTCTGCCTGGCACGCCGGGTAAAGGCCTCACGGTCACCTATGACCACGGCAACCTGTTCGTGCAGATCGGGCGCGAACAGAATGTGAATTTCACGGCCAGTGATCAGACCCGGTTCGGTGCGGGCTTTCGATTCTGACCGCCACGACTCGTTATTGCTGGCAGCCTAACGTTTTTCAAGCGCGGTGATCCGATAGCGAGTCCCTTCCGCGACCACGCGAAATCGCACCGTATCGCCGGGTGCGAGCGAGTCGATCAGCCGGGTGTCGGACACCTGGAACACCATTGTCATGGGGGGCATGTCCAGGCTGCGGATATCGCCGTGGCGTAGCGTCACACGGCCCTGTTCGCGGTCGAGGCGGCGAATCTCGCCGTCTACCCATTCGGGCTCCTGCGCACCCGCGGAGGGCGCCTCCGCACGGGTACTGGGATCGGTTGCGGGCGGAGCCGGTTTGGAATGGCCGTGATGACCATGCCCCGTGTGTTGGGCGAGTGCGTTGCTGACAGGGGCGAGGCCAAGGGCGAGACACAGCGCGAGACACAGCGCGCGACCGGTGGAGTGGGTAGCCGTCTGGCCCGTCTTGGAGCCCGTATTGAGGCCGATCGCTGCGATGATCAGGGAAGGTTTCATGGGGATTCCTGATTGAGGTGTGGGCAATGGGTCAGTGCTGGTGGTTACGAGTGCCGCCAGGTTTTTTGACCTGAACTTCGACGCCGCCAGCGGGTGACGGTGCGGCCCCGCTGCGGTTGACCTGAGGAAGTTCGCCGGTGAACTCGTAGGCCACCGATCCGGGCGGATGCTTGAACCAGCCCGGATCGCGGTAATCCCCCGCAGGCTGGTCGCGGCGAACCTTCAGCACGCTGAACATGCCGCCCATCCCGAGCGCGCCGAATGGCCCCTGGCCAGCCATCATCGGGGCGGTGTTGTCGGGCAGTGCCATGTCCATCTCGGTCATGTCTTTCATACCGCGCTCCCCCATCACCATATAGTCGGGGATGAGCCGCATGATACGGCCTGCCACGCCACGGTGGTCGACGCCAATCATGGTGGGAACGCCGTGGCCCATTGCGTTCATGGTGTGGTGGCTCTTGTGGCAGTGAAACGCCCAATCGCCTTCTTCGTCAGCAATGAATTCCATCTGACGCATCTGGCCCACCGCGATATCGACCGTGACTTCAGGTTGACGCGCCGCGAGCGGCGCAGGGCCGCCGTCGGTACCCGTCACCACAAACTCATGTCCGTGCAGATGGATGGGGTGGTTGGTCATGGTG
>SYIM01000171.1 GCA_005798775.1 Burkholderiales bacterium
GAAATTCCAGTCACGCCGGACAAGGTGTTGCGCGCGCTCGGTGAGATCGATGGTGTACTTTTTGAGCGCCTCGCGTTGGCCCTCGGCCTCCGCGCTGGCCACTTTGGCGCCGCCGCGCACCGCGTCAATGGCGGCCTCCAGGGGCTTGCGCGCGAGCCCCGCTTCGCGCGCCACCCGAGCCGCTTCGCCTTTGTCGTCAGCAAGCACGAGCAGAAACATTTCGGTGGCGACGAACTGATCGCCCCGCTTCATGGACTCTTTTTCGGCCAAATTGAGCAGATTGACGAGTTCGCGCCCGACCTGTACGTCACCGCCCGCCCCTGAAACCTGGGGCAGCCGTTTGATGGCCGACTCCGCCGCCGACTTGAGCGGGCCTATCCTCACCCCGGCGCGTTCGAGCAGGGCGCGCCCCGATCCGTCGGTCTGGGCGACGAGCGCCACCAGCAGATGCAGCGGATCGATGTACTGGTTGTCGTTGCCAAGAGCGAGACTCTGGCCCTCGCCGAGCGCTTGCTGGAGTTGCGTGGTGAGCTTATCGATGCGCATGTCGCGATATCCTTTATGGTCGCCTTGCCCTTCAAACTCGACGTGCGGGTAACTGCCGCCGATTTCAAGCCCTCCGGAGCTATGCTCATGACCGTCCGACTGTTCGAACCCCTGTCCCTGCGATCGATCCGGCTGCCGAACCGGGTGGTGATCGCGCCCATGTGCCAGTATTCAGCGATCGACGGTTGTGCTCAGGCTTGGCATCTCGCCCACCTGGGGCAGCTCGCACTGAGCGGGGCCGGGCTCCTGATTCTGGAGGCTACTGCGGTCGAGCGACAGGGCCGGATCACGCCAGGCTGTCTCGGTCTGTATGACGATGCCTGCGAAGAGGCCCTCGGGGGGGTCGTCCGAATGATCCGCAGTGTCTCGCCGATACCGCTCGCGATCCAGCTCGGCCACGCTGGTCGCAAGGCCTCCAGCGGCCGCCCCTGGGAGGGTGGCGCGCTCATTCCTCCACTTCATGGCGGCTGGAAGCCGGTGGCGCCCAGCGCAGTGGCGCTCAAAGAAGGGGAAGCAGCCCCTGACGAACTCGGGCACCATGATCTGGCGCAGATACGGGCAAGCTTCGTCGCGGCGGCGGCCCGCGCCGATCGGCTGGGCTTTGATGCCATCGAGGTTCACGCCGCGCACGGCTATTTGCTGCATCAGTTTCTATCGCCGGTGGCGAATCATCGAACTGACGAGTTGGGTGGGCTGCTCGACAACCGGATGCGCTTTCCCCTGGCGGTGATTGCGGCGGTCCGCAGCGCATGGCCCGCACACAAGGCTCTTGGAGTTCGGCTGTCTGCCACCGACTGGATCGAGGACAGCGGCTGGGATGTGCCAGACGCATGCGAGTTCGCGCAGCGCTGTGCCGCGCTCGGCGTCGACTGGATCGATGTGTCGAGCGCCGGCATTTCGCCCCGCCAGAAAATCACACTCGGTCCGGGTTACCAGGTGCCGTTTGCCAGGGCCGTCCGCGAGGCAGTCGACATTCCGGTCATGGCGGTAGGCCTCATCACAGAACCTCAGCAAGCCGAGCAGGTGCTGACCGATGGCAACGCCGACCTGATCGGTATCGCGCGCGGCATGTTGTACGACCCGCGCTGGGTCTGGCATGCCGCCGCCGCCCTCGGGGCCGAGGCGCCCGCGCCGCGCCAGTACTGGCGCAGCCAGCCACGCGAACACCCTCGCCTGTTCGGCGATGTAAGAACCGCACAGCGTTGAGGGGATGGCGCCGATCAACCCGGGATGGCGCTGATCAGCCCGCCACGAGCCGATAGCCGAGCGCAGCAGCCGCGAGCGAGCCAATCAGATGAAGTGCAGAGTGCACGGCGGCAGTGAGCACTTCGTCCCGCATCAGGAGTGCTAGCGACTCGGCCGAAAACGTTGAGAACGTGGTCAGTCCGCCGAGAAACCCGGTGGTCATGAAAAGCCGCCAGGCGGGGGAGAGTTCGGGATGGCGCACCAGCCAAGCCATTGCCGCGCCGGCCAGCAGTCCCCCCAACAGGTTGGCGGCCAGCGTACCCAACGGCAACGCGGGTTGCACCCCGTTGAGCGCAAGCCCCAGCCCCCAGCGCAGGCACGCGCCCAGCGCGGCGCCCGAGGCAACAGCGCACAAACCAATCAAAGTTGAAGACATCAGCGCCCGTTAACCGATCCGGGGAGGCAACTTCTCTCCCGCTTACCCGCCAGCGGGTGCCGCAGTCCGCGCGCGCGAGGCCATGTGCTCCGAGAAGCGTGCCGTGCGCATGGAAGAGGCCCTGCTGTTGCGCGCGCGCGAGGCCATGTGCTCAGCGCGCCCGCCGGCCATCCGAGGGCCGTGAGCCGGTCTGATCGGCCGCTGGCCCCCAACGCGCCGCCGCGTCGTCATCGGTGCTACGCGCATCGACCCAGCGCGCGCCCTGCGGGGTCTGTTCCTTTTTCCAGAACGGTGCGCGAGTTTTCAGGAAATCCATGATGAATTCGCAAGCAGAAAATGCATCACCCCGATGAGCCGACGTGACGCCCACCATCACGATCTGATCGGTGGGTCGCAGCTCACCGAAGCGATGAATGATAAGCGTGGCATTCAACCGCCAGCGGGCATGCGCCTGGACTGCAATGTCTTCCAGGGCCGCTTCAGTCATGCCCGGGTAATGCTCGAGCGTGAGCGTGGAAACGCCGCTGCCGTCATTTACGTCGCGCACAGTGCCCACGAACACTGCGACGGCCCCCACCCCGGGGTCGCCGGTCCGTAGTGCTTTCACTTCGAGCCCCAGGTCGAAGTCGTCCTGCTGAACTCGAACAATGGAGCGGATGGCACTCATGACAGGTCGCCGCTTCAGCCGCCGGTGACCGGCGGAAATACCGCCACCTCGGTGCCCTCGAAGAGTGGCGCGTCTGGGTCGGCAAGTTTTCGGTTGACCGCCAGGCGAAGCGAACGACCCGGTGCAAGCGCTTCCGACCAGACGCCCCCGCGGCGAGCAAGCCAGGTGCGAAGCTCGCCCGCGGTTTGAACCTCTCCAGGCAATTCGACCGACTCGCGTTCGGTGCCAAGCGCTTCGCGCAGCGCTGCGAAATAAAGCATCGTGATCTTCATGCGCCCAACGCAGAGAAGGCGATGAAGCGAACGGTATCGCCCGGGGCAATGGCCCGCCCTGCCGGGTTATCCACCAGCCCATCGCAGCGAACCGCGGAGGTGAGCACACCCGAGCCCTGGTTGGCGAACAAATCGAGCCCGCTCCCCGCGTTGAGGGCTACCCGAAGGAACTCGCGCCGCCGGTCGGGCCTGGGCCAAGCGAAGTCGGCCCGCATGGGCAGACGGGTAACCTCCACATCGGTCACCCCCTGCAGGCGGAGCACAAACGGACGCACCATCAAAAGGAAGGTCACAAAGCTTGAAACCGGGTTACCCGGCAGCCCGATAAACCAGGCTTGAGAATCCGGGTTTCCGACGCGGCGCACACGGCCAAACGCAAGCGGCTTGCCCGGCTTCATCGCGATCTGCCATAGCGCGAGTTCGCCCTCTGCCTCGACCGCGGGTTTGACATGATCTTCTTCGCCCACTGACACCCCGCCAGAGGTGAGGATCAGGTCGGCAGCGGTCGCGGCCTCGCGCAGTGCCGAGCGAGTGGCTTCAAGCGAATCGGGAACGATGCCGAAGTCGATCACCTCACAGCCCAGCGAGCGAAGCAGACCAACCAGCACGAATCGGTTGCTGTTGTAAATGGCACCAGGGCGCAACGGCTCACCCGGCATGGTGAGTTCGTCACCAGTAAAAAAACACGCCACGCGCGGGCGACGACGAACATCAAGCGAGGCTGCGCCGACCGACGCTGCAAGACCGGTAGCCTGTGGTGTGAGCCTTGTACCCGCAGCCAGCACGATGCTGTCCCGTGCAGTATCTTCGCCCGCCCGCCGCACCCATTCACCGGCGCGCGGCAGATGCTCGAGCACCACATGATCGCCATCGACCCGAACCTGCTCCTGCATCACGACAGCATCGGCCCCCTCGGGAATGAAGGCGCCGGTGAAAATCCGCGCAGCGGTGCCGGGCTCGAGCTTTGCGCCCAACTGGCCAGCTGGAATCCGCTGCGCAATCCGAAGACGCACGCCCAGCGCGCCCTTCAGATGGCCCACGCCCACCGCATAGCCATCCATTTGCGTGCTGTCGGCGGGAGGGACATTGAGCCCGGAACGAAGGTCGGTGGCCAGTACACGACCCGTCCCATCCAAGGTCGACACGGTTTCTGTGCCGGCGATTGGAGACGCCGCAGCGAGCAGCGCTGCCAGTGCATCATCAAAGGGAAGTAAAGGCGCCTTGTTCATGTTAATCCGTGGCACGAATCGTGGCGGACGGCGCGGGTGGGGAAGCCGCACCGCCGCGACCAAAATGCCCGTTCACGAGGAAACTACCGAAGAGGATAAGCGCCAGCCCAGCAAATGCATGGATACCCAGGCGCTCGTCAAGGAAAGCCCAGCCGCCCAACACGGCAACAACCGGCATCAGAAACATGGCGATGGCAGCCCGCGTGGCGCCCACCTGGCGCACCAGCAGGTAGTTGAGCACTGCAGGCATGAGGGTGCCGACTGTGGCAAGCGCCAGTAGTGTCAAGAGCGTACCGGCGCCGGGACGTGAGTCGAGCGGACGCTCAAAGACGAAGGCAAGGGGCACCAGAACCACTGCGGCTGCAACAAACGCTCCGGTGGTGAGCTCAACCGGATCAATATGGCGGAAGCGCCGCATCAGCACCATGGCGGACGCATAGGCAACCGGTCCGCAAAGCGTAATGAGTTCAGCCACGGCATACTCGCCCAGCCCACCCAACACCGACGGTCCGATCACCACCAAGACGCCCGCCATGCCGGCGGCTATTCCAGCGAGGCGCGCAAGCCCAAGTCGTTCCTCTCGGAGAAAAAGCGCGCCAAGCAGCAGCGTGAGAAGCGGAGTAATGGAGTAGAGGATACCCGACAGCCCGCTCGCGATGGTTTGCTGACCGATTGCCAGCGCGATGTAGGGTACGGTGATGATGCCAAGCGACGCGAGCGCGACCGCCGCCCGGTCACGGGGTTCACGCGGCAGCGACCGCCGCATGAACAGCAGCGCGACCATGCAGAACGGTAGCGCGAGCAGCACCCGGCTGGCGGCCAGCGTGAGCGGCGGGAGCGCGTTCACCATCAGCTTGTTGAGAATGACCGACGACGCAAAGCTCGCCGAGGTGGCGAGCAGCAGAGCCATCTGCCGCCAGGTGAGCGCCTGCTCGGGCAAGGCTCAGGCCCCAAAAGCCGGGCAACGAGCGGCGATGTACTGCTTGAGCATGGGCACATCGGCGGGCATCAGCGCAAAACGCTGCGCCTTCGATTCAATGCCTTCGAAGCCTGCAGGCAGCGGCGCCTCGAGACCCAGCGCCTCACGGATGGTCTTGGCGAACTTTGCCGGCAATGCGGTTTCCAGGCAGATCATCGGCACGCCTGGCTCCCGCCAGCGAGCCGCCACCGCCAGCCCGTCGGCGGTGTGGGTGTCGACCACTACACCGTGGTGGGCGTAAACCGAACGGATCGTCTCGAGGCGGGTCGCGTGCGTGCTGCGGCCCGACACAAAACCATAGCGCCCGATGTCGGCAAAGTCGGCGCTTGCGCTAAGGTCGAACTCACCCCGGGTATCGATCTCGCGCCACAGGGCAGCTACACGGTCGCCATCTCGGCCAACAAGGTCATAAATGAAGCGCTCGAAGTTCGAAGCCTTGCTGATATCCATGGAGGGGCTGCTGGTCTGGAAAGTTTCCGCTGACCCGCGGACCCGGTAGCGACCGCTCCGGAAAAATTCGTCGAGAACATTGTTCTCGTTGGTTGCCACCACCAGACGGGAAATGGGTAGCCCCATCTGATGCGCGATATGCCCGGCGAGCACGTTACCGAAGTTGCCCGAGGGCACGCAGAAGGACACCGCCTGGGCATTGCTCGCGGTGGCGGCAAAGTAGCCGCGAAAATAGTAGACCACCTGCGCGACC
>SYIM01000018.1 GCA_005798775.1 Burkholderiales bacterium
CTTGGGATCATCGTGGGCAATCTGGACCTGATCGGCGCGCGTCTGCCCGCGGGCGACGCGCAGCTGCGCCTCCAGCACCGGGCGGCGCTGCAAGCGGCGCTGCGCGGTGCCGAGGTGACGCGCTCGCTGCTGGCGGTGGCGCGCCGCCAGCCGCTGGAGGCAGGCTCCTACGACGTGAACGCGCTGCTCGCCGAGTCCCTGCCACTGGCGCAGAGTTCGGCCGGCTCGGCGGTGAAGGTGCTCCCGGACCTCGCGGCCGGCGAGCTGCGCGCCCGCATCGACGCGGGGGGCCTGAGCAACATCATCCTGAACCTGGTGATCAATGCGCGTGACGCCATGGAAGGTGCCCCGGGCGAGCACCAGATCACGCTGCGCACGCGCCGCGTGCACGTCGCCCCTGGCACCAATGATGAACTCGCCCCGGGTGCGTATGCCCTGCTCGAGGTGGCCGACACCGGCACGGGCATGAGCGAGCAGATCAAGGCGCAGGCCTTCGAGCCGTTCTTCACCACCAAAAATCGCGGCCCCGGCACCGGGCTGGGGCTGGCCATGGTGTACGGCTATGCCACGCAGCTCGGGGGCACCGCCCGCATCCAATCGGAGCCGGGGCACGGCGCCACCGTGCAGCTGTACCTGCCCATGGATGCGCAGGCCATGGTCGCGCCCGAGGCAGCCGAGGCGCTGCGCCCGGCCTCGCTGCAGGCAAACGCCATCCTCGACACCGCGCCCGAGGCGGCGCTGCCACCGCTCGCCCGTACAACCAGACCCCCTGCGCCAGCCCCGCTCGGTGCGAATCAGGGGCAACGCGTGCTGGTAGTCGACGACGAAGAGGCCCTGCGCGAGCTCGCCTGTAACTGGCTCGACGCGCTGGGCTTGCGGGCCACCGCCGTGCACTCGCCCGCCGTCGCCCTCGAGAGCCTGGCTGCCGAACCCTTCGACATCCTGTTCACCGACATCGTCATGCCCGGGGGCATGGACGGCATCGCCCTGGCACGCGAAGCCCGAGCACGCCACCCGTACCTGCAGATCGTGCTCACCTCGGGGTACGCCCAGGGCCTCATCGACATCCCTAACCTGCCGGGCACCCTGATCAGCAAGCCCTATCGAAAAAACGACCTGGCGAAACACTTTGCCCCACCAACGCCGACATGATCCTCGCCCATCCGAAACCCGCCTTCCGACTGCACTCCGAATGCCGGTTGCAATGGGCGTCGCAAATCCACGGCTCGAGCCTTGCTGCGAACCTTGCCACTGCAGCAGGCAGCATCGCGACAGCCACTTCTGACGCCCGCCTGAAGGCATCATGACGATTCGCCGTCCCTCGACACTTCGCCTTCAGGCGGCGTCCATCTTTCTCTTGATCTTCTCGGTCATCTGGGGCATCACCGTCTATCTGACGCAGCGTGCAGAGGAGAACGCTCTGCGCAACGCAGAAGAGCGCAGCCAGCTGCTCGCGCGAACCTTCGCCGAGCATACGCGCGCGACCGTACGCCTGGTCGACTTGGCGGCGATCGAACTCACCGATGCGTGGTCGAGAGGCCCGCGCGAGTTCGAGGCCCAGGTCAAGCGCATCCGCGAGAACCTTTCCGACATTTCCCTGCAGCTGGGGGCGGTCGACAGCCAGGGCTTCATAGTCTACAGCAGCCTCGGGTTGCCGGCCTCGCCGGTGAGCCTCAAAGACCGCGAGCACATCCGCGTGCACCTCGATAGCGATCAGGACAGGCTGTTCATTTCGAAACCCGTCAAGGGTCGCGTTTCGAACAAGTGGTCCATCCAGTTCAGCCGGCCGATCCGTAGCGCAGGGCGCAATGTGGGCGTGATCGTGCTCTCCGTGGACCCGGGCTACTTCAACCGCTTCTACCAGACTGTCCCCTTGAACGAAGGCGACATCGTCTCAGTCATTCGCAGTACCGGCGACCTGTTGGCACACGCGCCCGGGCCACAGGACTACCTCGGGACGGTGATCAGGGACGCGCCTTACCTCGGTGCCAATGCCCCAACGAAGGGGTATTTCCACCGGGTGGCGCAAATCGACGGCATTGCCCGCACCTATGGCTACACTCGCCTGGTCGATTATGGCCTGGTGGTGACGACGGGCCTCTCCGATGCCACCGCGCTTTCCAGTTATTACGCACAGCGCAACTGGGGCATCGCCACGGCGTGCGGCCTGACCCTCGCCCTGCTGCTCGCCAGCATCGTCACCATCCGGCCGCTGGAGGACCGCGAGCGCCGCGCATTGGAGCGCGCCAGAACGAGCGAAGAAAGTTTCCAGATCCTCGTCAATGGCGTGACCGACTACGCCATCACCATGCTCGACCAGAACGGCCTCGTCACCCAATGGAACATCGGAGGGCAACGCATCAAGGGCTACACGACCGATGAGATCATCGGTCGGCACTTTTCCTGTTTTTATACGCCACAGGATATCGCCAAGGGCCGGCCGGAGCAGGGACTGCGCCTCGCCGCCGAGCAGGGACGGTTTGAATTTTCGGGCTACCGCGTCGGGAAAAACGGGCTGCAATTCTGGGCGAACGGCGTCATTACGCCGCTGCGGGACGGCGACGGCAAGCTGATCGGATTCGCCAACGTGACGCGAGACATCACCGCCCAAAAGCAGGCGGAGGAGGCGATCGCAAGCACCGAGGCGCAGTTGCGCGAAGCGCAGAAGCTGGAGGCCATCGGCCAGCTCACCGGC
>SYIM01000172.1 GCA_005798775.1 Burkholderiales bacterium
GAGGCCTTCGCGGTGCAGGTGCTGTATTGTCAAGACCGCCTGGGCATTCCCGCCGACCGGCTCAACGTGGATGGCGGTGCGATTGCAATCGGTCATCCTTACGGCGTGAGCGGCCAGCGTCTGACCGGGCACGCGCTCATTGAAGGCCGGCGCCGGAAGGCTCGCTGGGTGGTGGTGACGATGTGCGTGGGTGGCGGTATGGGCGCGGCGGGTCTTTTCGAAATCATTCACTGATGCGCCGCGCATCGCTGCTACTCCGCTGAAAAGGGCGCCAATGTCTGTCAGGCAATTGTTCGATCTGGCTGGGCGTAAGGCCATTATTACCGGTGGCTCGCGCGGGCTGGGCCTGCAGATTGCCGAGGCGCTCGGCGAAATGGGGGCAGAAGTCCTGGTTACTGCGCGAAAGCAGGCGGAACTGGACCAAGCTGTCGCGCAGCTTCAAGCGCGGGGCATCAGCGCATCAGCCCTGACCTGCGACATGACCCAGGCTGACGCGGTTCGCCTCTTGGCCGAGCAGGCGCTAGCCCGGTTGGGGCATTGCGATATTCTGGTCAACAACGCCGGTACCTCCTGGGTGGCACCAGCCGAGGACCATCCGCTGGAGGCCTGGCATAAGCTTGTGAATCTGAACCTGACTGGGGTATTTGTTCTCACGCAGGAGGTTGGACGTCGGTCCATGATTCCGCGTCGCTACGGCCGCATCCTCAACATTGCGTCCACTGCCGGTTTGCGCGGCAATCCGCCCAATTCCAACGAAGGCATTGCCTACAACACCACGAAAGGCGGGTTGGTGAATTTCACCCGCGCGTTGGCCGGGGAATGGGGTGAGTTCGGTATCACAGTGAACGCGCTCGCCCCCGGTTTTTTTCCCTCGCGTCTCACCCAGGTTGCGCTCGCGCAGTTCGGTCAATCCATCATCGATGCCACGCCACTTCACCGACTGGGCCACCCGGAAGACATGTCGGGCGCCGCGGTACTCTTCTGCTCTGAGGCGGGACGACACATCAGCGGTCAGATCCTTGCGATCGACGGCGGTCTCACTGCGGTCTGACAGCATGTTGGTATCAGACCGTCCATCAGGCTTCGATGTTGCAATCCCCTTTGTGGAGCACAGCGGCATCCGGTTACTCGAGACCACCGTTGAGCGAGTGGTCGCCGAGCTCAACCTTGCCGACCATCATTTGAACTCAGCTGGCTATGCCCACGGCGGGGCGGTGATGACGCTGCTTGATGTCACCATGGCGATCGCGGGCCGGATGGTGGCGCGCGATCCCGGCCCGCAGGATACGGTGATGGCCACCATCGAAATGAAGACCAGCTTCATGCAGGGCGGCCAGGGCAGGCTTCGATGCACCGGATCGTGCGTCCACCAGACGCGGGCGCTGGCGTTTTGCGAGGCTGAAATTCGCGACGAAGCTGGGGAACTGGTTGCGCGCGCGTCAGGCACGTTTCGCTTCATGGCACGCAGAAGGAGCCCTTCCGATGGTTGAAATGAATCGCCAGTGGCGTCTTGCACGCCGCCCGGCCCGGGACGTCACCCCGGATTGCTTTGAATGGGTAGAAGACCCGATCGAGCCGCTCGAGGCAGGGCAGGTGCGCGTGCGCAACCACTGGCTCTCACTCGATCCCTACATGCGCGGCCGGATGGATGAAGCTCGGTCCTATGCGCCGCCCCAGGCGCTGGGTGAAGTGATGCAGGGCGGGACCGCTGGCGAAGTGGTGGAGAGCCGGCACGCTGATTTCAAGGCGGGCGACGAAGTGGTGGGCCAGCTTGGGTGGCAGGCCTACGCCAATGCGCCAGCCCGCGAACTTCGGAGAATCGACACGCGACGCGTGCCAATGCAGGCATGGCTTGGCGCGGTAGGTATGCCGGGGGTCACCGCCTGGTATGGCGTCAACGACATTCTGTCGCCCCAGCCTGGCCAGACGCTCGTGGTGAGCGCGGCAAGCGGGGCAGTGGGTTCGGTCGTGGGGCAGCTTGCTCGCGCCAAGGGCGCCCGGGTCGTGGGCATTGGGGGCGGCACGGAAAAGTGCCGAATCGTGGTGGGCGAGTTCGGCTTTGATGCATGTGTCGACTACAAGGCGGGTAATCTTGCCGGTGATCTCGACCGCGCTCTCGATGGGGCGCGTATCGACCGATTGTTTGAGAACGTGGGGGGCGTGTGCCTCGACGCATGTCTGGCGCGCATGAACACCTTTGGCCGGATAGCCGTCTGTGGACTGATTTCCGGCTACAACGGTGAGCCCATCGCGCTTGGCAATGTGCGCTCGATCCTGGTGAATCGGCTTCAGGTTCAGGGCTTCATCATCTCAGACCACATGGATCGCTGGGCACCAGCACTTGCCGAGCTCGCCGAGCTTGCCGCGACCGGCCGGCTGCGCTGGCGGGAGACGGTCGCAGAGGGGCTCGAACGCGCGCCCGAAGCGTTTATCGGACTCTTGAAGGGCAGGAACCTGGGCAAGCAGCTGGTTCGGATCTGAGCGTCGCACATGGACCGATTCACAGGCCGGGTCGCAGTCATCACTGGTGCAGCGAGCGGGTTCGGGCTCGCGTTCGCCCGGCACGCGGCGTCGCTGCGCATGCGACTGGTGCTGGCCGATGTGGAGGCCGTGCCGTTAGAGAAGGCCGCCACCCAGCTTGCCGCCGCTGGCGCCAGCGTGCTGGCCGCCCAGACTGACGTCTCCGACGCCGGGCAGGTTGCCCAGCTTGCTGATCGGGCGTTTTTCGAATTTGGCGCAGTTCATCTCCTTTTTAATAACGCGGGCGTGGCGCCGGTAGGTCTCGTTTGGGAACACAGTGCTGCGGACTGGCAGTGGGTGCTTGGCGTGAATGTGATGGGCGTCGCCAATGGGCTGCGCAGCTTCGTGCCGCGCATGCTCAGCCAAAACGACGATAGTCACATCGTGAACACCGCCTCGGTTGCGGGTTTCATTTCTCCCACCACCATGGGGCTCTACAGCGCGAGCAAGCACGCGGTGGTCACCCTCAGTGAAACTCTGCACCACGACCTGCGCGCAGTCGGGTCCTCAATCGGCGTCACGGTCTTGTGTCCCGCCTTTGTACCAACGGGTATTGCGCAATCGGAGCGCAACCGGCCGGCTGCGCTCGCGGAGAACCCCACTGAGACGGAGGCTACCCTGCGGGCCCGGGCATCAATGGAGCGTGCCGTGTCATCGGGGCGGCTATCGGCAACCGATATCGCAGCGATGACATTCGAGGCCATCGCAGAGCGGCGCTTTTATCTGTTCACGCACCCCGCGATTCTTCCCTCAGTTAACAGCCGACATGCGGCCGTTGCATCAGGGCTGGACCCCGACGATCCGTTTGGACGCAAGCCCGCGCTCGCGCCTGTCGCTGCGGGCGAAGCGCCCAAGGTGCGCCTTGAAACGGGCAGTTGGAAACAGGTACGGGTGGCCTCACAGCCCGTTCGTTTCCAGGTGTTTGTACACGAGCAGGGCATCGATCCTGCGCTCGAACTCGATTCGGTTGACGAAGCCTGCCTACATTGTGTGGCGTGGTCCGAGGGGGTAGCGGTGGGGACGGGCCGGCTGCTACCCGATGGCCATATCGGTCGCATGGCGGTTCTGGCTGCGTTCAGGCGCTCCGGCGTGGGCGGAAAGATTCTTGAGTGCCTGATGCAAGAAGCGCGTGCGCGAGGCAACTCCCAGGTTGAGCTGAGCGCCCAGGCTTATGTTGAGCCGTTTTATCGCCGACACGGGTTCACACGAGAAGGGCCGGTTTATCTCGAAGCCGGAATTGACCATGTCAGGATGTGGCGCAAGCTCTAGACCGTTGTGTGATGCGCTCGCGTTAAAACTCAAGCCTGCGCTCGCCCACGCACCGAGCGCCAGCGGGCGACCACTGCCACACTCGCTCCACGAAACAAACGCGCCCGTCATGGCCCACCGCAACCACCGTGGAGGCGCGAGTTCCGTAGCGTGCATCGAATATAAACGGAGTCCGTGTCAGTACGTCGGGGTCGGTGTGATCGGCGTCTGTGGGCATCTCCTGAGGACTCACGGGACGCTGATCTGCCAGCGCCTGAAATAACGGTTCGATCGGATCTTGGTCGTCGGCCACACGCTCAACCACGCCGCCCAGGCGCAGTGACTTGGGCCAGCGCGTGCCAAGCAGGTGATTGGAGAGTGTATGAACGCCCGGAGCGGGCGCTTGTAGCGGGGCATGCGGATGACGATTTGACAGATACGCACATGAGAGTTCTGCGCCCTCCCAGTCAAAGAGCAGCAAATTAAAGCCGCCGTAACGATCGGCGCTCGCGAGCAGCGTCCGCGCATGGTGTGTGGCCGGAAGATCGCCCGCGACAAAGGTTGCGCCGAGTTCGCCGCGAGAGCGCTCGCCGGGACCTCTGTGCGGCCGCTCCCGATAGTTGGTGACCGCTGCAAGCTTGCCGTGCCGGCCGATCGCAAGCCACGTGCCCCCCGCGTTCAGGTCGCGCCCGCCGTAGACCGTGGGCAGGTCACTCCACCAGTGGGCGGGCAGGGCAGGTCGGTCATGGAACTCATCGCGGTTGGCGGCAAGCAGCAGCCGGTATCGCGAACTGGCCTGCCAGGCGAATGCGATCAGGCACATGGTCAGGGATCGACCCGCTCGAAGCGCTCGACATGGCGAGACCCCTGCGCAAGCGCGGCCAGACCGGACGCTAACGCACTGGCGTCAATGCACGTCTGAAGCGACTCCATCGAGCGGTTTCCGACCTCGTAGGTCTCCATCCAGGTGGCCATGCTGGCCGCTTCCGGATCGGTCCGGCGCCAGAAACCAAGCACGATCCCGTGAGCGAGCAGCGTGTCACGATGCGCGTGGATCGACGCCAACACCTTCACGTTATCAGCCGCGTTCGCCTTGAAATAGATGAACACGGACAGGCGGGCAGGAGCGCCCGTCATCCGCCAGGGAGTTCGTAGGGGAGGTCGAGCCGATGAAGCGCACGACCGTCAGCCAGGCGGGCCGCGTCTGCGACAGCGATTTGTGACTCATACAGCACGCTCGCACCACCTGCGGGCGAGGGCGCGGACAGCACCACCTCGCCGCATGGCTCCGTTCCTTCTGGTCCCAGCACATCGGTTCCCGCCTCTGGTGCGCTGCCCTCCACCTGCGCAAGAAACATCCGGCGCTTCAACTTGCCCAGGTAATGACTGCGTGCAACCACCTCCTGACCGGGGTAGCACCCTTTGCGAAAGCTCACCCCGTCAACCAGATCGAGATTGACCATCTGCGGCACAAAGCGCTCAACGCCGGCAGCGACGATGCGGGGAAGCCCCGACAGGATCTCGGTCCAGCGCCAGACTGTGGACGGGGCAGGGGTGAGGCCGGCACTCAGTACGCCCCACAGGTGCGCGGCGCTGTTGAGGCGAACCAGCAGCAACCCCCTTGAAACGGGAGCGAGGGCCGCTGTGGTGGTCGTGGTCGGTGATACGTGCGGCGCACACCCGAGCACATAGCCCTCTCCGAACGAAATCACGTCTTTCAAACCGGGCCAGGGTGCACCCAGTTGCCGTAGCGTGTCAGCCGCCCGCTCGCCACCGATTCCGAAGAGAAACCAGCGATCGGACTCGTCGCTGATTCGGACCTTCGCGCGGAGCACAAACATGGACAGTCGCTTGCGAAGCCCGGCCAGTAGGGGCTTGGAAGCCACCATCCGGATGCCATCGGAGTCACGCCAGATCATCAGGCTGACGAGCAGGCGCCCTTTGGCCGAGCAATAGCCCGAGAGCTGCCAGGTGTTCTCCGGCAGACCCTCCAAATCATTGGTGAGCTGCGATTGGAGAAAGCGAAGCGCGTCGTCGCCTTCGACGTGCAGCACACCCAGGTCTGCAATGGGCGATACCCACCCGCGAGCAATTGAGACAAGGTCGGCCGGACGGTTGGGATAGTGCACCTGCGGCCCGGATGAATCGGACGCCAGTGCGCCGTCACAAAGTGTCGCGAGCGCCTGCGCGTGGCCCATATCAGCGGTGGGTGAGATCAGGGGAGTATTCACGGTGCGTATTATAGGAAGGGCTTTGAACTTGTTGCTCATTGAAACCCTGATGCCAATGTTCCGAACACTTCCAACGCTTGCCCGGATCATGCTGGTTGGGGCGGCATTTGCATTGGGTGCGGCCTCAGGCGCGATGGTTTCGTATCGGCTGACACCGCTACATCAGGACCCCCAACCGAGGCGAGTGGTTATTCCGCTTGGTTCCGGGCCTGCAGCGCTCGCCTCGGCGTTTGAGCGAGCGGGCTTATCGGTCTCGGCCACCCGATTAGCCTGGATCGTCAGGCTTCGTGGAGATGGCACACGCTATCGTGCGGCGCTTTACGATGTGGCGGCTGGTCTGCCGCTCAACCGCTTGCTGGATATGCTCGCCAACGGCGAGGGGCAGCCCGCGACCCTCCGGCTGATTGAAGGGTACACCTTTCGCCAGGTCCGCGAACTTCTCGATCACCACCCCCACCTGATTCCGGATGCGCGCATCCTTGACGAACCCTCGTTACTCGCCCGGATCGGAGCGCCGGGTTCAAGCGGAGAGGGCCTCTTTTTACCCGACACCTATCATTTCGCCCCAGGAACCAGCGCAGTCAGCCTCTATCGAGACGCGTGGCGGGCGATGGATCGTGTTTTGCAGCGTGAGTGGAGCCGCCGCTTGGCAGGGCTCCCGATCGAGACGCCCTACCAGGCGCTGGTCCTTGCTTCGATGATAGAAAAAGAGACCGGGCGCGCTGAAGATCGCGCGATGGTCGCGTCCGTCTTTGTGAACCGGCTCAAAAAAGGCATGCTCCTTCAAAGCGATCCAACGACCTTATATGCGCTCGGCCCGAGCTTCGAGGGGCGTCTGCGCCGCCGTGACCTTCAGTTTGAGCATCCTCATAATACGTATGTGCGCCCTGGGCTTCCCCCCACGCCGATTGCGCTGCCGGGCCGCGGCGCGATTGAGGCCGCGCTCAGGCCGGCTGAGTCAACAGCCTTCTATTTTGTGGCTCGGGGTGACGGCAGCACGGAGTTTTCAAATGATCTCAAAGCGCATCAACGCGCGGTCGAACGCTTCATATTCAAACGATGAAACCAGGACGATTCATAACCTTTGAGGGGATCGATGGCGCGGGAAAAAGCACCCACATCGCCCCATTTGCGGCATTGCTCGAGGCGCGCGGATATCGCGTGGTCATTACCCGTGAGCCCGGCGGCACGGAGCTCGGCGAACAATTGCGCGATCTCACGCTCAACCAGCCTATGGCGCCGCTCACCGAACTGTTGTTGGTCTTTGCAGCGCGAGCCGAGCACCTGGCCGCCAGAATCCGACCAGCCCTTGCCCGAGGCGAATGGGTGGTCTGCGACCGGTTCACCGACTCAACCTTCGCCTACCAGGGATCGGGTCGAGGCATCGGTACTGATCGCGTTCGACTCCTCGAGACGCTGGTGCATCCCGACCTTCAGCCGGATCACACCCTGCTGTTTGATCTCGCCCCGTCAGAGGCCGCCAGGCGCCGTGCTGCTGCGCGGGTAGCCGACCGCTTTGAGGCTGAAGACCTGCAGTTTTTTGAGCGGGTCCGGTCGGGTTACCTTGAGCGAGCGCAGGAATCGGCTGGGCGGTTTACCCTGATCGACGGCATGCGAGACGTTGCCGAGATCAAGAATATACTTGAAATAGTGTCTTCAAACCTATGAATAAAATACCGATTTGGTTAATTAGACTATTACGTTCTTTACTCGCCTCACGCGCCACGCTGCATCACGCGCTGCTCTTATCCGGTCCTGAAGGCGTCGGCAAGGAGTGGCTTGCCCGGTCACTCGCGGCTGCCTTGCTCTGCGACCAGCCGCGCGAAGATCGCACTGCCTGCGGGCAGTGTTCGGCCTGCCGATGGCTATCCCAGGATTCCCATCCTGATTTTCGGGGGGTCCGGCCGTCGGCCGATGAGCCCGTGACTGAGGAGGGCGAGGCGCCCAGCGCCCGGCCAGCCAAGGTGTCGCGCGATATCCGGATTGAGCAGATCCGTGGGCTGGCGGGCTTTGTCGAGGTGGCTAGCCATCGGGGCGGTGCAAAGGTCATCCTCATCACGCCGGCTGAGGCGATGAACAGCGCATCCGCCAACGCGCTACTCAAGGCACTCGAGGAACCCCCACCGAACACCTACTTTCTGCTCGTCAGTAGCCGGTCGAGCCGACTGCTGGCTACCGTACGTTCGCGTTGCCGCCAGGTGCCAGTCCCGGTCCCGCCGCATGCCGAGGCTCTCGCCTGGGTGATGGCCGAGTCGCGCGCGGAGGAGGAGAGGGCGCTGCAGTGGCTTGCGTTTTGCGGGGGCGCTCCGCGCCGCGCGCTGGATCTCGGTGCGAGCGATCATGCGGTGCTTCATCGCGATCTGGTCGAGACGTTTGCCAACTGTGAGCATGAGTCGTTGGTGAGTTCAACCGACCGGCTCAATGCGCACGAGCCCCGCGTCTGGGTGCCTGTGCTTCATGCCTGGTGCGTTGACTTGTCGCGATGTGCTGCGAGCGCCGCGCCGAGATATTTTCCTGCCGAAGGGGCGCGCCTCAAGGCCCTTGCAACGCGCTTGGATGTCAATGCGTTGCTCGCCTTTGAGCAGTGGTTGCAGCAGTTGCAGCGGCTGATTTCTCACCCACTCAGCCCGAGATTGGTGGCCGACGACGCCCTGAGTCGATACCGCAAGGTATTTGAGCGTCGCCGCCAGGCGGCCTAAGCCTGCCTCAATTTCTGACCTGCGGCTAACGCGGGATCCAAGCGCCTGGGTGCGGCGCGCCGGTAAAATGCCACATGCTGATCGATTCCCACTGCCATCTCGACTTTCCGGATCTGCTCGACCGGTTCGATGACATCCGCTCGAACATGGCGGCGAACGGTGTGACGCGCGCACTTTGTGTTGCGGTGAACCTCGAAGACTTTCCCAAAGTGATTGAGTTGGTCGAGCGCGCCCCCGAGTTGTGCGCCTCGGTGGGTGTTCACCCGGATTACGCCGATGTGCGGGAGCCCGACGTTGACACCCTGGTGCGGCTGGCGGATCACCCCAGGGTGGTCGCAATCGGCGAGACGGGGCTTGACTACTACCGGGTCCCGGCCGAGAAGCTCGACTGGCAGCGCGCCCGCTTTCGTACCCACATCCAGGCGGCACGCGCCTGCGAGAAGCCACTGATCGTACACACTCGTTCGGCCTCATCCGACACGATCTCGATCCTGGCAGAAGAGGGCGCGCGCGAGGCGGGCGGCGTGATGCACTGCTTCACCGAAGACTGGGCGTGCGCGAGTGCGGCAATTGACATGGGCCTCTGTATCTCTTTTTCAGGAATCGTCACATTTAAGAGCGCAGCGGCGCTCCGCGAGGTTGCGATCAAGGTTCCTGACGATGCGCTCCTCATTGAAACCGATTCGCCCTATCTGGCGCCCGTCCCCCACCGAGGTAAGACCAACGAACCGGCCTATGTCCGACACGTCGCGGAGTTCCTCGCTCAACTCCGCGGCGTATCGCTCGAGCGAATCGCGGCGCTTACCACCGCGAACTTTGAACGCGTGTTCGGCGTTTCTCAGCCGAACCGGGAGTAGCCATGACACTGTCGTTTCGATGTCTCTACGAAGCGGCGTCGCTCGCCGCGGTCTGGCGCCTGGGCCGGGTGCTGGTGCTCGGACTGGTGTTCTCGCACGCGGCGCAAGCGCAGTCACCCGCTTTCTGGCGTGCGATCGAGACCAACGACATCAATTCACTTCGCACTGAACTGATGCGCGGGGCCAATCCAAACGCCCGTCATCCTGATCATGGACCAGCCGTTGTCGCAGCCGCGCGGTTCAAGGCATTCGATGTCGTGCGTGTTCTTGCCTCACTGAACGCCACCGATGTGGATGCGGCCAGCGCGGCCGATGAAACAGCGCTGATGCTCGTATCCACGCTCGGCGACCGGCGCTCATTCGACGCCCTGCTGCAGCGAGGCGCGCAGGTCAACCGGCCCGGATGGACGGCGCTGCACTACGCAGCAAGCGGCGGCCAACTCGAGCTTGTTAACGTTCTGATTGAGCAGCATGCTTTTATCGACGCGCAGTCGCCGAACAACACAACCCCACTCATGATGGCCGCTCGCATGCGCGCGCTGCCGGTCGTTCAGTACCTTATCGACCAGGGCGCAGATCCGTCGCTTCGCAATCAAGCGGGGCTTGATGCAGCAGCCTATCTCGAGCGCACTGGCGAACGCCAGTGGGCAATCTGGATGAAAGAACGCGCCCAGCGCTACGTCGCCCGATACGGTACGGTTGAACAGCCGCGCTGGACTGCGAGCGAGAGTAGCGATAGCGGGGGCCCTGGTGGAAGCGCACAGACCGACCTTGCGCCCGTACAAATGAATCGTGAGGTGAGTGTGGCCCCGGAGTCGCGCCCGCTAAGTTCTGGCGGTCCAACCGGTAGTGTGGTCAGTGCACCGGGCCAGGCGGGAGGCGCAGCCAGTCCGGCTGCTGCATCGCCACCGCCAGCACAGCAGGGCGCGGGCACCGCATCCACCGGTGCGAAGCCACCAGCAGCTATTGCGCCGAGGCCTGCCTCTCAGGGCGCATCCGCGTCGGTTGCGCCATCGCCGTCCCCACAGTCCGCCGTCCCGAAGCCGGTAGCGCCGCCTGTTTCGTCCGCGCCTACTCAGGTGAGTCCGGTTACACCCGCAGCGACCGCACCTGCTAACGTGCCCGCGCGGGCTGCGCCTCCCCCGCCTGCGACGACCAAGCCTGTCGAGCCGATTCCGCCCGCTGCTTCGAGGCCAGTTGCTCCCGCCGCACCCACTCCAACGGCGGGGGCGGGCGGGGCAACAGCCGCGCAGCAACCCAAGGATAGCGAGCCCTTGTTCTTCTCACGTACGCTCAGCATTCCTGCTGACCCGCCGAGCGCCGCGCCCACCCGCTAGCGGGCGTGATGGAACCCCAGTGCGCCCGCACGCGCTGGGTCTCAGAGTTGAAACCGGGTTCCGCGACCTGAGAGGATGACAGCGTGCCAGAGGCCAGCCCTTTGCCAGTGATCGAACTCTGGGGCCTCTCCCGTACCTACAAAACCGGCGCGGGCGATGTTCTCGTGCTCCGGCCCATTGATCTTCGCATTGTCGCTGGCGAATTCGTGGCGATTATGGGTCCGTCTGGGTCGGGGAAAACCACCTTCATGAACCTGGTTGGCTGCCTGGATACGTCCATCGGCGGCAGTTATCGCCTCGCAGGTCAGCCGGTTCATCGGCTGTCCGGAAATGCGTTGGCTGCCTTGAGGAATAAGCGAATTCGCTTCGTATTTCAGCAGTTCAATTTACTCGGCCGAGCGAGCGCGCTTGATAACGTTGCCATGCCGCTGGTCTACGCTGGCGTGGGCAGACGCGAACGACAAGAGCGTGCCCGGCGCGCCTTGGATGATGTCGGTCTTGGCGATCGGCAGCACCACACGCCGGTACAGCTATCGGGAAGACAGCAGCAACGCGTCGCAATCGCGCGCGCCTTGATCAACGATCCACAGATCATTCTCGCCGACGAACCCACAGGCGCGCTGGATTCGCGAACATCGCTTGAGGTCATGTCCTTGCTGCAAGGGCTCAATCGTCGCGGCCAGACAGTTTTGTTCGTGACCCATGAGGCCGACGTCGCGGCGTTCGCCAAACGGGTCATCACATTCCGGGACGGTCAAGTGCAGGATGACTGTTCTGGGCGCGATCTGGATGCTTCTACAGCCCTCCAAAAGTGCGTATAATTTGTATTATGTAAAATCAAGAATTTACCGTCGGGGGCGTCGATCCCGACGTACTCAGGCAATAGCCCGCGAATACCATGCAACTCCCTGCTCGTCATCCACGCGCGCCCGCCCAGCACACAACAACCGATTCAGATGGGCAACGCTTTCGCCTGTTGCCATGGACACGAGCTGCGCATCATCGCCGTCGATCGAACGCGAAAATAATGCGGCAAACACGTCGACAGCCCGTGAACGCCGGATAATTGCCCGCTCGAGCTGATCCAGCGATTCGATGTGGGTGCGCTCCAGGTGGTTGAGCCGCTGATGCAGACCTCTGAACGGTTCGTTATGGGCCGGCAGAACCAGCACATCTGGAGAAATTCGCATCCGCAGCCGTTCGATCGAGGCGAGCCAGTCCCCCAGGGGGTCTGCGTCCGGCTCGGTGGGAAACACTGAAACATTCGATGAGATCCTCGGCAAGACCTGATCGCCAGAAATCAACAATCCGGATGCGTGGCACACCAGGCAGGCGTGCTCGGGGGAATGGCCGTTTCCGATCACCACTTCCCATTCACGCTCGCCAATGGTGAGCACCTCGCCGTCGTGCAGTCGCCGGAAGTTGTCTGGAAGTGCGTAGACGGACTTCCCGAAGCTCCCGAATCGTGTCCGATAGGTTTCCAGCTGGTCATCGGTCCACCCGGCCCTTCGGTAAAATGAGACGCCTTCGGCCGGCGCCTCGCGCCCCGTGTCAGCCACCAGGACGCGGCAGGTGAGGTATTCCTCGCGGGTCATCCAGAGGCGGCAGGAAAACCTACGGGTGAGCCACCCCGCCATGCCGACATGGTCAGGGTGCATGTGAGTGACGAACACCCTTGTAACGGGCCGACCACAAAAGCTTTTTGCAAAGATCATCCGCCAGGCATCGGTGGTTTCCTTGTCCCGTACGCCAGTATCAACAATCGCCCACCCTTCCCCGTCTTCAAGCGCCCACAGGTTGATGTGGTTGAGCGTGTACGGTAGCGTCATCCGGATCCAGAGGACACCGGGCGCAACCTCGATGGTCTCACCAAGTGCGGGCTTGAAAGTAAATGGATACTCGAGCGACCGTTCGGCCGGATGATTCGCGACAGGACTCATGGGCATTCAGCGCTGGGTCAGGCGCGGCATTCGTTCGCGAGCTGCCTGCCCTGCTTGGTATCGAGCAGCATGGATTTACCCGGGATACTAATCCAGGTGAGCCCACTCGTCTTGTCTTCAAGCCGCAGGGCGCCGGTTTGGGTGGCGACTAGCTGCATTGTGTAGTTGCGACGCTCCCAGTAGACGATCGCCGAACGACGGTCGTCGGCGACCTGCCGAATCTCAACCCTGCGATTAAGGTCGCAATGAAATACGCCAATTGAGAGTTTCAGCGAGGGATGATGTGCGTCTTGCGGCTCGCCCGAAGCTGATGAAGTTGCCGCGAACAAGAGCCCTGCCCCGAGCACCACCACATTGCGCCATTGCGTGAACGTCATAAATGCACCCCGTCAAAAGAATACGGACCGACCTGCGTCGGCCAATCGGTCAGCCCAGTACGCTAGCGGGAATCGGTAAAGGCCGCAAACGCGGCCAGGGTCGCTGCCAGCCTAGCGAATGACACCGGCCGGTGGAGGGGGCGGCGAACCCGCGGGTGGCGGCGGCGGGGTGACTGCAGGCGATGCAGCGGCGGGGCGGCTCCCGACCTGCTCACTCAGCCGGCCATCGACCGGGACGCGGTGCCCCTTGGCGTACATGCACTGGACGTAGGCGTGGTCGTAGCGCCGCTGGACGGAAAATGAATCGCCGGAGCCGCTCGAGGCGCCGCTTGCGGTACCAATTAAAAGTCCGGTGCCGGCACCGACCCCTGCGCCCCGTGAGCCATCAATCGCGGCGCCCGCGATTGCGCCCACCACCGTGCCTAACGCCGCACCACGAAACAAGCTGTCCTGGCGCGCCTGGTCGGCACCCTGCGTATTGGCCTGGGCAGTTGCGAAATTCCGGCACTCGAAATCATCAAACCGGAAGGTGTCGAAGCTCTTCCCACTACCGGGTAGCACCAGCATGGACGGCCCGGTAGGTGCTGTAGCGCAGGCGCCGAGTGCGAGCACGGCAGCGGCCAGGGCGCACCAGCGAACCCAGGGGTGACGGGCTCGAATTGTCGCTTTGAGGGTTTGCATGAAGAGGCTCCGGGAGAAGTGAGTGTCTTAGTTGTACAGTGCTCAGCCGACGAGGCAGTAGCGACCGTTCAGACGCTACTGGGTACTGGATAGCTGGGGCGAGACAGCAATCCACCCTTCAGGACAATCGGGCGCGCTCGGATGATAGGCGGCCCGGCTCTCACACCAGTACCAATACCCTGCCCTCGGCATTTCCAAAGGGACCGGCGAGCTACCCCGCTCAACATAAATCGGTGGAGGCGCCGCGGGAACCACCACCACCGAAGGTACTGGGCGATAAACGTACGGTGGATACACCCAGTAGGGGCTTGGCGAGTAATACATGGGCGGCGGACCCACCCAAACGCGTACCGACGAACCGTGGGCCCGACGATGCGGCCCCGGCCCGTGAACCGCAGGCGCAAATCTCGGCTGAGTTACTGGCAGGGCGGTCGGCGTTGCCAGGGGCCGCGCAGGGGTTACGTCCGCGCGCGGAACGGGCGAGGCGCCCGCGCGGGTGCGATGCTCGGGACGGTCAGCAGCGTTAGCGCAGACTGCGAAAACCAGAAACGCCGCGCCAACGCATATGCGACGGACGACGAAACGCCAATAAGTCATGGAGACCCTCCCAAAGGAGCCGAGACACCTAGAACTCTAGCAAACCTGCTCACGCCTTAATCGCTATGCCCGTTACCCGCCTTACAGGCCTTACAGGCTCTTACAATAGGAAGTGAAAATCGTGACTTCTACTGGTCCAAACAGGCGCGCCTCAATGATACTCAACGACACGCATCAGGCTTCCCTTCTCAGCTGGGTAGCCTCAGCCAATGGTGAAAACAGTGAATTCCCAATTCAAAACCTCCCTTACGCTGCGTATCGCGCGAAAGATTCGATCGACGCCCATCAGATCGGCGTAGCGATTGGCGAGCATATCCTTCCAGTAACCCGTCTTCTGGGGCTGAGCGATCTCAGCACGATGGAACGTGAGGCGGCCACCGCCTGCAACAGCCCTGCTCTCAACCCGTTGATGGCGCTCGGACCCCGCCACTGGCGCGCACTGCGTCAGGCACTGTCGCGGGGGCTGCGGCACGGTTCACCCCACCAGAGTTATCTCAGGCCTGCGCTGGTTCCAATCGCGGAGGCCGAGTTCGCAGTGCCCGCCCGGATCGGCGACTTCACCGACATGTATACGTCGCTGGATCATGCGCTCAACGTTGGACGCCTGTTGCGCCCCGACAATCCGTTAATGCCCAACTTCAAGTGGCTGCCCTGCGGTTATCACGCGCGGGTATCCTCGATAGGCGTGAGCGGTCAGTGTTTCTTGCGTCCCAAAGGTCAGATCCTGCCGCCGGGAGAGTCCATACCCATTGTCACCGCTACGCGCCGTCTCGATTACGAACTCGAGCTTGCCATCTGGATTGGTACCGGAAATTCGCTGGGCACCCCGGTTGGGCTCGATCAAGCGAGTCAGCATGTGTTCGGTCTGGGCCTGCTGAACGATTGGTCTGCGCGCGACATTCAAGCGTGGGAGTACCAGCCCTTGGGGCCACTTTTGAGCAAGAATTTCGCCACCACGGTATCGCCCTGGGTCGTCACCATGGAGGCGCTTGAGCCTTTCCGTTCAGCCTGGCACCGTGATTTAGCCAATCCGCAGCCAATTTCCTACCTCGAATCCACGCAAAACCGCGAACATGGCGCGGTCGATATCGGTCTCGAGGCCTGGTTGCACACCGACAGCATGATCCGAGCCGGACAGCCTCCACACCTTTTGTCGAAAACCAATTTTCGGCATAACTACTGGACCATTGCGCAGATGATTGCGCATCACACGATCAACGGCTGCAATCTCTGCGCAGGCGACCTGATTGGCAGTGGCACGCAATCTGGACCGGGTGCCGGCGAGTTTGGTGCCCTGATCGAAATCACCCAAGGCGGCAAACGCCCGGTCACGCTTCCGGGCGGTGAGGAGCGAAGCTTTCTCGCAGATGGCGATACAGTGATTCTTCGCGCGCGTGCCGAGCGCGAGGGATTTCGAAGCATCGGATTCGGTGACTGCGCAGGCACCGTACTGCCCGCCCGTGTTTAGACAACAGATCAACCCGCTGCGCTCAATTGCTTCCAATCAATTGATCGAGGACATGGCCATTTCGGTCCTCAAGGCGAATCCGGATTGGCATCAGGTCGCCAGACTCGGACAGCCAGATTTCAACGCTTCCCGGGCGTTCTCCGTCGCCATCCTCTGAGCGGAGCCGGGTCAGTCGCTGAACGCCCCCCGCCAGTTCCAGAATTTGTGCGCGGGCCACCTGAAACCGTAACAGTCGTACTGACGAGGCCCCCACCAACGGAATCGTCACCTCCTGTTCGTGAAGGCCGTCAGATTGCTGCGCGGCCACCCAGGCCAGCTGCGCCGCGAGAGACAGCCGGTCCTGCGCCAGTGCCGACGTCATCTCGCTCCGGCCATCTTCAAACCGTACGACTCGGGTGCTGTGTGCGTTCTCCATGCGCACGACGCGCGGTGGACGATCGCCACGCCGCTCCTCGAAGCGCTCACTGCGAAATCCCTTCGCATTGAATGCGCCCTCGCTCACCTGAGTGAAAAACCCGCGATAAAAGAGCGCCAGCAGCCCGACCGCATGTCCTTCCGTATGCAGACGGTACCGCTCACCATGGATGTTCAGCACGTAGTCAAGTGTCGCCACCAGATTGTTGGCCACGTAGTCGCCGTAGAAGACCTGATAGCGCCAACGCCCCTGGATTGAGGGAGGCACTCGGCGCTGGTCAGCGGCGGGGTCGACTCTTTCAGCGATCGATGTGCCGGTGCTTGACGGCTGCGTGGGTCGATTCTGGTCAGGGTGCTCGATTGTGTCGGTGGCGCGCTGTTTCGCCTGGTCGTCAACCTGCTCGACGGGCGTGCCCGCTGCGGCGGGAGGGCGGTCCGCGTGCCCGTCTGCAGGGTCGGGGTCATTTGCTGATGACGATTGCGGACTGAATTCGTCAGCCTCAATTGCCGCCACGGGGTCAGGAGATGTCGCCGGCGGGGCGTCTGGAGCGATCGGCGGCAGCGCGGTATTCGCGAGCGAGGAAGCGCGAACCGAACCCACTGCGCTCGCCGTGGCGGGTAGCGTTGGCTGTTCCTTGAAGCCCTTGACCTCTGCGCCGGACTTGAGCGGGAGCGTCACCGGGGGCGGGACCGCAGCCACCGGATCCAGGCGCGCAGCGGGGTTGCGGAGCAGCTCGATCCGAATCGGAGACGGCGCCGGCAAGGGCTTCTGGGGGCTGCCAGCATGTATCACCCAGCCCACCAACAGGGCGTGCAACGCTACCGTGGCAACACTCGCAAGCGCCGAAGAAGGACCGCGCAACAGTTTGGCTTTCGTAAACACCGGCTCAGTGTATTCGAATGACGAAGGTACACTTTGCGCCATGCGAATCGAATCGCTCGCCCCTCGCGCCCAATCCGCCATCTTGATTGGCGCAGCTACCATGCTCACCCTCGCTCTCGGTATGCGACAGAGCCTCGGTCTGTTTCAGCCCGAGATGATTCGAACCATCGGGATCACCACAGCCGATTTTTCGCTGGCGGTGGCGGTTCAGAATATGGTGTGGGGTTTCACACAACCCTTCACCGGCGCTTTGGTCGACCGATTCGGCGCTCGCTGGGTGGCGGCAGGCGGCGCGCTTTGCTATGCGCTCGGGCTCCTGATCAGTATCTTTGCCACGTCTGCCGTATTGCTGACGCTTGGAATAGGCGTGCTGATCGGTGTCGCGCTCGCATGCACCGGCTCAAACCTCAGCATGGCGATCACCTCGCGCACTGTCTCGCCAGCACGCCAAAGCCTTGCAATGGGCGCGGTCTCTGCGGCAGGCTCGCTCGGCCTAGTCTTTACATCTCCCCTTGCTCAAGGGCTGATCAGTACGGCTGGTTGGCAGACCGCCATGGCAGCCTTCGTGGCACTTGCCTGTGTCATGGTTCCCGCCGCTCTGATGGCGGGCGGCGTCGACCGGGTAAGCCGGAGTGCTACCTCGGTCGGTATGCAGCAGTCGGTGGGGGATGCATTGCGTGAAGCCACCTCGCATCGTGGATATCTGGTGATGTCTGCGGCCTTTTTCGTGTGTGGGTTGCAACTCGTTTTTCTAACGACCCATCTTCCAACTTATCTCGACTTATGCGGGATCGAACCAGGTGTCACCGCGACAGCGCTCGCCTTGATCGGTCTGTTCAATGCGATGGGATCGATCCTGTTCGGATGGCTCGGCGACCGCCTGCCCCGACACCTGCTACTGGGGGGTATCTATGTGGCCCGCTCGCTTTTGATCACAGCATATTTCCTGTTTCCGCCCACTCCCCCCTCCACGCTGCTGTTTGCCGCAGCGATGGGGGCGATCTGGCTAGGCGTGGTGCCACTCATGAATGGTCTGGTCATTCATCTGTTCGGGATCCGCTATGTGGCAACGCTCACCGGGGTTGCCTTTCTCAGTCACCAAGCTGGCTCATTTCTTGGCGCCTGGGGCGGCGGACTGATTTATTCAACACTAGGGTCCTACGAGTGGGCGTGGCGGATCGCCGTGATTATTGGGCTCACCGCTGGCATCGCACAGATGCTGATGAACCCAAGACCGGTGCCCAGGGTGTTGCAGGAGCGGGCAGCGGCCCCTATTCCCGTGGGTTGACCAAAGGCTCAGGAGGCATTGCGCTTCAACATGCCGAGGCTCGAACACCCGCCCCTTCGGTTTGATACAAACGGGGCGCCCTTCAGCACCCTGTTTGGCGATGTCTATCGTAGCCGGGCAGGTGCCATGGCAGAGTCGGAAGCGGTGTTCTCCCACGGGTGCCGGCTGCCAGAGCGATGGTCGGGCAAGCAGCGCGCATGCGTACTGGAAATCGGCTTTGGGGTGGGACTCAACCTGCTCGCCGCCTACCGCGCTTTTCATCTGCACGCGCATCCTGCTGGGCGCCTCGACTTTGTATCGATCGAGGCTCATCCCCTCGCCCATTCCGACCTACTCGCGGCACATGAGGCCTGCGGGGTGGCTAATGAACCCTTGCTGCGTGAGCTCGCAACGCGCTGGCCGCTCGCCCTCCCTGGCCTGCACCGCCTGACCCTTGCTGGCGGGCGGATTCGGCTCACTCTCGCGTTTGGCGAAGCTGCGCGAATGCTGCCCCGGCTTGCGCTGCGTGCCGATACGATCTTCCTGGACGGGTTTGCGCCGCAGCGTAATCCGTCGGCCTGGGAGGAGCCAGTGCTGCGCCAGGTCGCACGGCTGGCCGCGCCCGACGCACGGCTCGCCACCTACACCGCCGCTGCGGCGGTTCGACATGGTCTGGTGCAGGCTGGCTTTGCCGTTGAACGGGTTGAGGGCTTTGGCGGAAAGCGCGAACGAATCAATGCCCGGTATGCGCCGCGTTGGAAGACCTGGTTACCCCCTCCCCCGCCTCCGAGATGGGAGTCGCGGCAGGCGGTGGTGGTTGGTGCTGGTCTTGCCGGCGTGACGATCGCTGCCCGTCTTGTCCAGGAAGGCTGGCAGGTAGTGCTGCTTGATCGCCAGCACCTGCACGCAAGCGAAGGTAGCAGCCAGCCCCTGCTTGCCGACCACGTCCACCTGTCGCCAGACGACAATCTGCTTGCACGCCTGTCGCGCGCTGCGCTGCTTTTACGCGATCCGAACCAGACCGCAGGACTTCTAGGACTCGGTCGCATCGCGCTGGCCAACAGTGCTGAGGCTTTCAGTCGCCAGCAGCACACGCTGGCCACCCTCGACTATCCCACGCAGTTTGCCTGCGCGCTAACCGCTGCCGAGGCGAGCGACGTCGCCAGATGTTCGCTCCCGACCGGCGGCATCTGGATCCCTGGCTCAATGGTGGCGCAAACCAACCTGCGGATTGCAGCACTTTTACAGGAAGCGCGCGACGCGCTCATCTGGCGGGGTGGCTGCGAGGTGGCATCGGTTCAGCGCGCGCCGGGTGAGTTGAATTGGCGGGTGGCAGATGGGCGGGGGCAGGTGCTAGCGCAGGCGCCTGTGGTGGTGCTCTGTGACGCTTCCGCCAGAATGGCTCTGCCACCGCTCCAATCCATGCCCCTGCGGCGGGTTCGCGGGCAAACCTCATGGCTGAGATACCCCTTGATGTCGGGGCTTCGGACAGTCGTGGGGGGGGCGGCTTATGCCGTGCCATTCGACGGACAGGCTCTGGTGGGCTCGACCTATGACGATCATGATGCAGCCGAACCTGACCCAGAATCGGATCGAAGCAATGCGAGACGGCTTGCCGCCTGCCTGGGAACCGCGCCGGACAGTGTGATTGCTGCTGCTCGCCCGGGCGTGGTCGGCTTTCGCTGGACAGCCGCGGATCGACTACCCCTCGTCGGCGAGATGCCGGACGAGGCGTCGGCGTGGGCGCGACGCGAGGAACTGTTGAAAAATGATCGTCTGCCGCTTCCCCGGTTCACAGGGCTCTTTTGCGTGCGGGGGCTGGGTTCGCGGGGGCTTCTGTGGAGTACCCTCGCTGCCGAAGTCATCGCTGGAGCGCTGGACGGCGCGCCGTCGGTACTGGAACGCGATCTGCACGAAGCGATTGACCCCGCTCGTGGGCTGCGACATGCGCTCCGACACTCAGGGCTGCGGGTTACAACGCGCTAAACTGTGAGGCTGCCCTGCTCCGTACCCACAACCCGCTGCCCAGCCTTTCATCATTCTCAGCCTGGTTAACCGAATGAGCGCTCCCGCCCCGAAAATTCAATACGACTGTTCGAAGTGTCCCGGATACTGCTGCAGTTACCCGCGAATCGAAGTAAAGAAGCGAGACCTTGAGCGTCTCGCGCGCCACTTCGACGTCTCCACCGAGGTGGCTGCACGCCGTTACACGCGCATCTATGACGACGAGGGAAAGCCGGAACGCATCCTGCGTCATCAGAAAGACACAGTCTACGGTTCAATCTGCCGGTTCTTCGACACTGACGAGCGCCACTGTACTATTTACGACGCACGGCCCGCCGTATGTCGCGAGTATCCCAACGGCTCACGTTGCGGCTACTACACTTTCATCCAGTTTGAACGCAAGCATCAGGACGATCCGGACTTCATTCCCTCTGCGTGAGTCTGCGCGCTCACTGAGCGCGCAGACCCGGTACGACGGTAATGGACTCGCCCGCGCGCAGCCGTCTGTCGCGGGTCGACTCCCTGTTCAGTTGGACCGATGCCGCCTCGGCAGGGGGGACCCCGGCCAGGGCCAGCAAGGCGGATCGATCCGTGGCGGTTGGAATCTCTGAAATGCGTTGAAATTCCCGTTATTCCAACCAGACCCTCGCATTCCTGAACAGGCGCATCCAGGGTGCGTCTTCATCAAGACCGCCCGGGCGCCAGCTCATCTGCACCGAGCGGAATACCCGTTCGGGATGCGGCATCATGATCGTTGAACGACCGTCGGCGGAAGTAAATGCGGTGAGCCCGCCGGGTGAGCCGTTGGGATTGGTAGGATAGCGAGTGGCCGCTGCACCGTCATCGTCGACAAAACGGAGCGAAGCAAGCGCCGCCCGAGCGTGGGTATCGGTGTCAAATACCGCTCTGCCCTCGCCGTGCGAAACCACGATGGGCGCTCGACTTCCGGCCATGCCAGCGAACAGAGGCGAGGGTGATGCCAGCACTTCGACCATCGAGAACCGCGCCTCAAACTGCTCAGAGCGGTTACGCAGGAACCTGGGCCAGGCTTCCGCACCTGGAATGATGGCCTTGAGCTGCGCCATCATCTGACAGCCGTTGCATACGCCTAGAGATAGCGTGCTGCCACGCTCGAAAAACGCCCGGAACCCGCCAAGAACGGCCTCGTTGTAGAGGATGCTCCGCGCCCAGCCGCTGCCCGCGCCAAGCACATCGCCAAACGAGAAACCACCACAGGCCACCAGCGCGTTGAAGGCAGACAGGGTGACCCGCCCGGCAATCAGATCAGTCATGTGCACATCGAAAGCATCGAACCCGGCGCGATCGAAGGCTGCAGCCATCTCGACATGACTGTTTACCCCCTGCTCGCGAAGCACAGCGAGACGCGGCCGGGCGCCGGTTGCGATGAAGGGCGCGGCGGGATCCTCAGCCGGGTTAAAGCTGAGGGCTAAAGAAAGCCCTGCGCGAGCGGCGTCGCCCGCGCGCTCAAACTCTTCGAGGGCGCACTGCGGGTCATCGCGTCGCGATGCGATCCTGTAGCTGGTCTCGCTCCAGACTTTTTGAAGCTCAGCGCGCGACTCGGTCCAGATACAACGTCCATCGCGGTGAAATTCGAGCGCGTCGCTACTGGAAACTTTGCCGATGACATGCGCATGACGAGACAGACCCGCCGCACGTAATACCCCCATGACGGTGTCACGATCAGCGGCGCGAACTTGAATGACTGCGCCAGGCTCTTCGTTGAACAATGCCTTGAGCGTGAGCTCGTCGCGCTGCACCGAGACCTGTTCGGGTCGAATCTTAAAGTCACCCCAGTCGGCAGAGTAAGGATCAATGGTGAGCAGGTCGAGGTTGAGCGCTAGACCGCATCGACCGGCAAACGCCATCTCACAAAGGGTGACAAACAGCCCGCCGTCGGATCGATCGTGATACGCGAGGATCTGTCCCCCGTTGCCGAGCTTGTCGATCACTGCCACGAACCGGACGAGGCTCTCCGGATCATCGAGATCCGGACACTCCTGCCCGAGCTGCTGGGTAGCTTGAGCAAGCACGGAGCCGCCCATCCGCTGACGCCCGGCTCCAAGGTCAATCAGGATGAGGACGCTGCCCGGTTCAGCCGCCAGCTGCGGGGTGAGCACGCGGCGAGCGTCAACAACCGGCGCGAATGCGGTCACAACAAGAGACACCGGTGCGCTCACGCGCCGTTCCTCACCCGTCTGGGAGTCGTTCCACACCGTGCGCATGGAGAGCGAATCCTTGCCGACTGGAATCGAGATGCCGAGTGTGCGGCAAAGCGCGGCAGCAGCATCGACAGCGTCGCGAAGGTCGGCATCCTCGTCGGCGGATCCGCATGCGGCCATCCAGTTTGCAGACAGCTTCACCCGGTCGATGGTTCCCACGAGCGCTGGCGCGATATTGGTAACAGCTTCAGCCACTGCAAGGCGGGAGGCCGCTGCCGGGTTGATAACCGCCACGGGCGACCTCTCCCCAAGTGCAAGCGCATCACCGCGATAGCCGGAATAATCGACCAGGCCCACTGCACAGTCGGCAACCGGCACCTGCCAGGGCCCCACCATCTGGTAGCGGGCGCTCAGCCCCCCCACCGATCGATCGCCAATGGTGATCAAGAACGATTTGCTTGCGGCGGTCGGCATGCGGAGCACCCGCGCAGCCACCTCGGCCAGGTCGAATCCGACCAGGTCAAGCGGTATAACTTGCCGCGTACGGCGTTGCGCATCCCGGTGCATGCGCGGCGGCTTGCCGAGCAAAGTATCGATCGGCATATCGACCGGACGGCTGCCGTCGGCGGTCTCGACGATCAACTGCCCGTCGTCGGTCACGCTGCCAACCACCGAAAACGGACAGCGTTCGCGCAGACAAAACATCTCAAAACGCGGCAGGTCAGCCGGCGCCAGCGCGAGCACATAGCGCTCCTGCGATTCATTGCACCAGACCTCGGCCGGCGACATCCCCGACTCAAGCACCGGAACGCGCGCGAGATCGAATCGGGCTGATCGACCAGCACCATGCACAATCTCCGGAAACGCATTCGACAAGCCACCAGCGCCGACGTCATGGATGGACAGGATGGGGTTGTCCAGACCGAGCGAGCAGCAACGGTCAAGCACTTCCTGGGCACGACGTTCGATTTCAGGGTTGCCGCGCTGTACCGAGTCGAAGTCAAGCTCGGCGGTGTTGGTGCCAGCGCTCATGCTCGACGCCGCGCCACCCCCGAGCCCGATCCGCATGCCAGGCCCACCCAGCTGGATTAAAAGCGTCCCCGTGGGCAGCGCATGCTTCTCGGTGTGGACAGCGCTGATGCTACCCACGCCGCCTGCAATCATGATTGGCTTGTGGTAGCCCCGCACGACGCCGCCCACATTCTGCTGATAGGTACGGAAATAGCCCAACAGATTGGGCCGGCCGAATTCATTGTTGAAGGCTGCGCCGCCAAGCGGTCCGTCGATCATGATGTCGAGCGCACTGGCAATTCGCGCTGGCGCGCCATAGGGTGGCTGCGGTTGGCGGGACGCGAGGGGTGCGAGGACATTCTGTGCCGTCTCCCAGGGCGCGACAGCGTCGGGAATCATGAGGTCAGACACCGTGAAGCCAGTCAGCCCAAACCGCGGACGTGCACCGCGACCCGTGGCACCCTCGTCACGAATCTCTCCACCCGCGCCAGTCGAGGCGCCCGAAAAAGGCGAGATGGCGGTGGGATGATTGTGTGTCTCCACCTTCAACAAACTGTGTACCAGCCCGGCGTGTGCGCTATAGCGGGGCGATTGGCTGGAAGATTCTGACGATGCGAAAAACTGGTTTGCCTCGGCTCCCTCGAGTACCGCTGAGTTATCGGAATACGCCACGATCGTACCGCGCGGATTCGCCTGATGGGTGCTGCGGATCATGTCAAAGAGCGAACCCGGTGCAGGGTGACCATCAACGGTCCAGCTGGCATTGAAAATCTTATGGCGGCA
>SYIM01000173.1 GCA_005798775.1 Burkholderiales bacterium
GCCGGCGTGATGCCCCAGACGATCGAGGCCATCCGGCATGCGCGCGCGGCCAATGTGCCGATCGTGGTGGCCATGAACAAGATCGACAAACCGGAGGCTAACCCTGACCGGGTCAAGCAGGAACTGGTCGCGCAGGAGGTGGTGCCTGAAGAATACGGCGGCGAATCGCCGCTGGTCCCGGTGTCAGCCAAGACCGGCGAGGGGATTGATTCGCTGCTCGAAAACGTGCTGCTTCAGGCCGAGGTACTTGAACTGAAGGCGGTACGTGATGGTGCCGCTAAGGGCCTCGTCATCGAAGCTCGCCTTGATAAGGGACGGGGGCCGGTCGCCACGGTTTTGGTGCAGTCCGGTACGCTCAAGCGCGGCGACGTGGTATTGGCGGGCTCCGCGTTTGGTCGAGTGCGCGCCATGCTTGACGAAAATGCACGGCCGGTGACCGAAGCCGGTCCGTCGATTCCAGTCGAGATTCAGGGTCTGGCCGAAGTGCCCGCTGCGGGCGAGGAAGTGATCGTCCTTGGCGATGAACGTAAAGCGCGCGAAATCGCGTTGTTCCGTCAGGGTAAATTCCGTGATGTGAAACTCGCCAAGCGTCAGGCGGCCAAACTCGAGAACATGCTCGAGCAGATGGCCGAAGGCGATGTGAAAACGCTGCCCCTCATCATCAAGGCCGATGTGCAGGGTTCTCAGGAGGCGCTTACCCACGCCATGCTCAAACTCGGCACCGACGAAGTGCGAATCACCGTGGTGCACCAGGCTGTGGGCGGCATCACCGAGTCCGATGTCAATCTGGCCACCGCCTCGAAGGCGGTCATCATCGGCTTCAATGTTCGTGCCGATCAGGCCGCCAAGCGGCTGGCTGAAACCAACGGCGTCGACATCCGCTACTACTACATCATCTACGACGCCGTTGACGAGGTGAAGTCTGCCATGGCGGGTCTGCTCTCACCTGAGCAGAAGGAAGAAATCCTTGGCCTGGTCGAGATCCGGCAGATCTTCCGCGTCTCCAAGGTGGGCACGATCGCGGGCTGCATGGTGCTCGAGGGTACGGTTCGGCGGGGTGCTCGCGTACGACTGCTTCGCGACAACATGGTCATCTGGACGGGTGAACTCGATTCGCTCAAACGCTTCAAGGATGACGTACGAGAGGTGAAGGAAGGTTTCGAATGCGGTCTGTCGCTGCGCGGCTATGACGACATTCGCGAGCGCGACCAGATCGAAGCGTTCGAAGTCAAGGAAGTCGCACGAACCTCGTTGTAAGGCAGCACGATGGCTAAGCGCAGTGCATCCGCGACCCCTCGCGGGATCAGGGTCGCGGAACTGATTCATCAGGAACTCGCGCTCCTGATCCGCGGCGAACTGAAAGATCCGGGCCCAGGCATGGTCACGCTTACCGGGGTCGATCTCACCCCCGATTACGCCTATGCCACGGTGCATTTCACGGTGCTCCCTGACGATGATGCCACCATCAAGGCTACCAACCAGGCGCTGACACGGGCAGCGGGTTTTCTGCGCGGCCAGATCGGCCGGCGCGTTCGCATCCACACCACGCCCGAACTGCGCTTCGTGCTCGACCGCTCCACCCTGCGCGGGTTGGAGCTCGACCGTCTGATCAGCGAAGCCAACCGTCGCCAGGCCGACGAGTGAGTGCAGCCTCAGGGGCGAAGCAGGCCCGCGCCGAGCGCCCAGCATCCATTCGCGATCGCGTCGATGGCGTGTTGCTGCTCGATAAGCCCAAGGGGTTGAGTTCGAATCACGCCATGCTGACCGCGCGCCGGCTGTTGGGCGCTGCCAAGGCGGGTCATGGCGGCACGCTCGATCCCATGGCAAGCGGCCTCTTGCCAGTTCTGTTCGGTGAAGCGACCAAGTTCGCGCATGACCTGCTGGAGGCCGGCAAGACCTATGTGGCGACCCTCCGCTTGGGCGAGACCAGCACCACCGGCGATGCTGAGGGTACGCTCACCCCAACCGGCGGCAGCTTGCCGGCCAGACCCTTGTTGAGATCTGTGCTCGACCGGTTCATCGGCGCGATTGCGCAATGCCCGCCGATGCATTCAGCGCTCAAGCACCAGGGACGACCACTTTATGAGTACGCGCGCAGCGGCATCGAGATCGAGCGCGCGCTGCGCGAGGTAACGATTCACCGGATAGACTTGCTGCATGCTGAGGGCGACACGGCGCAGGTCCGCGTGGTGTGCAGCAAGGGTACCTATGTGCGAACGCTGGCTGAGGACATCGGCGAGGCGGCGGGTTGCGGGGCGTGGCTTTCGGATCTTCGCCGTGAGGCGGTCGATATGCTTGCGATTGACAGCGCGGTGTCGCTGGAGCAACTGGAAGCTTTGCCGCTTGCAGAGCGGCGAGGTCGGCTGGCGCCGCTAGACCGTCTGCTGCAACGGCTCACCCGGATCGAACTTGACACGGAGTCAGCGCTGCGTCTTAGCCAGGGTCAGCGACTGCGGGTAGCCCCGCGCACCGATTCATCGCCCGAGCGGGTGCGCGTCTATCACGGTGATCGCCTCCTCGGCGTGGCGATGCTCGAAGCGGGCGTCCTGATCTCTCAGCGGTTGATTGCCGCGCCTGCCGATTGTTGAAGACCGAGGCGACATGCCATGTCATGCAGCGGTCACCCCACTTGTGTTTCATTCAAAACAGAACGTCATCCTCAGGATATCCTCTCATGATTACCCAGGCTATTCGCAACATCGCC
>SYIM01000174.1 GCA_005798775.1 Burkholderiales bacterium
AGTCCCTCCGCGAGGAACTCAAACAGTACGGCCAGATGCTCGTCCTCCTCGAAGACCAGCAGGAAGGCATCGTCCGACGACAGAGCGAAGCCATGCTCGACGCCACCTCCGCCGTCAATACCCAGGGCGTCGCGGGCGGCTGATTGAAGCGAGATCCGCCCTCGGTCGCTAAACTCCCGTTTTTTCTCAAGGCCCGCGCCATGGAACTCTCCGATAAGTCCAGCCGGCAGCTCTACACCGAGCTCAAGGCAACCAACACCCGCAAGCGCTTTGGCTTCGGCCGCAAGCCCGCTCTGATCAATGTGGATCTGCAGAAGGCCTATACCCGCGTGGGTGAGTTCGCCACGGCCTATGAAACCGATCCGAAACAGCTCCACTATGTGAACGAGCTTGCGGCCGCGTTCCGCGCGCGCGGGTTTCCGGTGGTCTGGACCTATGTCGCCTACATGGACTCCGGTGAAGACTGCGGTGTGTGGGGTACGCGCAGCAACACGCCGGATTCGCTTCAGAACATCAAGGTGGGAAGCCGCCGCTCCGAGTTTGATGATCGTCTGCAGATCGATCATCAGCGCGACGTCATCGTGAACAAGCGCATGGCGTCGGCATTTTTCGAGACCAACCTGGGGTCGGTCTTCAATTTTCATGGCGTGGATACGGTCGTGGTTACCGGCGGGTCGACCTCGGGCTGCGTGCGCGCCACGGTGGTGGACAGTCTTTCGCGCAGCTACCGAACCATCGTTCCCGAGGAATGCGTGGCCGACAAACACGAGGGGCCGCACTTTGCCAATCTCTACGACATGGCGATCAAATATGCCGATGTGCTTTCGGTTGCCGAGACACTCGAGCAATTGAAGCGCGTGGGCGCGTGAGCGGAGTGACAGCGTGAAAGCCGATCCTGGTTTCTATGATCATCTGCCCTATGCCGGCCGGCCCCAAATCCGCTGGCCGGGCGATGCCCGCGTCGCGTTCTGGGTGGCGCCTAATATCGAATTCTATGAGATCTATCCCGAGCGGAACCCGTCGCGCGCGGCCTGGGCGCGGCCCGCGCCCGATGTGCTCAATTACGCCTATCGCGACTACGGCAACCGTGCGGGTTTCTGGCGCATGTTCGATGCCATGAACCGCTGTGGCATGCGCGGCAGCGTGTCGCTGAACGTGGCCATGTGCGAGCATCATCCGGAAATCATTCAAGCCTGCGCCGGCCGGGGCTGGGAGTTTTACTCACACGGCACTTACAACACCCGCTACCTGTTTGGCCTCAATGAGGCGCAGGAACGCGCGGTCATTCAGGATTCCATCGACACCATCCGGAAGTACACCGGACAAAAGTTGGATGGGTGGCTTGCCCCTGCGCTCACCTATACCGATAACACCATGGACCTGATCGCCGACATGGGGCTCGCCTATGTATGCGACCTGTTTCACGACGACCAGCCTGGTCCGGTGAAAGTTAAGAAAGGCAGACTCACCAGCATCCCGTATTCACTCGAGATGAACGACGTCATCGTCTACAACGTGAACCTGGTGTCGCCGCGCCGCTATGGCGATATCCTGAAGCGTCAGTTCGACCGACTCTATCGCGAGGGCGAGCAGTCGGGTACGGTCATGTGCATTCCACTCCATCCATATCTGGTGGGTCAGCCCTATCGCATGGAGGCCTTCGAAGAGGCGCTCGACTACATCACGCGTCACGACAAAGTGTGGCTTGCCACCGGGCGTGAAATCGCCCAGTACTTCAACGAGCACTACTACGATGCCTTCGCCGCGGCCAGTCAGCCGATTGGAGCACTGTGATGAGCATGCCCGATTCCTATCTGCAGTACCCCATGCGCCGCTATGGCATGGATCACGACCTGTATGCCTGGTCGCCGCTGCCGCAGCGTCAGCCCGTGGTGTGGCCGGGCGGGGCCAGAATTGCGCTCTGGATGACGGTGGCGCTCGAATGGTTTCCGCTCAACATGAAAGGTGTGCCCTTCAAGCCGCCGGGTGCCATGGCCACAGCTTATCCCGATCTGCGTCACTACACCTTGCGTGACTACGGCAATCGGGTGGGTGTTTATCGGGTTGCTCAGGCGCTGGCGCAGCACGGCGTTCCGGCCACAGCGGCGGTGAATGCGGCGGTGGCCGCGCGCTATCCCTCCCTGATGGGCCACTGTGGCGACTGGGGCTGGGAGGTGATCGCTAACGGCCTGGACATGGATCATCTGCATCACGCCGGGCTGTCACGCGAGGACGAGCAGCAACTCGTCACCCGCACCCTGGAGACGCTGCGCAAGGCTTCGGGCCAGCCCGTGCGGGGTTGGCTGTCTCCTGCCAAATCGCAGTCAGCCGCTACGCTCGAATTGCTTGCGCAGGCCGGCCTCGACTATTGCTGTGACTGGGTGAACGATGACATGCCTTACCGTATGAGCGCGGCGGGCCGCGAGCTGGTGGCCATGCCGCACCCCTGCGATATTGACGACTACACCATCCTCATCAACAACCATCACACCGAAGACGATTTCCGCGATGCGCTGGTCGATCAGTTCAATGTTCTCTATCGCGAGACCGGCACGCAGGGCGGGCGCGTCATGGCCGTATCGCTGCATCCGTGGGTGATCGGTCAGCCCTATCGGATCGGTGCGCTCGAGCAGGCGCTCGAGCACATCATGGGGCACGAGGGGGTGTGGCCTGCCACCGGCAGCCAGATTCTGGATGCCTGGCGCGCCTCGGCAGGCTGATCGAGAGGGGCATGATAGTCGCCCGCCGGCTTGTGCGGGCGGGGCGTGCATTCGGATGAACCGAAAAAGCCGGCCCCGGTTGGGCCGGGAGCAGGCTCAGGCGGCCGCGGGCGACAATCCGGCGCGGCGGGCTGTTCGCCAGTGATCGAGGCTCCAGGCACCACCTCCGAGGGAGGCCATCATCATCAGGCCGCCGACAATTGCCATGTTCTTCCAGAACATGGGGTGCTGAACCATTTTCTGCGCCTCGGGAACCGCCCAGAACTGGTGAAAGAACATGGTGGCGATGAACGTGAAGGCGGCGAGCACGCCGGCGACCTTGCGGGTCTGCCATCCAAGGAGCAGGGCGATGCCCAGCGGGATTTCGATCCCGATAGCGATGGCCGCAGCAAGCTGGGGCTGGGGCAGGCCCGCTGCGGCGATGTAATTGACCAGGCCGGGATGGCCGAACAACTTGGTCAGGCCGGCGGGGATGAACAGTGCCGCAATCAGGACGCGACCCACCAGTGAGAAAATCGGGTTGTGTTCAGGTTTCATTGAGGAGGCTCCAGAGTGACAGTTTTATCCTCCGGTCGCGCCTATGAATGGCGCTTTGTGCTGCTCTTTTCGTCAAGTTTACTCGCTTGGCAGCCTCACGCACCAGTACACCAAGGTTTCCGCGGGAGCGTGCTCGCGTGAGGGCCCGTTTGATGGCCTGCAATGTGGTGACCGGTGTCGGCCCGCGCGCGCCCCGTGCCCACCCCGTGCCCACCCCGTGCCCACCCCGTGCGCGCCCTGGCTCCGTTACAGCCATCCGGCTCGTCTGAAGCGCCAGTAGAGGATGCCGGTGCTTACGGCGATGATGGCAAGCGCCATGGAATAGCCCCAGCGCCATTGGAGCTCGGGCATCGAATCAAAGTTCATGCCCCAGATTCCCGCCATTGCGGTGGGCACCGCGAAGATCGCCGCCCAGGCCGCCAGCTTTTTGGTGGTGTCGGTTTCCTCAATGGTGACGATCGCAAGCGTGACCTGAAGCGCTGTGCCGATGGTCTCGCGGATGGCTTCAGTCGCGGTGAGGATACGGCTCAGATGATCGTGCACGTCGCGGAAATAGTCACTCACCGGCAGGCATACCGGGGGCGCGCGTCCGCCGTGAAGGCGCGCGGTTTCCTCGAGGAGGGGTGCAACCGCGTGGCGGAGCTGCGCAGCCCGCTGCTTGAGCTGATAAAGCTGCTGGATGCTCTGCCGCGCCGAGCCGCGCTTGAAAATCCGGTGCTCGACCTCTTCGAGCTCGGTCTCGATGGCATCGAGCACCGGGAAATATCGATCGACCACCGCATCGAGCAGCGCATAAAGCACATAGCCGGGACCATGACGCAGCAGGTGCGGTTCGCGCTCGCTTCGGGTGCGAACCCCCAGAAAATCGCGGTTGCTTCGGTTGCGCACCGACAGCACAAAGTTGGGCCCGACGAACACTGCCACCTCACCCTCCAGCGTCTCGCGATTCGGGCCACTTTCAAGAAGATGCATCACCAGAAAAAGGGTCTCGCCGTAGGCTTCGAGCTTGGGACGCTGGTGACCCTTGCGCGCGTCCTCAACGGCCAGTTCATGCAGACCGAACGCCTCCTGCATGCTTTCGAGCTCGGCGTGCTCCGGGTCGCGCAGGGCAACCCACACGAGGCAGCCTGGCCGGGCCAGCCATTCGGCGATCTCGCCAGGATCGATATCGGCGAGTTTGTGGCCCTGCTGGTAGGCGACGCAGTTGATCAGCATGAGGGGGCGTCGGATCGCCCTGGCGGACCAGGCTCAGGCCTGCGGTTTTGCGATCACACTGACATGCGCGGCCACCACCCGCCAACCTGCGGGCGTACGCGCCCAGGTCTGGCTTTGTCGACCCACCTTGTTGGGGTCGTCACGCTGGAATTCGGTCATGGCAGTCGCAAAGTCGGTGCCGTAGGTGGTGATCACGGTGTTGGCGATGGTTCGGGCAAGCCCAACCGCCGGCCGGGCATTCCGGAAGGCCCGGATCTGCTCGATACCGATCAGGTTCTCGGCCGCGCCGTAGCGGACGGTACGCGGCGAATTCCAGAACAATTCATCAAGCACCTCGACGCGGTTATTGACCAGGGCGTCTTCATAGCGGGCGAATACAGCCTCGACTTCAGCGAGGATGTCCGGGCGGTTGATGTCCATGAGAGTCTCCGGTCGGGTAACCTTCCACTTTATACAAGCGGTCATCCCCGCGCAGGAGCGGGGCTCATTGGCAAGCGCCGCGCGGTCTGGTTATAGTCGGGCTGACATACTACACACTGCATGAGCGCTTCCACTCCCATTGTCCGCTTCGTTCTCGATGGAAAGATCGTCGAGATCCCTGACCCGCCTCCCACCGAATCCTTGCTTCAGTGCCTGCGTGACCGATTAGGTCTGCATGGCGTGAAGGAAGGCTGC
>SYIM01000175.1 GCA_005798775.1 Burkholderiales bacterium
AACAAACGGCGATTGACCAGCCGACCATCGGGCTCAATGTCAAAACGGGTCAGCCGGTGCGCGAAGGTTTCGCCCACGATCAGGCTCCTGCCGTCGGGGGTGATCACCATGCCATTCGGAAACACCACATCATCGGCTGCGCTCATCACCTCGCCACGCTCGGAGATGAAGACGATACAGGTGTTACGCGGTGACTCGCCAGCGTGACGGTCGTAACCGAAGTTACCCACCCAGCTGCGGCCGCGTGCATCGGTCACCATGTCGTTACAGGGTCCGGTGGCCAGACCACTGAGATCGGCATGGGGTTCGAGCTTGCCCGCCCGTAGCCGCATCACTCGTTTCTCAAGCATGGAGACGACCAGCAGGTCGCCGTCCGCCGTCCAGCCCAACCCGGACGGACGGCCTGGCACCTCGGCGATGGTCTCGTCACGGCCATCCAGGCCCACCGTCATGACACGAAACGAATAGAAGTCGGAGAACCAGAGCCTGTCTGCGCGCCAGCGCGGGGCTTCGGGAAAGGTGAGTCCGCTCAGCAGAATATCGAGTTGCCGCATAGTGGGCCTCCAACCATAAGTGGGGAAATCACTAAACCGACGTGAGACCGATACGTCCGAATGTACGCTCAGTACTGATCGCGAATCTAGCGAGATGATGCACGACCGGCAAGGTCCGCCGTCTCAATCTTCGTAGCGGGGCGGTCGCTTTTCCCGGAATGCCGCGACGCCTTCAGCAAACCAGGGGCTCGCGCGAACCTGGTCTCCCAGGCGCTGTTCGATCGGCTCGCGGCTGCGCGCGTGTTCAGCAATGCAGTCGCTGATCTGCTGCCGAACCGCTTGTACCGCCACCGGACTGTTGGCTGCAATGACACTGGCTGTGGCAAGCGCGTCATCGAGCACCAGCTCGGCGGGCACCACACGGTTGATCAGCGCAATGGCGCGCGCGCTCTCGGCGTCGATCAGCCGCGCGGTGAGGAGCAGATCCATCGCGTGCACATAGCCAATCTGCTGCACCAGCTTCACCGTGGCGCCTCCGAACGGATAGATCGACCATTTGACCTCGGGCAGGCCGAAGCGCGCATGGGGCGCGGCCACCCGGATATCGGTGGCAAGGAGAAGTTCCACGCCGCCGCCTGCGCAATCACCGTTGATCGCTGCAATGATCGGTTTTGAAAATGTGCGGGTCTTCAGCAGTGCATCATTGACGATGCGGGCGGTTTCCTCGGCTGCGCTCAGATTACCACCGATGTCGGCGCCGGAGCAGAAGCCTTTTTCGCCCGCCCCCGTGAGTACGATCGCACGACAGCCTGGATCGGAATCGAGGCGCTCCCAAAGTAGACCGAGTTCGGCCAGGTCTGCGCGCGACAGCGCATTTCGTTTCGCCGGGTTGTCCAGCGTGACCAGCGTGACCGAGGGGCGGGGCTGACTGACGTGAATGGGCAACGGGGTTCTCCTGGCTCGAGCGGCATTGGACACCGCTTGATGGCTGTTGATATTCTGAATGTGCATCATAGAGAGACCAGCGGGCTGTTGGTCGAATAGGCACGCCTTTTCGAATTCCATCCCCCTCCCACGAATTTCATTGACGGGTGAACAGATGAGCCAAGGCATGAGCCGGTGGCTGGCAGGCGTTCGTATCCTCGATCTGTCGCAGTACATCCCAGGACCGCTCGCCAGTCTGCTGCTCGCCGACATGGGTGCCGAGGTCCTGAAGATCGAGCCTCCCGCGGGCGACCCCATGCAAACTCTCGGTCCGAGGAACCGCGAGGGCGAAGGTCTCTTTTATCAGACGCTCAACGCGGGCAAGCAAATTCTGCGGATCGATCTCAAGAGCACCCAGGGGCGCGAAGCGCTGCTGGAGCTCGCGCGCGAGGCCGACGTGTTGATCGAAGGCTTCAGGCCTGGCGTGATGGAGCGACTGGGACTAGGCATCAAGTTGCTCAGAGCACAGGCGCCACGGCTGATCGTATGCTCGATTAGCGGCTATGGCGCGGCCGGGGAGTCTCTGCAAAAAGCCGGACATGACGCCAATTATTTGGCCGAGGCGGGCGTCCTGGATCGTAATGGTCATCAGGGCCCGGTTTTTTTCGACCCGCCGGTTGCGGACGTGTCAGGCAGCCTCTTTGCGGCGATCGCGATCCTGGGCGCGCTTCAGGGACGTCACGGCAGCGGCGAGGGCTGCACGATCGACCTGGGCCTTGCCGACGTGATCATGCCGCTTCAGATGCTGCAGGTGGCCGACTTCGGCGAGAACCACGCGGTTCCGGGGCGCCGAACCACCTATCTGAATGGTGGTGCAGCGTATTACCAGGTGTATCGCACCCGTGATGACCGACATGTGGTGGTAGGAGCGGTCGAGCCCAAATTCTGGCGGCGCTTCAGCGACACAGCCGGCCATCCCGAGTGGGTGGCCAGGCAGACAGAACCTCTGCCACAGCACCGGCTGATTGCGGACGTGGCAGACGTGATTGCCGGATTTTCGTTCGATGAGTGCCTCGCGCGATTTTCTGACGATGAGTGCTGCGTCTCGCCGGTGCTTGCACTCGACGAGGCACTGGCGAGCCCTCGTCTGGCCAGTCGTAAGCTGGTGGCCAGAGCACCCGATGGCGGCCTTCAGGCGCTGTTCCCGGCGTGGGTCGATGGCGCCCCGCCCGCCATCCGGCCAGCCGTAACGCCGGGCACCACAGACTGACCTCGCCGAGGGCCCTCCGCCGGCCCGTCAGGCGAGCGCGTCTGACAGCGCACGGGCCCGCGCAAGGAGATCGTCGATCAGGCCCCGTCGGGCCCGCGCGCTATTCGACTCCCCCACTTCAGCTACCACCAGTGCGTGTGACAGCACACCGCCAGCATTGAAGACGGGTACGGCGATCAGCGTCACGCCCACGATGTAATCGCCTTCATCCAGGCTGTAGCCACGTTCGCGTACCTCTGCGACCTGCTTGAGCCAACGGCGATAGCCCGGCGCCTTCTGCCAGCGAAGCTTTCGAAACCGGGCCTCCAGATCACCTGGCGGCCACTGCGTGAACGCAGCCACCAGCCGCCCGGTAGCGCTGATGAGCGCGGGGAATCGGCTGCCGACATCGACATGCAAACGAAACGGTGCCTCCGAGCGCGAGATCGCGAGCACCAGCATGTGCTCGAGTGCTGCGATTTCAACGCCGATCGCAGTGACCTTCCAGCGCTGCGAGATTTGATCAAGCGCAGGCTGCGCGAGGGCCGGGAACGGGTCGCGGGCGAGCGCGGCCCGGGCAAGTGTGGCCAGACCATTTTCCAGGCTGTAGCGACGCGTGGCGGGGTCGAGTTTCACCAACTGCTCGGCCACCAGCACACGAAGAATGTGCAGACAGGTGCTGGGGACGAGCTCGAGCTGATCGGCGAGGGCCTTCACACCCATCGGTTCGGCACTGCGCCCGAGCGCGCGCAGTATCGCAACCGCCCGGCTGACCGCGGGTACCGGGCGCACGCGGTCGACCGCAGCGGGGGGGCCCGGTCGCACAGGGCGGGAGGGCGCCCTCGACGCAGCGGCCGGAAACGATCGCAGTTTTTTGTCCATATACAAATATTAATGCCAATTGACAAATCTTTGGGCGGCACGTCATAGTCTGGTATCCACCGGACCCTGTCACCTGCGCACCCGCGCCCGCCCCCTTGAATGCCGCTCCTCACCGAATTCAGCCGCTACGCTGATGCGCAGCAACACTGCTCCAAAGATGCGCTGTGGTCCCTCTTCGACGGCAACCGGGAGCGGCTCAATATCGCTCACGAGTGCATTGACCGGCATGCCGCTGGCGACCGCACCGCGGTGATCGTGGTCCGCCCTGGCCAAGCTGACGAACTCCTCAGCTTTCGCCAGATCTCTGCGGATTCAGCACGCTTCGCACATCTGCTTGCCGCACGCGGTGTCAGCCGCGGCGACCGGGTGGCGGTCATGCTGGAGCCCGGTCGCCTCTTTTATGCGGCGATCTTCGGTGCAATCAAACTCGGCGCCATCGCAGTGCCGCTCTTTACGCTATTTGGGCCCGACGGGGTGCGGCTCAGAGTGCTCGACTGCCAGCCGCGTGTCCTGGTCACCGTGCCAGACAAAGTCCAGGCGGTGGCCGGTATCACCGGTCTCAGCTGTCTCTACGAAGACCCCGCGCTCCAGGCCGAGCTCGCGCAATGGCCCGACGCATTTCAGACCGACACCCAGGCGAGCGATCTTGCAATCTTTCAATACACCTCGGGAACCACCCGCGAACTGCCCGAAGCCGTGCGCCACACGCACGCCGCGCTTGTCACGCTGATGCTGGCCGCGCTCTACGGCACGGGGATCCGTCCGGGAGACCGGTTCATGTGCCCGTCCTCGCCCGCCTGGGGTCATGGTCTGTGGCATGGCACGCTCGCGCCGCTTGCGCTAGGGGTCACCATCGGCGTTTATGCCGGCAGGTTCGATGCGGCCCGGTTGCTGCAGGCACTTGCCGAACAGGGCTTTACCAACCTGTCGGCTGCGGCCACGCATTACCGCATGATGCGAAATAGTAGCGCAGCAACCCGCTACCGTTACCAGCTCCGCAAGCTCTCATTCACCGGCGAGCCGATTGACACCGAGACCCTCAGCTTCGCAGAAGCCACCTTTGGCACCCCGGTCTGCAGCATGTACGGCACGAC
>SYIM01000176.1 GCA_005798775.1 Burkholderiales bacterium
ATCATCATGCCCATCGACATCAGGACGCTAGCCACCACCAGGTCGATGACAACGAACGGGATGTAAAGCAGGAAGCCGATTGTGAAAGCGCTACGCAGCTCCGAGGTGATGAAAGCTGGCATCAGAGTGAGAAACGGGACGGAATCGGGGCCATCGATATCGGTCTTCCCGGAAATTCGCATAAACATTGCGATATCGTCTTCCCGGGTCTGACGCAGCATGAACGCTCGGATCGGTTTTTCGGCGACCTGGAGCGCCTGCTCGAATCCCAACTTGTTCGCGAGATAAGGCGAAATCGCTTCGTTATAGACCTGGCTAAGCACCGGCGACATGATGAATAGCGTCAAAAACAGCGCGAGCCCCACCAGAACCTGGTTGGGAGGCGTCTGCCCGGTGCCCAGCGCCTGACGAAGAAGCGACATCACGATGATGATCCGCACGAACGAGGTCATCATCAATACGATCGACGGCAGCAGCGTGAGCACCGTCATCAGCGCGAGGAGTTGCAGCGTGAGGCTGTACTGCTGCTGCGCACCGGTGCCCGATACGGTTACGGCGGGAAGCCCCTGCGCGAGCACAGGCTCTACCGTCAAGAAAAGCGAGAAGATCGCGACGATCGACATGACGAAATGCCGCATGCTCATCGTCCCTCCCCAGAAGAGCGGCTGGTCATCGAGCGCATCGCATCAAGGAAACGCTGCTTTGCCACTGCAGGCGCTGGGCGCGGTTCAATCGCCGCAGTGTCGGCGGCGCTCTCTTCTCGTGCCGACACTGGGTCGGATGATGCCGCCACCCCTTCGACCACACCATCGAGCCGTGTGATGCCCTGATTTGAAATACCGAGCAGGATTTCCCTTCGGTCGACGCGGAGCAACACGACACGCTGGCGATTTCCCAGCCAGAGCGATTCGACCACGACAAGCCGTCGTCCTGCCTGGGGTCTTAGACCGGCCGCGCCGATCCGGCGAAGCACCCAGAGGGTGCCAAGCAGCAGGACGAGCACCAGCGCGAAGCTGGCAATCAGCGACAACCATTGCGAGGTGTCGATCGCCTTGCTCATGGACTCAATCCTAGAGGTTACGCAGACGTTCGTTGGCCGGAACCACGCGCGTCAGACGAATACCGTAGCGTTCGTTGACAAGGACAACTTCGCCCTGTGCAACCACTGTGTTGTTGACCAGAAGATCGAGCGGCTCGCCCGCCAGACGATCAAGTTCAACCACACTTCCCTGGGTCAGGCGAATCAGATCGCGAATCTTGAGAATCGCGCGGCCCACTTCAACCGAAATCGTGACAGGGACGTTTTGAACGACTTCGACGTCGATCTGAACGCCCTTGTCCGCTTCAGCTTCAGTCATCGGGTTGGACATCTCAACTCTCCGTCAGTGCTTTCATTGCTTGGGTTTGATGGTGCGTTCGATCCGAATGGCCTTTGACGGCCCGGCACGACCGACCTGGGCTTCGTAGGCGGGAATATCGTTGATCACGACGCGTACGTGATCGGGCTTTCGCAGGTAGAGAACATCGCCCTGGCGAAGATCGGTGAAACGCTTAACGGTAGTTTGTACCTTGCCCAGCAGCACATTGAGTTCGAGGGTGGAATCGCCCACCGCTGAAAACAGTTCTTGCCGCCAGGCTCGTTCGGACTCTTCATTACCGTCGCCGGTCTGAACGCGGCTGCGAAGCAGATCGCGGATCGGCTTGAGCGAGCCGTACGGATGCACGATGTCAACCAGCCCTTTTGAATCGGACCCGCTTTCGACTTCGAACCGGTTAAGAATGACGAGATCGTTTTCATCAGCGATCTGGGCAAACTGCGGGTTGATTTCCGAGCTCGCCACCTCGAATTGGACCTCCATGAGCGGCGACCAGGCCTCCTGCAGCGAACTGAACAGGCCATCGAGCATCATCTTGATGATTCGAGATTCGGTTGGCGTGAACAACCTCCCAGGGGGCAGTTGGCCCACGCCACGGCCGAAGCCGCCGAAAAAATTATCCAATGCGCTGAAGACTACTGTTGGCTCGAACACAACCATCGAGAATCCGCGCAGAGGGGTCATCCGCACCACGTTCACAGACAGCGGCGCCCGCAGCAGCTTCATGTAGTCACGAAACTTGATGAGTTGCGAACGCGCTGGATTGATCCGCGGGCTGGTCCTGAGCACATCGAGCAGTCCCAACCGGAACAAGCGAACGAAACGCTCGTTGATCATGTCAATGGCCGACAGGTTGATACCGACCGAACTGTCTTCGCTCGCCAGATCGTGCTTGGCCACCCGAACGCTCATGTTGAAGCCGGTATCGACCTCCACCGATCCATCGGCCACGCCTGCGCTCAGCGCCTCGATTTCCTCGGCGGTGAGCAGATTTCCAGTGTCTGACATGTCGAATCCGAAAATGCAGCGGCCAGGGGCGGCTTATTGAACGACAAACTCGGTGAAATGGACCTCTTCGACACCGCCGAAGTCCTCGTATTTTTCGAGAAGCGCATTGACCGTGAGGCGAACCTTCTCTGCGAGCTCGGTCCGAAAGCTTGGCTTGTTGATATCGGCCTCAGTCGACTGGCGCATGACATCCAGAATCGCAGAGCGCAGCGCAAACTCATGCTTTTTGACGTTGTTGAAAACGCGTTCGTCGTAGTAGGTCATGATCGCGAGCCGGATTTGCATGACCTTGCGCGACCCGGTCACGTTGGCCAGCAGCGGCCTCTCCAGTTCCAGATACGTCTGCTCGAAGCGCACACGTTCGGGGGTTGCGCGCTGGCGCGGCGCGGGCTTGCCCCCGCCTTTTGCATCGCCTTTGGCATCGCTCTTCGACTCACCCTTACCGTCACCCTTGGCATCCGCCGCTTTGGGCGGAGACTCTCCACCCTTGGCGGGAGCGGATTTACCAGCACCCGCAGGCGCGGCATCATCTTCAACAGCCTCCGCCACCGCTTCGGCCGCCTTCTTGTCGAAGAACCCGGTGAAAAACAGTGTCGCGGCAATCGCTGCACCGATCAGTACCAGACCCACCACCGCAATGATGATGATCTTGATCAGCGAGCCTTTCTTGCCGCCTTCTTCCTGCTCATCAGCCATCTGAATCTCCCGCTCACTTAAACCATGACGTCGAGGCCATCAGAATCAGCCCTCGATCGCGAACCCGGCACCGCCGTAGACACCCCTTGCACCGAACCAGCAGCCCCTTGATCGGACTGCCCCTCACGGCCGCGAGGTGTCGGCTTTCCGCCAGTTCCCGCGCCGGATCCAAAACTCAACCCTAAGTGTGCAACGTTCATGCCAGCCCGCTGAAGATCCTGACGCAGGCGGTCCAGGCCCTCCGAAATCAGCTGGCGCGCTGAAGCCTGACCGGCATCGAACACCGCCTCCAGTTGCCCCTGCTGCATGCTCATCTCGACCGAAATGGGCCCGAGATGGGCGGGCTTGAGATCAATCTGCACCTTCCAGGTGTTGCCGGAAGCCGCAGCCAGCATCCGCTGAGCAAGCCCCTCGGCGAGTCGTCTGGCAAGGCTGTTTTCCGAATCGGGGTCGGCAGCCGAGGTTGCGCGCCCGCCTTCGGCAGACAGATCGATGGGATCGGCAGCGGTTGAAGTGGCCCGCTGGGCATTCTGCTTGTGGCCTGCGTCCAGGGCGTGGGCACCTGCGCCGTCGACCTCGGAAAGCACACTGGCATCGACGGGTTCATCAAGACCTGTTTCATGACCAACCCCGGCGCGCGCGTTCGGGCTTGCACCCGTCAACACCCACTGAGCGGGCAAATTCGCATACGAGGCAACAGCGGTAGCGCCAGCCGCCGAGAGCATGCCACTCACCCCCTCGGTTGCAAGCCTGACCTGCCCCTTTGCCTCGGACAGGCGAATCGCGGCAACCGTCAGTGCGGACTGAATGTCCAGGTCTGCCGCCGGGCCTCCGCCTGCCCCCCCTGCAACCCGTAATGCGTCGACCGTGGGCAAGGTCACAGCTTGACGATCGAGCGCGGCCGACTGGCTGGGCTCTACGCCGGCCGTTACCGCTATCGGGCCTGGCAACGACACCGCGCCGGCGAGCGATTGCACGTCACCCAGCCCGGCAGCCGTCCCCGGCTGCCCGCCAATACGCGCGCCCTCGGTGGTGACCGTCGCGCCAGCAAGCGCAGAAACACCGGCACTGCCAGCCTGTACTCCCTCTGACATGGCGACGCCCCCGGGCCCCGCAGCGGTTGCAAGTCCTGCGCTGCTCGGTACATGGAAGCCCGACAGCCCTGACATTCCTGCTGACAGCGGAGTACTGAATTCACCCGAGAGTTGACCAATTCCGGCACCTGGCGATGGCGCGTCACTGGCCTCGGTCGTCGCCGGATCGGTTAAACCGCCCACACCTGCAGGGCTTCCAGCCGCGGGATACCCTGAAACCGCTGCCGAGCGACCAGCCCGCTCGGTGGGTAGCCCCGCAGACAACGCAGCAACATATTCCGCTGGCGACACCTGCCCGAGCTGGTCGGGATCGCCCAAGCCGATGAGCCTATCGGAATCTGTCATGGCGCCTGGCGATCCGGTAACGCCTGATTTGTCCGGTGCCGTCGGATCGACTATTCCTGGCCAGAGCACCGATGCGACCAACGATGCGTCAAGTCCCTGCGAAACTGCAAATGCAAACAACGCATCTTCGCCTAGCCGTTCCGCTCCTTCGGCGGTGATCAGGCGGATTCCGGCGCCTACTTCCCGCTCCTGCAGCGGCGGGACCGGCAAACCGTTGCCGCGGGCCCCGGCAATGGAGGACCGGGGAGACGCACCAAACGCGGACGCCAGCATTGCGCCGAATAGCCGCTTCCCCCCACCCACTCCCGATGCGCCCAAGGCTTCTCCTCCCGCGCCTGCCATAGGGGAACCACCGGACGCAGCGGTAGCTTCGACGACGCTGGAATCGGCGTGCTTGGGGGAGGCAGCAGTCAGATTGATCATGAGTTCAAGCCTTCGCAAGGGACGGGAGCCCCCGGCAAGAAGCAAAAACCGTGACAAGGATGGCAAGGACGTCGACCACGTGTCGGGAATCCGATGGCACGGCGCTTGCTGATCCGAGACCCAGCCGGTTTGATCAGTGCGAACCGGAGCCTCTTTGAATCACTTAGAACCCTGCAGATCACTATGGCAACGCTTTCGCTGTCGGATTTCCGACAAGTACTCACGCGCGTAGGGCCCACCGGTTTGGTGCTCCCGGCGCTTGTACTGCTGATCGTCGCCATGCTGGTGGTGCCACTGCCGCCGCTGCTGCTCGATCTGTTCTTCACCTTCAACATCATCGTTTCGCTGATCGTCATCATGGTGGCGATCGGCACTTCGAAACCTCTCGAATTCTCCTCGTTCCCCGGCATTCTGCTCCTCGCGACCATGCTGCGACTCGCGTTGAACGTTGCGTCAACGCGGGTGGTACTGGTCGACGGACACAACGGCCATGACGCCGCCGGAAAAGTGATTCAGGCCTTTGGCGAATTCGTGATTGGGGGTAATTACGTTGTCGGCTTCATCATTTTCGTGATCCTGATGATCGTCAACTTTGTGGTGGTTACCAAGGGCGCTGGCCGAGTATCCGAGGTGATTGCACGTTTCACGCTCGATGCAATGCCTGGCGAGCAGATGGCGATCGATGCTGATCTGAGTGCCGGCCTGATTGATCAGGCCACTGCAAAGAAGCGGCGCGAGGAAGTGTCTCAGGAGGCGGACTTCTTCGGTTCGATGGACGGTGCTTCAAAGTTTGTCCGTGGCGATGCAATCGCGGGTTTGCTGATTCTTATCATCAATATCGTAGGCGGCCTGGCAATCGGTGTTGCACAACACGACCTTCCCTTCAGCGAGGCGGCCCGGATCTACACCCTGCTGACCATCGGCGATGGGCTGGTCGCCCAGATCCCGGCGCAATTCCTGTCCCTCGCCACCGCAATTGTGGTGACACGGGTGACCACTGCCGAGACGATGGCCGATCAGACCAAGACCCAACTCGCCAACCCCGGCGCACTGATGATTTCGGGGGTCATCCTCGGTCTGATCGGCGTGGTACCGGGGATGCCTCATTTCATGTTTCTGACTCTGGCTGCGGCCACGACGGGTATCGGTTACTACCTGATGAAGCGGGGCCCACTCAAGCCCGAGGGCGCAGCGGGCGGCCCCGCCGGCGAAGGTGCAGGATCAGTCGGCGCAGGTGGTGCGCCAGGCGCACCGCCCGCCGAACTGGGCTGGGATGACGTGGAACAGGTTGACCTGATTGGCATCGAGATCGGTTACGGGCTGATCCCGCTGGTCAATGCCGACAGCGGCGGCCAACTGATGGCTCGGGTCAAAGGCGTTCGGAAAAAGCTTTCGGCGGAACTGGGATTCCTGATTCAGCCGGTTCGGATTCGCGACTCGTTGGGCCTGAATCCAGACGTCTACCACATTGTTCTGAATGGGGTCGTGCGCGGGAAAGGCGAGATCAAGATCGGGAAAGATCTTGCGATCAATCCTGGCCAGGTTCACGGAAAGCTGGAAGGTATCGCCACCCGCGAGCCCGCCTTCGGCATGGAGGCCGTCTGGATTGACCCGACCCAACGAGACTATGCCCGAACTCTCGGCTACACCGTGGTGGACCCCAGCACTGCGGTCGCGACCCACCTGAATGCCATCCTGCGCCAGAACGCAGCCGAGTTGCTGAGCCACGACGAAACCCAGCAACTGCTCGACAAGCTCGCAGCGAAGTACCCCAAGCTGGTCGAGGACCTGGTACCCGGGAAACTGTCGCTCGGCGTGATCACCCGGATTCTTCAAAACCTGCTTGGCGAATCGGTACCCGTCCGGGACATGCGGACAATCGTCGAAACCCTGACAGAGGCCGCCTCGCGCACCCAGGATCCCGATCAGCTCACCGGATTGGTCCGCCCTCGCCTGGGCCGGATGATTCTGCAGGAGCTCCTCGAAGCCGAGGAGCTGCTGCAGGTCATGACGCTGGATCCGGCGCTCGAGCAGTTGCTTCAAAACGTTGTGCAGCAAAGCGGCGGTGGTAACGTAATGCTCGATCCAGACCTCGCCGAGCGGTTGTTTGCCGCCATGCGCGATAACGCCCGGGCCGTCGAACAGCAAGGTCATGCAGCAGTGCTGGTGGTGTCGCCTCCCCTGCGCTCGTGGCTGGCACGGGCTGTGCGTCATCGGATCGCAGACCTGACGGTTTTGTCCTACAGCGAAATTCCAGAAGACCAGGCTGTTCGCGTGATCGCGACGGTCGAGGTTCAGCCCAAGAAATAAGCCAGGAGGCTTAGATGAGACTTGAACGGGTAGTTGCCAAAGATGCCAGACGCGCCACCGAGCAGGTGCTCGCCACCTTTGGCCCCGACGCCCTGATCGTGTCCAACCAGCGGGTCAATGGCATGACCGAGATCGTGGTGGCAGTGGATACCGATAGCCCCTCCGAAGCGCTGAAGTCCCAGGAGCCAATTCAGACCGCGCGGGTTTTTGCGCCGCGCGCGGATCGCGAGTTCGGCCGCTCGCTGCTTGAGTCGTTCAGATCGTCGGCGGCAGGCGAGCGTCCGCAGCAAGCCCGGGCGGTTCCGCCTTCCGACCCGGCGGAGGTTGCTGCCGTGACCCAGACACGTTCGCCGGAACCCACTCGCGCGAGCCCCGAGAACCAGGACGTGCCACCGTTTTTACGTCATCTTGCCGCACCGCCACGCGCGCAGGCAGCGAAATGCGCCTCATCGACCAACCCACAAGTGGAGGACGCTACCGCCATGGAATCGGAGTCGGACGCACCGCGTCGTGAGCATCTGCGAGAGCGGACGGCAGCACTCGCGATCGTACCGGCGTCGCAACCGGTCCCCGATGAGTCGGTGATGGATTCGCTTCGGGCGCGCGAACTGGTTGACATGGTACGTGCAGAATTGGCATCGATGCGCCAGGAAATCACCTTGTCCAGGCAGGTGGAAAGTTTTCCACCCGGCGGAAGCCTGAGTCCAGCCCTCCAGCCGCTGGCAGGCGCACTGACGGCTGCGGGTGCGCCAATCGGACTGCGCACACTTTTACTGGATCATGTTCGGGAGTGCGAGGACATCCACGAAGCCGTCGATCAGATGAAACGGCAACTGGGGGCGACGCTCACCAGCGCGAGCCATCCCGATAAATTTGAGGGTGTACATGTCATTGCCGGCCCGTCGGGCTCGGGGAAAACACAGATGGTCTGCCGGATCGCGGCACGTCATGTCTCTGTCGATGGCGCGAACTCGATCGCGATCGTCAGTTTCTCAGACAACCGTATTGGCGCCTGGACCCAGCTTCAGATGCTGGCTTCTCGTCTTGGAGTGGACTGCTTCCGGGTCAACGGACCCGAACTGCTCGGACCCATGCTGGGTGAACTCGATTCGCGCCGGCTCGTGCTGGTCGACACCGCAGGTACCGGTTTTGCCGAGAAACTCGATGCCATCCGGCGGTGTGCACCCAAGGCCTTGTTCAATCTGGTGTTGCCAGCGGATGCGTCGATATCCGGAATTTCGCGGTTTATTCCAGCCGCTCCGGTGCCATGGCAGAGCGTGATGATCAGCAAACTCGATGAGTCTGCCTGCGCCTGGCCCCTCATCCAGGCACTGTGTAACCACCCCATTGCGCTCTCGGTTGGAAGTGCCGACCCGTCTGCCGAGGCACCTGCAAACGCGCTGTCACCGGCTGATCTGATTAGCCACGCATTCGATCAGCTGGAACTGCCCGCGAAGCCGGCGCCGCGCACGCGCGCCGCGCGCGCTCCCACCACCAAACGCACTATGAACCGGGACGTTCGCCATGCTGCTTGATCGCCCCCACGAGGTAATCGGGGTCGCCAGCGGTAAGGGTGGGGTTGGAAAGACCACGGTTTCGGTGAATCTGGCTGTCGCACTGTCAGCCCAGGGGCACAAGGTTGCGCTGTTTGACGCCGATCTCGGTCTTGCCAACGCCCAGCTCGCGCTTGGTGTTCGTCCTCCATTCAACTTCAGCCACGTTCTTGACGGGAAGAAAACGCTCAACGAAATCGTCGTCACCACGCCCCAGGGTGTTTTACTGGTGCCCGGCGCATCCGGGGTGCAGAAGATGGCATCACTGGGCCGCGCCGACATCGGTCAGATCGTCAACGCCTTCAGCGGACTCGACCGCGACGTTGACTACCTGATCGTTGACGCGGCAGCTGGAATCGCTGAATCGGTCATGCTGATGATGGCGGCGACCCAGCGCCGTTTCATTGTGGTCAGAGACGAACCATCGTCGATCGCTGATGCCTACGGTGCAATCAAGGTGTTGATGCGCGACTACAAGCTTGACCAGATCTACCTGGTTCCAAACATGGTTGAGAGCCAGGCGGCCGGGCGTCAGTTGTTCTCCCGCATCAACGATGTCTGCAGCCGTTTTCTTGGCCACACGCTTAGATACCTGCACTCGATCGAAGCGGACGAGCAGGTGCTAAGCTCTCTAAGGCATCACCGGTCAGTACTGGAACACGCCCCCTCTTCGGCCGCGGCCCGCGATTTCCGCCTGCTCGCCGAGGCCACCCGGTCACTCGACCCGGTTGAATATGCTTCCGGTGCGGTACAGTTCTTCATGGAACGTTTATGCGGTCCGCGATGATGACGGAGTCTCACTGATGCACCGAACTCGCCTTTACGAGCAGGTCGGCAACGACGCCAATGAGTCGTTGATGCAACACCTTGCCATGGTCAAACGAGTGGCCGTGCACCTCAAGGTCCGCCTGCCGCCAATGATGGAGCTTGCCGAATTGGTTCAAATTGGCGTGATTGGTCTCCTCGAGGCATCCCGGACTTACGACCCCACCAAGGGCGTTGAATTTGAAGATTTCGCCTACAACCGGATCCGGGGGGCAATCATCGACGAAGTTCGTCGAATGTCGTCCATGCCGCGCTCAGCCATCGCCAATCTCAAGCAGCACAGTGAAGCGACCCAGGCGCTGGCCAATCAACTCGGACGCGCGCCCCGAGAATCGGAACTCGCGGAATTCACAGGAAAGGATCTGAAGGAATTTCAGCGAGAGGGCAGCCACGCTCAATGGTACGAAACGGTATCCATGGAGGTGGTTCCAGACGAGGCGCTCAGTGTTGCGGCCGAAAGGTCCTGGGAGCCGGAGACGCGAGCCTCCGAGGCTCAGACCATGGATGCATTGCAGGGGGCGATCGAAGGTCTTTCTGAACGCGAAAAACTGGTGCTGTCGCTATACTATTCTGAAGGGTTGAATTTGAAGGAGATCGGCGCAGTGATCGGCGTCAGCGAGTCACGCGTCAGTCAAATACTGTCCTCAAACGTCAAAAAACTGCGGGCCAAGCTCGGTTTTGAAGCCTGAAACCCGGCTGATGCCCGCGAAATCCTGTCCATCACAGCGTAAAACATCGTGATTTCACTATTCGGTCGTTCAAAGAAAGACGAAGCGCGCAGGAAAGCACAGGCCGACTACGAGGAGGCCCGGGATGCCGACCCGGCGTCCCGGGCCGGGCATGCGCTCACAATCCGGGCTGGCGCACGCGCCAAAGCCCATGTCGACAAAACCTTCATCACTGGCGCGGAAAAAGCAGTCGTCTACGATGAAATGCGGGCGATCGCCATTGTCAAGGGCGAAGAAAAGCCTGAGCCACCCAAGGCGCATGAGTTTCAGGTCATCAAATCTGTCAATGGCGAATTGCTCACCTATCTGCCTCTCCCATACGCCGAGAGAATCTTCAAGCTCGGTATGCGCTACCAGACTGTGGAAATTACTGCTGAGCAGGCGGTTGATCTGGTGCAGCAGGTCGCAGACCAGATCAGCCTCGAACTGCAGCTGAAAGAGCCGTTCGTTGCGCTCGAGTTTCTTCGGGAAGAATTGAAGGGCGCGTCTGGAGAATCCGTTTCCGGCGAGGATGGGCAGGATGACGGCAGCGGCGGCCGTTGATCGGGGGATGAACCGATGACCACCTTCCTCCAGGTCATCATTCTGGTGGCTATTGCTTCCATCGCCATCCTCGTGGTCTACCTCATCGACCGGGTTAATACCCTGCAGCGTTACACCCGATTGCTTCAGAGTGATATCAGCGAGTCAGAGGACCCCAACGCTGGCCCGTTTGCGGGACTGACCGGCGAGCGACTCTGGGATGCCGTTTCGGGCGTGCCGATCGACGGATGGGACAAAAACTCGATTGATCTGGTCCGTAACCGCTACCAGCTGGTGTTACGCAAGCACGTGGAAGAACTTTTCCTCGAGGGGTTCCAGAACTCCCAAGCCGGGATTCAGGCGATTCCCTCGACATCACGCTTTGTGCAGACGCTTCGAGGTCCGGTCGAATCGTGGATCCCGATCGAGCATGCGATCGCCGTTCACCAGGCAGGCTTTGAACGCGGCAAAGTCAAGGAGGAGGACCTCTCCGCGGTCAGGAATGCCCTCGACGATGCTGTCTCCGTTCTGTTTGGTCTCGCGGGGATCAAGCTGCCACGCCCGTTATCAGAGCATCTCGTACCTCTGACTGAGACCGAGCAGGCCGCAGCGGCTGTCGCCTCAGCGCAAGCGAACCTTGCTCTGCCCGGGGCTTCCCAGTCCGCAGCCGGGGTCACCGTTCCGGCCCTGATGGCGTCGCCCGCTGCGGGATCGCAGCCGGCACAGGTCGCGCCTCCTTCCGCACAAACCGCGGCACCCAATCGTGGCGACGCATTGGCGGCTGCCTTGACCGCTTCCGATACCGCTGCGGCAAAGCGCCCCCGGGACTCCTGATCTCAATGCAAGGCGTCCGGCTGGCCAGCCTTTTGAAGGTTCATCCTTTATGAAGCGTCTGGCCTTCCTGGTTATCGCCGCATCAGCGCTGGCGGGATGCGGTGCCGGAACCAGCACAACGAGCCCCTCCCAGACCCGAACCCTGGGCGGTTTTGCCATTGACGGCTACCTCGCGGACGCGGAGATTCGCTGCCTGGATGCTGCAGGCAAACCAGTTGCCAGCTCGCGGACAACATCGAGCGGCGCCTGGATTCTTCGAACGCGCAGTACCTCTCCAGCTTGCCAGACGCTGGAGGTTTATGACGGCGTTGACGTTGGAACAAACTCGCTCAACGCGTCCGAACGCAGCCCGTTGCCACTCGGTACGCGCTTCACTGCCACGATCGCCCACCTCACCCCGTCAACACTCGGGAATACGGCGCTCATCGTCTCGCCGCTCACCACGCTCATCGACGCAACACAAACTCAGACTGGACAGTCTGCCTCGGCGGCTCGAAGCACGGTGCTGACTGCGCTGGGCGTCTCCGATGTCCTCGACCCTCTGCTTTTCAACCCAATTACCAATCGGAATCCGGGCGTGTTCAGTGCCGGGGCACTGACGGCAGCCGTGATTCGTGAAACCAGTTCAGCCATTCTTGAGGCAGTCGCCGGCGTCGGCCAGCAGGTTTCCCTCGATCTGCGTCGCCAGGTTTACCAGAGGGTGACCGATAGTCTCGCCGCACTCATCACCTCGGGTGCAGTCACCAGAAGCACCCTGACCGCTGACCAACCAGCGCCCGACGGACCACTCGCAGCCATCTCCCTTGGCGCACTAGCTCGGCTGCGCGCAGATGCACCGGCCTTCAGTGCCCCAGTCTCTGCCGTGCAGCAGCCTGGAAACGTTGCAACGATTGCCGCACAGTACGCGGGAAGGGCCGCCTCGCAGGTGGCGGGCGTAGCTGACAGCGCCGACCTCTCGGTGATTGCCCAGCGGGCGGCCTCGCTGAGCAATGCAAGCCAGTCTGATGTGCAGCGTCCGCTCATCCTTTCGGCACTTGCGAACGAATCCGGACTTGACCTCACAGCGCTCGCGGGAACGGTTCGTGCGGCGATTGCAAACCCTCCGACCAGCCTGACCATCGCCAAAACCAACGGTCAGACCCAGACGATCGAGTTGGTCACCACGCTGAAAAACTACCTTCAGGTGGCTGGCGAGCAGATGCGCTTCTACACGACGGGGGATCTCACCGTGGGGCGCACGGTCACCGTCAACGATTTCGAACTTGGCACCGCGCCGACCTTACCCGGGGCGCTCAGCGCAGTGGCGTTGTCATTTACCCAGCCGGCAAGTTCCACCCTTCTCACCTCCGCTACCGAGATCACCGCACAACTCGGTTTCCGGGTCGAGCGTGTCGACCCTACCGGAATCATGAGCATCCGACTGGCTGCAATCGTGGAGGGCGTGAAACTCGGCTGGTCAGACAACGGCTTGGTGGTGCGAACACCCGGCGAGTCCGTGCTATACGGCGCAGTCCGAATCGGATCAACCGCAGACGACACGCCGCTGACGCTCACCAACGTCAACAATCGTCTCGCGGCGCTCGTCTCCGCCGACAAAGGCCTGCTACGAATCGATATGGCGGCATTTCTCACTGCGCTCGGACTGAACGCCGACTCAGTGCTGCAGACTTATCTCAGTGGTAGCGCGCTGGTGGTCGAGGCGGTCATTTCGAACATCGTGCTCGCTCGTTCGCAGAACACCACTGTGCGGAAGCTGGGCGCGTTATCCGTGTCGGTCGAGCGGGGGGCAGGCCAAACTCCCCTGAGTGTCTCAGGAGCCGGCCTGCGAGGAACAGTTACCGCCGGACGGTAGCCCCCTTAGGCGTATCCCGCGGCCGTGGATCGCTGCGCCTCGCCGCCGGTGCCGTCTCCTGCGATGCCGTCTCCTGCGATGCCGTCTCCTGCGATGCCGTCTCCTGCGATGCCACGGAGGCAGGATCGCATCTGCTTTTTCTCGATGAAGCTAAGTGGCCTGATAAATCGCTCACGGCTCTGAAGCAGTAACTCGCGATCGACTTCCTGCGGGATGCCTGAACTCTGTGCGAGCGCGGCCCGCAACTCGTCGCGGCTTTCCTCGCTCTGTGAACCCCACCAGCCTCGAACGACCTCCTCAATGGCAGCCTGCTCATCCGCAGCGTGAGGCGGGCGGTGAGGCGCTATATCAACGCCATTCGGCTGGGGACGAAGCTCTGCGAGTTCATCGGCTCGGACAGCCAGTCGCCGATCAGCCTGGGCAAGCAGCATCGCCCACTCGGGATCTTCTTCGCGCAGCAACGAGTAATCGAGCACGCCTTCGTCAGCCAGCATGACGATACCGATACCGCGCAACTGCGCCTCGTCGATGGCGGGGAGCAGGCGCTCGTCATCACAGGCAATGAGCACGGTTTCGCATGACTGCCAATCGGTGAGACGCTGCAGATCGCGTTCGAGGAGCTTCCAGGTTTCTTCACCTTCCTCTGCCGGGCGAACGATCTGCTCATCAACCAATTGCCCGTCGGGACGATCGGTGTACCAGTAGAGCCGGCGCAGGCTCAGGTCAAGACCTGAACTCCCCGCCAACCGGCCCAGAATCCGCAGAAGATATCGGCGAGAGACAGGGGGCTCATCACCGGGCTCGCTGTCGCGATGAACGAGCCATGCCGTGAATCGATCGTCAACGAGCGCGATGCATGTGCTATGACGAACGGCTCTCGAGCGGCGGGCACCTGGGCCCTCGGAGGCAATATCCGAACGAAACGAAGGCGACATTGCGGAACGGCTGGATTTCATCAGAAGAAATACTTTTAAGTTTGTCGCCACACTCGATTCAGCGCTCTTTGAGCGCCTCGGACAGTGTCTTGACAACGGGCTTGGTGAGATATTTGAGGACTGTGTTGGAACCGGTTCTGATTTCGACGGTAGCGGTCATGCCTGGCTGAATCTCAAGATCTTCATTCGGCCGGCCGCTGAACCGTCGCCCGTCAGTGCGGACGCGAACCCGATAATACGGCTGTTCTCCCTGGCGAAGATCCTCTGTAAGCGTATCGGGGCTGATATAGGTCAGCTTGCCCGGAAGGTCTCCATATATCGTGTAATCGTACGCATCAATTTTCACCGTCGCCGAAAGACCCGGCTTAATAAAGGCAATATCTGCTGGCATCACCCGGGCCTCGATCAGCAGGTCATCTTCGAGCGGCACGATCTGCATGACCTCTTCGCCAGGGCGAATGACGCCACCGCGCGTAGTGATCCGTACGTTCTTCACCACGCCATGCAGAGGCGCCTTCAGCTCGGTTTGGTCGACCTGCGTGATGCGCTGCGCCATGGTCTGCTCGATCCCAGCAAGGTCCTCAAGCGCTTTACTGAGTTCAGCCTGCGCGTCCTGGAAATAGCGGTTTCGCTTGTTCGTGATCTGAGCCGAAACCTCGGCTACCTGACGCTCAAGCCTCAGCACCTCGGTCCGACTGACGTCTCCTGTCTTCAACAGGGGTTGCGTCATTTCAAGCTCGCGCTGAGCCAGAGCCACGAGTGTTTCCAGCGCGGTCACTTCCTCTTCAATGGCCGACTTGCGCTTGCGGAACAGCACCAACTGGTTATCACGGAACTGCGGATAGTTAGCCAGCATAGGCGGAAACGCCGGCTCACCACCAAAGACCTCAGCGCGCAAACGCGCGACCGTGGCTGTGAGCCCCGCTGACTTCGCTCGTGCCTCAAGGTAAGACGCTTCGCTTCGCGCTTTCTCCAGGCGAACCAGCACCTGCCCTCGGTCGACCGTATCGCCGTCTTTCACCAGCAACTGCTCGATGGTTCCACCATCCTGAGACTGAATGACCTGGGAGCGCTGGCTGGCGATGACCTGTCCCGGGGCACGCGTGATCTGATCGATCACGGCAAAGTCCGCCCAGACAAGGAAAACAACCAGCGCCAAGGCCGTGGTCCACAGGGTGAGACGCGGGCGACGCAGGTCACGCGACAGCACCCGTCGATCACGCCCCGGCTCACCCGATTCAAGAAACCAGAAAATCTTCATGCGGCAGCCTCCCCCGCATTCGCCTTCTGCAGGCGCGCAAGCACCTGGTCACGAGGCCCGTCGAGAGCGACCTTGCCGCGATCTAGGACGATCAGTCGATTGACGTGCGGCAGCAAAGCGGGTTTGTGCGTGACTGCGATGACCGTGGACTCCGGAGGCACCCCACCAAACAGATGCTTCATCACCATGGCTTCAAGCGCCCCATCCATGGAGGCCGTTGGTTCATCAAGCAACATAAGGCGAGGCTGCATCAGGAGGAGTCGGGTAAGTCCGACCAGCTGGCGCTGACCGCCTGACAGACCCCGCCCGCCCTCGGCGATCTCAAGCTCAAGCCCCTTGGGGTGCCCCTGTATGACCCGATCGAGGCCGGTAGCCTGGCAGGCTTTGAGAATCTGGGAGTCGCTGGGCGCAGGCAATCCAAGGGTGAGGTTGTCTCGCAATGTGCCGTTGAACAGGCGTACATCCTGTGGCAGGTAACCCACGTGCTCGCGAACGAACTCTGGCGCGAGCTGGGTCATGTCGACGCCGTCGAGGAACACCGTGCCTTGCCCGGGTTTGAAAAGCCCTGACATCAGCTTGATGAGAGTGGATTTGCCAGACCCGACCGCGCCCAGCACGGCGATGCGCTCCCCACCCTTCACCGACATTTCCGGGACTTCGATGACGGGGCGATCCCGTCCATAGGCAAAGCGCACCTGATCAAGGCGAATCTGACCTGCGCATGACTGCGGAACGACCAAACGCACAGTGGGGTCACGATCACCCGGCATGGCCATGATGGCGTCAAGCGATTTCAGCGCAACCTTGGCGTGCTTCCACTGAACAATGAGGCCTGGAATCTGTGCCATGGGGCCCAGCGCGCGGCCCGAAACAATGGAGCAGGCGATCAGCCCGCCCATGGTCAGGCTGCCCGACGCGATGGCATAGGCACCTGCTGCGATCAGCAGAACATAACTGAGTTGTTGAATGGTCTGGGCGAGGTTGGTTGACAGGGTGGAGAGCGTTCGCATGCGCAATTCGCTCTGCGCGATGGTGGCGGTCAGCGCTCTCCACTGATCGAGCATCTTCCATTCACCCGCCGCGGATTTGACCGACTCAATACCGTCAACGGCCTCGATGAGGAGACCATTCTTGCGGTTCGATTCGTTCATGTGCTCGGCGGTGTGACGCTCAATGGGCCCTCGAAACACCATTCCCGCACCAATTGCGACCGGTACCATCAGGAGAGGAACAAGCGACACCGGCCCGGCGAGCATGGCAATAACAGCCACAAATAGAAAGGCGAACGGCACATCAGCGAGAATAAAGAGCGTGGATGAGGTCATGAAGTTGCGAACGGATTCAAAATGCCGAATCTGCGAGGCAAAGGTGCCGACCGTTCGCGGCCGCGCGTCGAGGCGAATATCAAGCGCTTTGCCGAAAAAGATAGCCGAGAGTTCCTGGTCGATGAGTTTGCAGGCGCGATCGACCATCAACGCCCTGACCTGTTTAAGTATCAATTCGAGCGCAATGGCGATCAATGCACCGATCGTGAGGACCCAAAGCGTGGAATACCCCTTGGTCGGGACCACCCGGTCGTAAACCTGCATGGAGTAAAGCGCAGCCACCAGGCCAATGACGCTCACCACCGAGGTGGCAAATACTGCTTCGAAAAACACGCGCCGATGGCGGCGAATGGCAAAGGCAAACCACTCTGCAGCGGTTCGCTGGGGGGCGCCGGTTTCGCTGGGAACCGCCGCGACAGTGACCGGAAGATGCAAGATCGCACCCTCTCGCGCAGCCTCGGCCGTGAGGGTCATCGATACGCTGGCAGCGTCTTCGACCGCGAACGCCCCGCCACCGAGTAATCCCCGCACAAGCAGTACGTTAGTCCCGTCCCGGGAAATCCAGAGCGCGGGCATATCGCTCCGGGTGGCTTGCTCGGGGGTGACTTCCCGCCATTCCGCCTGAGGAAAACGGGCGAGCCAGCTTTCCCGCGCCCGCTCGAGGCGGCCGAGGGCGGCCAACTCGATACCATCATCGGTTTTGTCGAGCATTCCAAAACGGTGAGCGGGAACCGCCTGCCCCTGGAGCGCTGCAAGGCGCGACAGGAGTAGCGCGAGGGTGGGGTCTTCGCGGGTGGATTCGTCTGACATCAGGGTCCGAGTCGGGAAAGCGAGCGGGCATCAATGCGACCGCTCAGCATGAGAAGGCGCAGGTGGGCCGACTGAATACCGGCTTCAAGGTCGGCAAGGGTGTAGCGGGCCTGGGTGGTTTCACGCTGGGCGTTCAGCACGTCGAGCCAGGTTTTTCGGCCCACCTGATACTGGCGAAGGTAGGAGGCGACGACCTCGTCGGTGGACGACGAGATCGCGCGAGAAGGCTCTAGTTGCAGCGTTTGGGCCTGCAGGTCGAGCCATGCGGCTCTGACCTGCTGAGCGAGTTGTCGTTCGTGGACGACAACGGCCTCTTCGCTCGCTTCAACCCGAGCGGCCGCTGCCTGAACGGCGGTGAGGGAGGAAAGGCCAGGACCTGGTTTGAACTCTAAGCCCAGGAAAGCGCGCGTCCGGTCAACACCGAATGGTAGCGTCCCCAGTTGCTGTCGCACCGCCGCAAAGACGGTCGGGCGTGTACCCGCACGCGTAACGTCGATCTGGGCCCGCGAGGCGACCACCAGGGCCTGAAGCCGTCGCCGCTCCGCAGAAAAGTCGATTGCGGCGTCGAGCGCTTCAAATTCACTTCCCGGGACGCCCGGCAGCCGCTCCGGTGCGCGCAACCCGCCAGAAAGCGAAATACCCGATAGCTGCTCTAGGCTCACCCGGGCGGCCTCCAGGGCGCGCTCAAACTGCAGGCGCTCAGCCAGCGCCTGCTGAAAACGGGCAGCAGCCAGCGTCTGGTCGGCCTGCGGACTGACCTCGGCGCGGACCCGTCGGCGAATCATTTCGAGGAGCTTGCTGTGCTCGGCTTCGTTGCTGCGCGCGATTTCGATTCGGGCCTGCTGCCGGAGAAACTCGTAGAACGATGTCCCCACCGAAAGCATGACCTGCTGCTCGGCTTCGATTACTGCAGCCGAGGCCGCCTCGCGATTGGCGGTTGCAAGATCGATCTGCCCGGGAACGCGGCCACCCGTCCAGAGCGGTTGCTGGACCTGAACCGCCGCTGCCCGAGAGCCATCGTCGGCTTGTACTTCGCTTGATACGGTGGGGAACCAGCCCCAGTTTGCTCCGTCAAGGTCAAAGCCGGCAGCCTGCAACTCACCCTGCTTCGCGCGAACGCTGGGGTGTACCGAAACGGTGGCTTCCAGCAGCCGCGCAAGGCTCACCGGGCCTGCCGTTCCGATGCGGGCCAGGCGCCCTGGGGCGGTGCGACCAGCGGCTCCATCCGACGCTCCGGGCTGAGCAGCACCGGGGGCAGTTGCGGGGCCGGCTGACAGTGCCTCCTGCGCCTGGGCGGCCGACAACCCGCTGAGGCCCGCAACCAGGGCAGCCTGCACCACCAGGACGGACAACCGGGACGACGCGCGCGGAACCGGCAGAAATCGCATGAACAACGGTACAGCCAAGAGTATTCCTGTAGAGGACATCCAACAATCTTCTTTCTCGATTCTACGTGATACCGTCTCTGATCTTTGGCACTGGGAGCGTTGTCATGGCGGGTGCATTGCGCTGTTTCTGCGAACTGGGCGATCTGGCTGGCGCCGGCGCGTTACTTCGAGACACCCGCCGGCACATCCATCGTTATCCCGAGCTGTCGTACCGCGAGGAAGCCACCTCCGCTCTGGTCGCTGAAAAACTCTCAGGCTGGGGCTGGGAGGTCACCTGCGGCGTTGGCGGGTTCGGCGTGGTGGCAAGCCTTCGGGCAGGCGCCGGCGAACGGTCGATCGCACTTCGTGCCGACATGGATGCGCTGCCCATCCAGGAACAGACGGATCGCCCTCATCACAGCACGGTCCCTGGCGTGATGCACGCCTGCAGCCACGATGGGCACACCACCATGCTGCTTGGCGCAGCACAGCGCCTGGCTGCGACGCGGAACTTTTCCGGGACGGTGCGACTGATCTTTCAACCCGCGGAGGAGTCCGGGAAAGACAGTGGCGCAGAGCGCATGATCGCGGATGGATTATTCGAACGCTTTCCCTGCGACGCGGTATTCGGGCTGCATAACCACCCAGGCATGCCAGCCGGGGCCTTCCTGTTCGGTACCGGCCCCTTTATGGCCGCGTGCGATACGGTCAGGATCACCCTCCGCGGGCACGGCGGGCACGCTGCTCGGCCCCATCAAACCGTCGACCCGGTTCTTGTGGCAGGTAGCCTGGTCATGGCACTCCAGAGCATTGTTGCTCGCAACATCGACCCCATGCACGCGGCTGTCGTCACCATCGGGGTACTCCAGGCGGGGACCGTTGCCAACGTGATCCCAGACAGCGCTCGCCTGGAATTGAGCGTTCGCTCATTCGACCCAGCGGTACGCGATCGGCTTGAAGCACGGATCCGCGCGCTGGCCACAGGGCACGCTGAAGGCTATGGCGCCGACGCCCACATCGAGTACGAGCGGGGATACCCGGTACTCGTCAACAGCGAGACGGAGACGCAGTTTGCCCGCCAGGTGGCCGTTGAATTGGTGGGTGCAGAGCGGGTCGTTACGCCTTTCCCGCCCGTGGCCGGGAGCGAAGACTTTGCGTATTACCTGCAGAGAAAACCCGGATGCTTTTTCCGGATCGGTAACGGCGAATCAAGTGTAATGCTTCACAATTCTCGCTACGATTTCAACGACGAGATTCTCACCACCGGTGCCGCCTTCTGGGTTCGCCTGGCAGAGCGCTGGCTGTCGGACTGACAGCTGGCGAGCCGACTCGCTATCGGCGAAAAGCCACGGCCCAGATCACCCTGACGATCATTATTCCGGTCATCACCGCAAGGAGATCATCGGGCTCGGAATACTGCCAGGGGGCAAACGATTGAATCAGCTCAATCAGCAAGCCCATCGCGATCAGCCCCATGACCAGCGACTTGGGGCTGCTTGGATAGGCAATCAGCCCAAAAACGGTGAGTCCTGCAAAGGTCAGAGAAATCTGAACCTTTCCCCAAAAGCCGGACAGGTCCATATCACTGCCAGCCGTCGGGGGCAGCGAAAGGACCAGCACAATGAGGCAACAGCACCAGAAGGCTTGTCGAAGCATTGGAAAATTCTGGCACAGTATTTGGTTCTGCCCAAAAGCCTGATCCCACACCATAAGGAGACTGACCATGCGCATTGAAACCCTGGCCGTGCACGCGGGCTACACGCCCGAGCCCACCACCAAGGCGGTTGCGGTACCCATCTACCAGACCGTTGCCTATTCGTTTGACAACGCACAGCACGGCGCAGACCTGTTCGATCTGAAGGTCGCTGGCAACATCTACACGCGGATCATGAATCCCACCCAGGATGTTCTCGAGAAACGCGTCGCAGCCCTGGAAGGCGGAATCGCAGCTCTCGCGCTTGCCTCGGGCATGGCGGCCATCACCTACGCCATTCAAACGATCGCCGAAGCGGGCGACAACATCGTATC
>SYIM01000177.1 GCA_005798775.1 Burkholderiales bacterium
ATCATCACGCGCTGCCGCATGCCGCCTGATAACTGGTGAGGAAACTCTCGTGCGATACGGGTAGCGGACGGTATACGAACGGAGTCGAGCAGGCTGATAGCCCGCGCGAGCGCGCGCTGTCGATCGAGTCCCTCGTGGAGTCGCAGCGCTTCGGCGACCTGTTCTCCGATCCGAAAGACGGGATTCAGCGAGGTCATTGGTTCCTGAAAGACCATTGCGATATCGCGTCCGCGAACCGTCCGCATTTCGCTCTCGGACAGGGTAGCCAGATCGCGCGCGCCCAAGCGGATGGAGCCCTGGGTGATTTTGCCGGGCGGGCGGACCAAACGCATGAGAGATAGCGCCGTGACGCTTTTGCCGGAGCCGGACTCACCGACGATTCCTAGCGTGCCTCCCGGCTCGATCGACAGATCGATGTCATCGACGGCGCGAATGCCGCCCGCTCTGGTTCCAAAATCGACTGTGAGTCCACTTACCGCGAGCAGGGTGGCGGCGGTCCCAGCGGTCGCCTGCGAGGGTACGGACTGAGTGACGGGTGCAAGATGTCCGGGTGCCGCCGACTGCAAACGAGTTGCCTCCCTGAAGTCGCCGCGTGTCCGGCGAGGTTTGAAATCCCACGGTACGACCCCTTGGCCAGTTCTTCCACTATATTATTAGCCACGAATTCATACGAGATTTATATCAAAAGATGGAACTCAGGCAGCTTCGCTATTGCGTGGCGGCCGCCGAGGAAGAGTAATTCGGTCGCGCTGCAGCGCGGGTGCATAGTTCTCAACCGCTCCTCAGCCAGCAAATCAAGTCGCTTGAGGCTGAGCTCGGCGTGGAGCTGTTCGAGCGGGTAGGGGGGTGTCCAGCTCACGCGAGCTGGTGCCGAGTTTCTTGCACATGCGCGCGGCGTTCTGCGTCAGAGTGAGCGCGCGGCCGACATGGCGCAGCCTGCCGCGCGCGGGGAAATCGGTCGGCCGGCGATCGGATTGATCGGGTCGCTCGCTTTTACCTTTGTGCCGTGGCTGATTCGCGGGTTTCGCGCGCGCTACCCCGATATCAGGTTGTCGCCTCATGAACTGATGATTGCGCAGCAAACCGACTGGTTCTCCGATCGACGGCTGCAGATCGGACTGCTGCGTCCCCCGCTTGAGGTGCCGGGCGTCGAACTCGAAATCCTGCTGCGTGAGCCGTTCGCAATGGCGATCCCGGACTCGTATCCGCTGGCGCAACTGGACCCGGTACCCGTGGAGGCCTTGCGGGGTGAACCGCTGACCGTTCGATCGGAGGCGCAAGCGAATTGGCCGAGACCGAGCGCTGCTGTCGCCGAGATGAATCGCTGCCCTCAGTGGACCGCTTCATTGATCTGGCGCGGAAGCTGATTGGCGGTGGAATCAAAGGGCTTGCTCGCGCGGTAACCTGAGGTGCTCAGCCGCGCCAGCGGACCGGGGCGAGGCACTCCCCGGGCCAGGATGACCGGAATTTACCGGTCAGCGTCGAGCGCGGATGAGTTCCAGCACCGCCTGCGCAAACAGCTGCGGCTTTTCCTGCGGTAGGTTATGCCCTGCGCCAGGCACGATGCGGTGCGATCTCGGGCCCGTGAAACGGTGTGCAGCCGCCTCCGCTTGAGCGGGTGGGCGTACGCCGTCGTCTCGGCCATCAAAAGTGATGCTGGGAACACTTACAGGTGGCAGGCCCCTCAGCCGCTGTTCGATATGCGCGTAGGTGGGGTCTCCCGGTTCGAGCCCGTATCGGCACCGGTATGAATGAATCACCACGTCGACAAAATCAGGATTGTCGAACGCCGGGGCTGAGCGCTCAAAGGTGTCGTCGTCGAATGCCCAGCCAGGCGACCAGCTCTGCCAGACGAGCCGGATGAGCTCACGACGATATCGGGTGAGCCCCGCACGGCCGCGCTCATTGTGGAAGTAATACTGGTACCAGTAGCTGCGTTCGTTAGCCGGCGTGTCTGGCTCCATGGCACGCGCCACGTCATGAATGTTGTAGCTGTTTAGCGAGACAAGGCCCGCACAGCGTTCAGGCCAGAGCGCTGCAACGACGCAGGCTGCACGCCCGCCCCAATCGTAGCCCGCAAGCACGGCGCGGGGAACGTTCAGTGCGTCCATCAGCGCCAGCAGGTCCGCGCCAAGCGCCGCCTGCTCACCCGAGCGCGGCGTGCTCTCACTCAGAAAGCGCGTGGGTCCGAAGCCTCGCAGGTAGGGAACATAGACCCGGCAACCAGCCTCGGCCAGTTGCGGCGCAACCGCCTCATAGGAATGGACATCGTAGGGAAAACCGTGCAGGAGAAAAACGGGTGGCCCGGAGGCCGGGCCGCAATGATGCAGGGCAACGCTGAGCGCGCCCGCGGGAACGTTTAGCGTGGTGGATAGCTGATGAGGCATCGGTGGTGAATTCCAATCGGTCACGGTCGATAAATTCTCTCAGGCTGCGCATTGCAGCGGCCAGGGTCGCGCGCGAATCGCCGAGACCAGGGCGCGCGCTACGGCGGTGCACAGTGTGTTGCTACGGGTAATGGGCTCGATCTGTAATGGTGGCAGAGATTTCCGGATGCGATCAATGCCTACCCGTTCGGTTGCCGACTCCGCAATCGATCTCGGCAGCCAGCTTACAAACCCGGTGCGGTTGATCATCTTTATAGCGGACCCTGCGGTATCGACCGCACCTAGCAGTGCAGAGTATCGAGGCCTTGGCTTGAAAAGAGCGCTTTGATCTGCATGACGATCCTGACGAACTGATCGACCTGGGCGATGCGCCGGGCCTGGCCGCGGTTCGGGCTGAAATGCAGGCGATGCTGCTCGATCGCCTGACCGACCGGCGAAGCCGCGTGTCCATGTCGGATGCAGTGGTCGCTGAGCGCACTGATGGCAGCACGCGGGCAGGGGTGATCATCGGGAAGTGGTGATGGGCACGTGCTGCCGACGGACTGGTGTGCCTCTGGGCGAAACGCGAACGGTGCAGGCCATGGCTTTTGGGCTTACATTCGGGTTCATCACAATTTGAATTCCCAAAGCGGAGGGCGCAGACCATGACGGCATGGGTAGTCGTTGAAAACGAAAAGCCGTTGCAGCGCATGGCGCAGACGCCGGTTCAGCCGGCGGGAACCGAGGTGGTGGTTCGCGTTACCCATGCTGGAGTCTGTCACTCGGATCTTCACTTCTGGCACGGCACCTACGATTTGGGCGGTGGGCGAACGCTCCGCCTGACCGACCGCGGGGTGAAACTGCCGCGTGCGATGGGGCACGAGGTGGTCGGACGGGTGGTCCGGATGGGGCCTGATGCAAGTGGGGTCGCGGTTGGCGATCTGCGCATCGTCTATCCCTGGCTGGGTTGCGGTCGCTGTGATCGATGCCTGGGGGGCGAAGATAATCTCTGCAACACGCCCAACTCCATTGGCGTGATGCAAGATGGCGGCTATGGCGACGAGGTCAAGGTGCCCCATCCGCGCTATCTGGTGGACGCCAACGGGGTAGACCCGGCTTACGCGGCCACGCTCGCCTGCTCCGGTATCACGGTCTACTCGGCCATCCGCAAGATTCAGCCGATCGCCCCCGATGATCC
>SYIM01000178.1 GCA_005798775.1 Burkholderiales bacterium
AAGCGGGCCCGCCATTGCGCGGAGCATCGCGATGCCCCCGGCCTGCGCGGCAGGAAAAAGTTTCAAGAGCTTAAAGCCGAGGGCGCGCGCAGCCATCACTTCAGACGGCGTCATCACACCCGGCACGAACGGCAGGCGCACGCGCAACGCCACCTCGGCAAGCGCAGGCGTGCATCCGGGCGACAGCCCAAACGTCGTACCCGCATCGGCTGCCCGACGCACATCATCGCCATCGAGCAGCGTGCCTGCGCCGACGCAGATCGGCAGCGCGCGACGCGATAACTCGGCAATGCCGGGGAGGCCGCCCGGGCGACGGAGCGTAATCTCGATTACGTCAATCCCGCCTTCGAGAAGCGCCTCGGCAAGTGGCACCGCCTGCTCGGCAGCATCAATGGACACCACCGGAACCACCCGGGAGCGAAACAACGGTAATTCAGTCATGAAAGGGCTCAGGAAAGAAGCGCGGATGCACCCGCCTCGGTAGGCGCGGCGTGCTCGCGAAACAGGGCAAACAGGCCCCGCCCCAACGAATCTTCCGATTCGCGGGGCGCAGGCACCCAGGCCTCGCGTGATCGCCATTCTGCCGAGTCGACCCGCGCATTGAGAATGCCCCGGTCGCAATCGAGTTCAATGAGATCGCCCTCGCGAAGACGCACAATCGGCCCCGCCGCTGCGCTGTCCGGACTCAGGTGAATCGCAGCCGGAATCTTGCCCGAGGCACCCGACATCCGCCCATCGGTGAGTAGCGCAACCTTGAAACCCTGGTCTTGCAGCGCACCCAGCAGTGGCGTGAGCTTGTGAAGTTCCGGCATGCCATTGCTCCGCGGGCCCTGACCACGCACCACGGCGACCAGATCGCGCCGTAACTCCCCGCGCGCAAATCGTGCAGCAAGTTCCTCCTGGCTGCTGACCACCACCGCGGGCGCCGTGACCAGGCGATGCTCAGGCTTGACCGCTGATACCTTCACCACCGCACGCCCCAGGTTGCCGGCCAGTACGCGCAGTCCGCCATCCGGTGAGAACGCATGCTCCGCGGACCGCAACACCGACGTATCGCGGCTCGCACCGGCAGGTTGCCAGGCGAGCTCACCCGCATCATTCAAGACGGGTGAGACCGTGAAGCGCTTCAGCCCTGAGCCCAATACTGTTTCCACATCCTCATGCAGGAGGCCCGCGTGCAGCAGTTCGCTGATTAGCACCGGCATACCGCCCGCCGCATGGAAGTCGTTTACATCGGCAGACCCGTTCGGATACACCTTGGCGAGCAACGGTACGGCCCCGGAGAGTTCAGCGAAGTCATCCCAGTCAATCAGAATGCCCGCCGCCCGCGCCATCGCCACGAGGTGAATGGTGTGATTGGTTGACCCTCCACTTGCCAGCAGACCGACCATGGCGTTGACCATGGACCGCTCGCTCACCATCGACCCAATGGATGACCCGGAGGATCGACTGCGAGCCAGTCGCGCGAGGACCCTGACCGCCTCGAGGTCGAGCGCGCGTCGAAGCGCGGTGCCGGGGTTGACAAACGACGAGCCCGGCAATTGCAGACCCATGGCTTCCAGCAACATCTGATTGGAGTTGGCCGTGCCGTAAAACGTGCAGGTACCCTCGCCGTGATAAGCCGCCTGCTCCGCCTGCAGCATGGCGTCGCGACTCACCTCGCCCAGAGCGTAGCGCTGCCGGATCGATGATTTCTCGACATTCGACAGCCCGGACGTCATGGGTCCCGCAGGAACAAACAGCACCGGCAAATGTCCGAACTGCAGCGCACCCATCACCAGTCCAGGAACGATTTTGTCGCAAACACCCAGCATGAGCGCGCCATCGAAGACATCATGCGAGAGCGCAACCGCCGTGGACATCGCAATGACATCACGCGAAAAGAGCGAGAGCTCCATGCCCTCAAAGCCCTGCGTAACGCCGTCACACATTGCGGGCACGCCACCCGCCACCTGCGCGGTGGCACCCATTTCAACCGCCGCCCGACGCAGCATCTCGGGATAGCGCTCGTAGGGTTTGTGAGCCGAGAGCACGTCGTTATAGGCGGTGACCACGCCGAGATTGACCGCCTTGGGTGCGAGCGCGGCGAGCCGTTCGTTCACAGGCATGGCCGCGAGCGCATGCGCCACGTTGGCGCAGCCCATTCGCTGAACGCCACGCGGACGCGCAGCAGTACGGGCGCAGAGCCCGAGATACACAGTGCGACGTGTGCGACTTCGCTCAATGATGCGGTGGGTGACCTTTTCAAGCACCGGATGGCGCGGCACCGCGTCGCCCGCTGACGATTCCTCTTTCATCACCCCACCGCCTCCTCATGCCAGGCGAGGCCCTCGGATGCGATGAGGGCGGACGCCGCAGCCGGTCCCCAGCTGCCAGCGGCATAAGGCTTGGGCGCTGCCCCAGAGTCGACCCAGGCGCGAACAATAGGATCGGCCCACGACCAAGCCGCTTCGAGCTCATCACGCCGCATGAAGTGTGTGAGCCTTGATCGCGTGACATCGACCAGCAGCCTCTCGTAGGCTTCAGCACGACGCGAGCTGAATGCCTCGTGGAGGTCGAGGTCCAGCGTGACCGGCCGGCGGCGCAGGCCCGAGCCCGGTTCCTTCATGAGCATCTGAAGTTTGATCGATTCCTCGGGCTGCAGGCTGATGATCAGACGATTCGATTCGGCGTCGGCGTCATCAAACGGCGAGAAAGGCGGGCGCGCGAAATCAACAATCACCTCCGAGCGCCGCACCTGCAAGCGCTTTCCTGTGCGAAGAAAAATCGGCACGCCTGCCCATCTCGGATTATTGATCTGACAGCGAAGCGCAACAAAGGTTTCGGTGGCGCTGCCCGCTGGCACGCTGGCCTCGGACAGATAACCCGTGGCAGACTCGCCATCCACCACGCCCGAGCGATACTGGCCTCGGACGGTGTAGCGCGCCACCTCCTCGGGCGTCATGCGCTTGAGGGAACGTAAGACCTTGAGCTTTTCGTC
>SYIM01000179.1 GCA_005798775.1 Burkholderiales bacterium
CAAGATGATTTACGACGGCCTGTCTCACACCTCCATTGCTTCACTCGCTGAAGATCTGCTGTTCGTCACTTTCAACGGCCTGTCGAAAAATTACCGCGCCTGCGGTTACCGCGCCGGCTGGATGATCATATCCGGCAATAAACGCATCGCCTCCGATTACATCGAGGGGCTGAACATGCTCGCCACCATGCGGCTATGCGCGAATGTGCCAGCTCAGTTCGCCATTCAGACCGCGCTGGGGGGGCGACAGAGCATCAACGACCTGATCAACCCCGGCGGGCGGCTCTATCGCCAGCGGGAGCTCGCCTTCAGTCTGCTCACCCAGATCCCGGGGGTCAGTTGCGTCAAGCCCCAGGCGGCGCTTTATCTGTTCCCCAAGCTCGATCGGCGTATGTACCCCATCACTGACGATCAGCAGTTCATTCTGGAACTCCTTGAGGAGCAGCATGTGCTCGTGGTGCAGGGAACCGGCTTCAACTGGCCCGAGCCTGATCACCTGCGAATCGTGTTCCTGCCCAACGCTGACGATCTTCACGACGCAGTGGGTCGGCTTGGCAGGTTCCTTGATGGCTATCGCCGGAGGCACGCCTGATCATGAGTATCCAGTCGCCGATCCGAGTGGGTCTGCTGGGCATCGGCACGGTGGGAAGCGGCGCCTTCACCGTGCTCGCGCGCAACCAGGCCGAGATCATGCGCCGTGCCGGTCGCGGTATTGCCATCACCCACGTAGCCGATCTCGATGTTGAGCGGGCTCGGGGTGTCGTAGGCCCTGACGTGGTGGTCAGCTCGGATGCGTTTGCTCTGGTCCGCAATCCCGAGATCGATGTGGTGATCGAGCTGATCGGCGGCTACGGGGTTGCCCGTGAGCTGGTGCTTGAAGCCATCGCGCACGGCAAGCACGTGGTCACGGCTAACAAGGCGCTGCTTGCCACCCACGGAAATGAGATTTTCCGGGCTGCCGCAGGCCGTGGCGTGATGGTGGCGTTCGAGGCGGCGGTGGCGGGCGGCATCCCGATCATCAAGGCGCTTCGCGAGGGGCTTACCGCCAATCGAATTGAGTGGATCGCCGGCATTATCAACGGCACCACTAACTTCATTCTGTCCGAAATGCGTGAGAAGGGGCTGCCGTTTTCGCAGGTGTTGGCCGAAGCGCAGCGCCTGGGCTATGCCGAGGCCGATCCCACCTTTGACATCGAGGGGGTCGATGCCGCTCACAAGGCGACCATTCTTGCCGCGATCGCCTTCGGTATCCCGGTTCAGTTCAACCGCTGTCACGTTGAAGGCATCACCTCGCTTCAGAGCGAGGACATCCGCTACGCCGAGCAGCTTGGCTACCGGATCAAGCTTCTCGGTATCGCGCGTCGCCGTTCGCTGCCCGAAGGCGGCGACGGGGTGGAGTTGCGCGTACACCCCACGCTCATTCCATCTCGGCGCCTGATCGCAAGCGTGGAGGGCGCAATGAATGCCGTGTGGGTGAAGGGTGATGCCGTCGGGCACACCATGTACTACGGCAAGGGCGCGGGCTCAGAGCCCACGGCCAGTGCGGTGATCGCTGATCTGGTAGATGTCACCCGCACCTTCAGCGCTGACCCGGGGCACCGCGTGCCGGCACTTGCGTTTCAGCCTGAATCGCTCTCCGATATCCGCATCCTGCCGATGGCCGAAATTGAGTCAGGCTACTACCTGCGGATGCGGGTGGCCGACGAGCCTGGCGTTCTGGCCGACGTGACCCGTATCCTGGCCGATCTGCGTATTTCGATTGATGCAGCGCTTCAGCGCGAGGCGGGCGAGGGTGAAAACCAGACCGATTTCATTCTCCTCACGCACCGCGCCATCGAGGGCCGGGTTGATGATGCGATCGTGCGCATTCAGGCGCTCCCCACGGTGCTCTCAAACGTTGTGCGGCTTCGGATGGAAGAGCTGTCTTGAACTACCTGTCTACTCGCGGCGGCATGGCGCCGGCGCGGTTTTCCGAGGTGCTTCTGGGCGGGTTGTCCCCTGATGGGGGGCTGGTGGTGCCAGAGCGCTATCCCCAGATCGATGGCGCCACGCTCGCACGCTGGCGCGAGCTTTCTTATGCTGAGCTTGCCTTCGAGGTGCTGAGCCTCTACGCCACCGATATCGAACCTGCGGTGCTCGCCGAACTCACTGCGTCAGCCTACAACGCGCAGGTCTTCGGCAGCGAGCAGGTCACGCCGCTGTCGGCGCTGGGCACCGATGGCCTCTATTTGCTGCATCTTTCAAACGGCCCAACGCTTGCCTTCAAAGATGTCGCCATGCAGCTCCTCGGGCGTCTTTTTGAGCACGTGCTTGGCAAGACCGGCGCGCAGCTCAACATCCTTGGGGCCACCTCGGGCGACACCGGCAGCGCGGCTGAGTACGCCATGCGCGGCCGCCGTGGCATTCGCGTCTTCATGCTGTCGCCTCATGCGCGCATGAGCGCCTTTCAGGCTGCGCAGATGTATTCGCTTGCTGACCCTAATATTTTTAACATTGCGGTGGACGGCGTGTTCGATGGTTGCCAGGATATGGTGAAGGCGGTGTCCGCCGACCTAGCTTTCAAGCAGCGCTACGCGATCGGTACTGTTAACTCTATCAACTGGGCGCGGGTGGTCGCG
>SYIM01000180.1 GCA_005798775.1 Burkholderiales bacterium
ATGAAGGTACGGCCAACGTAGCGGTTCTTGAGAAAGCCCTCGCGGTAGTCGAGTCCGAGCCGATTAGCAAGCTGCATCGCCGACGGACGAGAAGTGTCGGGAATGGGCATGACCACATCGATGTCGCCGCGATGGAGCGCACTCGAGACGCTCTGCGCCAGATATTCCCCCATGCGAAGCCGGGCGGCATAAACCGAAACACCATCGATCAGCGAGTCGGGCCGCGCGAAATAAACGAACTCAAACATGCAGGGATTAAGCGACGCTGATAGCGAGCACTGCCGCGAATGAAAATTGCCATCGAGGTCGATGAACAGGGCCTCGCCAGGCTGGATATCGCGCACCAATCGGAACCCGAGGCCTTCAAGCGCCACCGATTCAGAGGCAACCAGATATTCGGTCCCTGCATCGGTTTCGGCCGCGCCGTAGCAAAGCGGCCGAATACCAAAAGGATCGCGAAACGCGAGAATGCCGTAGCCCGCGATCTCCGCCACACAGGCGTAGGCACCCCGCACGCGCGCTTGTAACCCGGTGACGGCAGCAAAGATGGTGTCCGGATCGAGCGTGATGCCGCGCGCCTTCTCCTGCAGCTCATGCGCAAGCACATTGAGCAACACCTCTGAATCGGAGGCTGTGTTGATATGGCGCCGGTCTCGACGAAACATCTCTTCCGAGAGCTGCGCAGCGTTGGTGAGATTGCCGTTGTGTGCCAGCGTGACACCGAAGGGCGCATTCACGTAAAAGGGCTGCGCTTCTTCGGAGTCAGACGCCGACCCCGCTGTGGGATAGCGAACATGCGCGATACCCGAGGTGCCCGGCAGCGCTCGCATGTTGCGGGTGCGGAACACATCGCGCACCAGCCCGTTGGCCTTGTGCAGGCTGAATTTCTTGTTCGACGCTGTCGCGATGCCAGCCGCATCCTGCCCTCGATGCTGCAAAAGCAGCAGACCATCGTAGAGCAGCTGGTTGACGGGCGAGCGGGAAATCACCCCAAGAATTCCGCACATGGCTTGGCTCCGGACGCGGTAAGCAAAGACTCAGGCGGCCTTCAGCACGCCCGCAGGACGAAGCGGCAGGTGGGGCATCAGGCGCGCTGTGATTTCATCGAGGAGCGGGCGGCAGCGCGCCTCGCTCCAAGCCGGGTCACGATCGAGCCCCGCAAGCGCGGCCACCATCGCAATGATGGCAAATACGATGACCGCTCGTGCCACCCCGATGACGCCACCCAACATCCGATCGAGCCCCCCCAGGCCCACCGCCGCGAGCCCTCTGGCAATCAGCGCGCCCACATAGCGGGTGACGAGGAACAGGATCAGGAAAACAGGCAGCGCAAGCGCCCAGACCGGCGCAGCAACACCAAGCGCGCTGATCAGAATCGGACTGCCAAGGAGCGCGCCGACCAGCGCGACCACCCAGGAGGCGAGCGCAAACGCAGTTCGAATCAGGCCTCGGAGCAGTCCCAGTGCAATTGAGACGAACACGATTCCACCGAGCAGCCAATCCCAAGTCGTGAGCGCACTCATCGACCCGCCTCAGGGGCGACCAGCGCGGCGTCCATCCCTGCGGCGAGCAACCTGCCGCGCGCCTCTTCGGCGGCGGCGCGAGTGGCAAACGGGCCTGTACGGACGCGAACACGCTCGCCCTGGGCGGTTTGAAGAGTTTCGCTGTAGGCCCGCAGCCCCAGGCTGCTGGCACGCGCTTCGGCCGCCCGGGCATTTTCAGGGCGTGCGAATTGCCCAATTTGTACCGACCAGTTCTGGCTGGGGTAAGCACGCGGTGGCGTATCGGCGCTTTGCCGCGTGGTATCAGCACCCGCAGCGGCGGCCTGCTGGCGGGCAGCCTGCGCCCGGGCGGCTTCGGCTCGAGAAGCTTCGGCTCGAGAAGCTTCGGCTCGAGAAGCTTCGGCTCGGGCGGCTTCGGCACGAACACCCTCCGCGCGAGCGGCTTCGGCACGCGCTGCGTGAGCGCGCGCGGCTTCAGCTCGCGCGGCCTCAGTACGGGTTGCTTCCTGCCGCTGAGCTTCAGCGCGTGCTGCGTCGGATTTAGCAGCCGCGGCGCGGGCGGCATCGGAGTCAGCTCGCGCCCCAGCACTGCTTCGCGATTGCGCAGCACCGTCCGCGGGAACGTCGAGTTGCTGAGTCATGGGCTCGCGAGCCAGCTGCCGTGCATCCGCGGCAGCCTGCGATGGATCGGGCGGCGCGCTGCCTCCCGCGGTTGCCCGTGCTTCGGCTACGCGCCCCGCTTCAGAGCGGGCCGCGCGAGCCGAATCGGCATTGACTGGCGCGCGCTGGACGGCGGGTGGCGAATCGGTCTCTCCAGGTGGCCGAACCGGTAACTGCGCGTCGCGCGAGGGGATATCGACCCGGATATCGGGTCGAGGGTATCGCGGCTCTCGGTCGAGCACCATGGGCAAGGTAACGACCACGGCCAGCCCAATAACCAAGGCCCCGACCAGGCGTCGCCGCGCTCGGCGCTTGAATGGAAGTCCGGGATCAGCTGGCGGCTGATCGACCATATCACGCCGGGCCATACGACTTCTCCGGCGTTGACCGAAACAAGTGACGGTCAGGCTGTGCGGGGTGGGGAAACTTCGGCACGGGCTGAGAGGATGTCCGCGACGGTCACAAAGGACCCGAAGACAACGATTCTATCATCGTCCCCCGCACGGGCGCGTGCCCGTTCGAGAGCCGTCCGGGGACTTGTAAAACGCTCGATATCCGGCTTGGTCGACGTACCGCGAACCGCAGCCACCCGCTCGGCCAGGAAGGTGGCCGACGCAGCTCGTGAGCCGGGTAGATCCACCACCAGCCAGTGATCCACCCGCTCCCCAAGCGCTGCGATGATGCGATCGATATCCTTGTCCCGCATTGCACCGAAAATCACCCAGGTTTCTGGGAAGAATCCCATATTGTCGAGATTGCTGGCCAGATGCGCCGCAGCATGGGGGTTATGCGCCACGTCGAGGATCACCGACGGACGACCAGCGAGCACCTGGAACCGGCCGGGTAACTCGACCGTCGCAAAGCCCTGCCGGATGGCCTGCGCGCTGACAGACAACTGACTACGAAGCGCCTCGAGCGCAGCCAGCACGCCGGACGCATTGAGCAACTGGTTCGCCCCGCGCAAGGCCGGATAGGCGAGGCTCGCGCGTCGTTGCGCGCGCCCCCCGTAGGCCCACTGCTGCCGGTCACCCGAGTAATTGAAATCTCGCCCGAAGCACCAGAGGTCGGCACCGATCGAACGGGCGTAATCGGTCAGCGAGGCAGGCGGCATGGGATCGGCGCAGATCGCAGGACGACCCGGTCGAAAGATATGCGCTTTCTCGAATCCGATGGATTCGCGCGTTGGCCCCAGGTAATCGACGTGATCCAGGTCGACCGAAGTGACGATCGAGCAGTGCGCATCGATCAGGTTAACCGCATCCAGCCGCCCGCCCAGCCCCACTTCCAGCATCACCACATCCAGCGCCGTTTGCTGAAAACCACGCAGAATGGCAAGCGTGGTGAATTCAAAGTAGGTGAGCGGTGTGTCAGCACGAGCCTCCTCCACTTGCCTGAAACGCTCAATGAGCCAGCTGTCGCTCACCGCCCCGCCGTTGATCCTTGCGCGCTCGTTGAAGTGCATCAGATGAGGCGACGTGTAGAGCCCCACCCGATACCCTGCGGCAAGCAGAATTGACTCCAGCATGGCGCAGGTCGAGCCTTTGCCGTTGGTGCCCCCGACCGTGATGACCACCGGCGAGAGCGACAGTTCAAGGCGGGCGGCAACCGCCCGCACCCGATCCAGTCCGAGTTCGATACTGCGAGGGTGAATCGACTCGACTCGCGTCAGCCAGCCGGTGAGCGTCAGATCGGCAGCCGGTGCGCTCAGGACAGGGCCTCGGAAGACTGGCGAGTGAGAAGCGCGAGCAGATGGGCGATTTCATCACGCATCTGACGGCGATCAATAATCATGTCGATGGCGCCTTTTTCGAGCAGGAACTCGGCTCGCTGGAACCCTTCAGGGAGATTCTCGAGAACGGTCTGCTCGATCACCCGTGGACCGGCA
>SYIM01000181.1 GCA_005798775.1 Burkholderiales bacterium
CGGACCACTTTCCGGGGCGCCGCGTCTGGTGCGTCGGCCGCAACTACGTCGAACATGCCAAGGAAATGGGCTTTACCGGCCGCGAGCCACCGTTCTTTTTTGCCAAGCCCGCCGATGCGCTCGTGGTGATCGCCGATGGCGCCACCGGCGACATGCCCTATCCCCCAGGTACCGAAGACCTGCACCATGAAATCGAGCTGGTGGTGGCGATTGGCGTGGGCGGGCGCGCGATTGCGGCCGCCCACGCCGGGCGGCATGTCTACGGCTATGCGGTTGGCCTTGACATGACCCGGCGTGACCTGCAGATGGTGGCGCGCAAGGCGGGACGGCCGTGGGAGGTCGGAAAGGCGTTCGATGCGAGCGCACCAATCGGCCCGATCCACCGCGCAACCAGCGCCTCGCCCATGGCAGCAGGCGCGATTTCGCTTGAGGTGAACGGTGCCGTCCGCCAATCAAGCGATGTGTTCAAGCTCATCTGGAATATCGGCGAGATCATCGAGCACCTGTCCGCACTCTGGGAGCTTGCGCCCGGCGACCTGATCTACAGCGGCACGCCCGAGGGTGTGGCTGCCGTGGTACGCGGGGACCTGATGGTGGGCCGCGTCGCAGGACTGGGCGAACTGCGCGTACGCGTGGTCTGAGGGGGACAACATGGCCGAGCACCTGATCCCCACGGTCGCCCTCCACAGCTGGGTGGTCGATCTGTTTCGTGCCGCGGGCTCGTACGAGGTCGAGGCGCGGCTCACCGCCGATCATCTGGTGGGCGCCAACCTTGCCGGCCACGATTCGCATGGCGTGGGCATGGCGCCCAAGTATGTGGCCTCGCTTCTCAACAACGAGCTTCAGCTCAATCAGCGGGTGACGCTCGCGACCGATTCGGCAAGTCTCATCGTGGTCGACGGCCGGCGCGGCATGGGCCAGTCGGTCACGCATCAGGCCATGGATATCGCGATCGGGCGGGCGCGCGAACACGGCACCTGCGTGATGGCGCTCAAGAATTCGCACCACCTCGGCCGCGTGGGTCACTGGGCCGAGCAGGCGATTGCCGCCGGGATGGTCTCGATTCACTTCACCAATGCAGTGAGCCACATGCCAATGGTAGCCCCGCATGGCGGCGGCCGGGCTCGTTATCTCACCAATCCGTTCACCGTTGGCATCCCGATCCCGGGCGGCGAGCCGATCGTGCTTGATTTCGCCACCAGCGCCATCGCGCACGGCAAGGCTCGCGTAGCCTACAACAAGCGGGTTCGCGTCCCCGCGGGAAGCCTGCTCGACGCAGGCGGCCGACCCACCGACGACCCGGCGGTAATGTTCGAACCCGAAGGCGGGCCCTTTGGCGCGCTTCGTACCGCGGGCGGCCACAAGGGCCATGCGCTTGCCATGGTGTGCGAGCTACTGGGCGCTGCGCTCTCGGGCGGTGAAACCGTACAGCCCACCACCCGTCTGCCGGTGCACGGGGTCTGGAACAACATGCTTGCGATCATCTTTGACCCCAGCCGGCTGGGTACCGGGCAGTGGTTCGAGGCCCAGGCACGCGAATTCATCGACTGGGTACGATCGGCCCCGCCCTCGTCAGACAACACCGATGGGCCGGTGCTGGTGCCGGGTGACCCCGAGCGCGCCGCTCGGCGCGCGCGCTCTCAAATGATCCCGATCGATTCTGGCACCCTTACCCAGCTCGATCAGGCCTCAGCCGCCATCACCGCCCGCTTCGGCCAATCTCCCGGACCGCTCTCCGCACTCGCGCGTGGCTGCTAACGGCATCGCCATGACAACCCCGCGCGAATTCATCCTGCCGGTACGGATCGCGTTTGGCGACTGCGACCCGGCCGGTATCGTCTATTTTCCTAATTTTTTCCGCTGGTTCGATGCCGGCATGCACGAGATGTTCGCCTCGGTGGGCTTGTCTGCGGAGAAGGTCAGCCGCGAGACCGGGCTGGTGGTCTGGCCGTCGATCGATGCCAAAGCCACCTTCCGTGCGCCCGCCCGCTACGGGGAGTCGGTCGAGGTGAGGACCTCGATTACCGAGTGGCGAAGCCGCACCTTTGTGATGACACATCGTATTGTCCGGGGCGAGACGCTGATCTGCGATGGCACGGTGCTGCGCTTCGTAGGCGAGCGTCAGCCCGGCGATGAAAATGTGAAGCTGCGCGCCGTACCGGTCCCTGACTGGATGCGCAAGCCCTTCGATTAAACCGCGCCCATGTCGGCACGCCACGCCCCCGTCCTGCTCGACTCGATCGCGCTGGTGTCAACGCTCGGCGAGCACTCGGCCGGTACGGTGATCGTTTCAGGCTCACACGGAGGCGTCTCGGCAGCAAGCTTCGTGGTTGATCACCCGCATCGGCCACTGATCGTTTTTTTCAACGATGCCGGCATTGGCAAAGACGACGCGGGCATTGCCGGCCTCCCCATGCTCGAGGCGATCGGCGTGGCGGGCTGCGCCTACTCGCATGTCTCGGCCCGAATCGGCGAAGCTGCCGACGGTCTCGCAAACGGCGTCGTGAGCCATGTCAACGGCCCCGCGCGAGCGATGGGTATCCAGGCCGGCGACCGGGTGGGGGCGCGCGTCGCCGAGCGCTGTGGCTCGCCAGCGGCTGCCGCGCGCACCGGCCGACCTGACGAACCATAAACACCCAGCGCACACTGCACCGCTTGCGCGAACCCGGCGCAGCTTCGGGCATCATTCTCTTCTGGTCAATCTGGACGATCGCCCGACGGGCGGCCGCCTTCCTCGGACGGTTCTGATGGCTGTGCATCCATTTCACCTGGCTTTTCCGGTGCACGACCTGGCGGCGGCGCGCGCGTTTTATGGCGAGCTTCTGGGCTGCCCTGAAGGCCGCAGCAGCCACGAATGGGTCGACTTCGATCTCTACGGCCACCAGGTGGTGGCTCACCTTGCTCCGCAGGAGACTGGTCGTGCAGCCACCAACGCGGTCGATGGCGACAACGTTCCGGTGAGCCACTTCGGGGTGGTGCTACCCATGAACGAATGGGAATCCCTTGCTGCGAAACTTCAGGCGGTCGGTCAGCGCTTTATCATCGAACCCCATATTCGCTTCAAGGGTGAAGCGGGCGAGCAGGCAACCATGTTTTTTCTTGACCCCTCGGGTAACGCACTCGAATTCAAAGCGTTTCGCGACCTCGCGTCGCTGTTTGCAAAATAAGGCCCCCCGCGAAGCACCTGCTTCCGCTCGAGGCGCACGGGTTGATTCATCAGAACCCCAATGCGCTTTTCATCGACTGCCGCAGTGACGCGGAATATTTTTTTGTCGGCCACGCGCTCGGGTCGATCCATATTGCCTGGTGCGAGGCGCCCGACTGGGAATTGAACCCACATTTCACGGCCGAGGTACGAAAGCTCGCCGCCCACGTCACCGATCGACCGGTCGTACTGATCTGCCGTAGCGGTCGCCGCTCAGCCGAGGCGGGACAGGCGCTCGAAGCCGCAGGTTTTTCTCAGGTCTACAACGTGACGCACGGCTTTGAAGGTTTCCTGAACACCGACCGTCAGCGCAGCAAGGTGAATGGCTGGCGTTTTGACGCGCTGCCCTGGGAGCAGTTCTGACGGTAGCGCGCGACGCGCGTCTTGCGAGGCGTGGCAACCGGGCTAACCGCCGTCTTGGCGGGGTGAACCTCAGCAGTGCTCAGGCAAGCGCGCGAGCGAGCGGCCAAGGCCCGAGCCTCAGCTCAGTGAAGCGCCAGGGGCTGCTGCATCAGCCCCTGATACTGGCTGATGAAATGGTCGATCGCCTCGACGCTGGGTTCGCCCGATACGATCTGCGCAACGCCGCTTTTGAACGCCTCGGCAAGCGGGCCCTCCAGATAAATTTCGCGGCGCGCGAGCTTGTCGAGAATTTCCACGCCGCGCGGCGCGCCGTCAAAGCCGGCAATTTCCATGACGCAGTAAACAGGGCTGTTGTAGATCATATGCATGACGTGATTCCAAGCACCTTAACACCCACTATCTGGGGATCCCGCTCCCGCTTTCAAGGCCCTCCTCGTTCGCAGGCGTTCAGACAATCGGCGAACGCGGCAAGGGGCGCTTGCACGCTCGCCAGCCGGTCGGGCTCGATGCTGAGCGATACCCGGCTGTCACGCCGCCACAGGTCGGGCGCCCAGCGTCCCGCCTGATAGCGGTACCAGTCGCGCTCGGTACGCAGCACCGCAGCCATGTCGGCCCACTCATGCGCGATCGCGGCGACCACCTCAATCAGGCGGGGACGGTCAAACACCTTGTCAGGCGGGGCGCGCCAGCGCCAGTGCCAGCGGGACACCACGCCAGGCGTCGCCGAAAGCAGCACCGATGCCTGTTCGCCCGGACATGCGGCGGGCGCCGCCGAGGCGTACTCACCTGGCATCGTCGGTACCGGGGGCCATCGCTCTCGTGCGTGAATCGGGGGCGGCGACGTGCCATCGCGCCAGACCTGGATCTCGGGCACAAAGCGGGGATCAACCGCGAGCCCAAGCAACTGCCCAACCTGCGCATCGATCTCAGCGGGCAGCATCGCTGCCGGCACCCACAACACCACTCGGTCAGCGCTTTGCACCTGCTCAACGAGCCAGCGCCGCGGGGGTCCTGCGAGCCGCGCGGAGAGCCTCCCGGCATCGATCACGCTCACAAGCTCCGCCAGACGCACCCCTCCCGCGAGCGGCGGCGCGCGCAGTGCATCGACAAACGACGCTGGATGCGCCCCACCGTTCAGGTCAACCAGAAGATGCGCCCACGCGCCTCGACGCGACAGCTTTCTCAGTGAAGCCCCAAGCGCCGCGAGGCCTGTACAGCAAACGCAGCCACCGACCCGCTCGAGCCCGGGATCGGTCGCAGTGGCCTCGTCGGCGCGGTCACCCGCGCGCGGAAACTTGAAGTCATCACCCCGGTCGATCACCAGCGCAGCCGGTTGGGGGGCGGCTGCGCGCCAGCGCTCGATCAGGCCCGCCTTGCAGGGCCCTGCGAGTCCCGCGAGCACAGTCACCGGCAGGCGCACGCGCTCAGCGCCTCCAGAAAGCCGGCGTGATCACCGCGAAGAAGGTGAGCAGTTCGAGCCGGCCAGCCAGCATCGCGGTCGCGAGCAGCACCGCCTGAAAGTCGGTGAGCGATGAAAAGTTCTCCGCTGGCCCGAATCGCCCGAGCGCAGGCCCGAGGTTGTTCACCGACGCCACCACCGCCGACAGCGCCGAATCAAAATCAACGCCGGTCAGCACCATCGCGAAGGTGAGAATCAGCTGGGTGGCCCCCCACAACAGCATGAAGCCGAAGACCGAATAGATCACGCGCTCATCAACTGGATTGCCGTTGATCGACAGTGGGAAAACCGCGCGCGGATGAACCAGCCGCTTGAGTTCGCGCCCCGCCTGCTTGACGAGGATGAGGGCGCGAACCATCTTGATGCCACCGCCAGTCGATCCGGCGGAGGAGGCGATGCAGGCAAGGAAAATCATCCAGAGCGGCGCAAACACAGGCCACTGCGCGTAATCGCGGGTCACGAAGCCAGTGGAGGTTGCCACCGAAATGGTGTTGAAGACGCCATGCCTGAGCGCCTCGGCGGCGCTGTCGAAGACCTGCTCCCAGACGAGAAGTGCAGTAATGCCGGCCGCGCTCACCAGGATGAGAAGTACGGAGGAGGAGGCCTCAAGATCGCGAAGATAGACCGCGGGCGAGCGGCTTCGCAGCGCAAGAAAATGGGTGCCGAAGTTGATCGTGGATAGCACCATGAAGACCGCGAGCACCAGTTCAATACGGAGCGAATCGAACGCACCGATACTGGCATCACGGGTGGAAAAGCCACCCAACGAGACGGTGGAGAGCGCATGACACACCGCATCAAACGGGGTCATGCCAGCCGCCCAAAGCGCCAGACCGCAAAGGAGCGTGAGCAGCACATACCCGGCCCACATCATTTTTGCGGTCTGCGTGATTCGCGGCGTGAGCTTGCCCTCTTTCATCGGCCCGGGGGTTTCGGCGCGGAAAAGCTGCATCCCGCCCACGCCAAGAAGTGGCAACACCGCAACCACCATGACGATGATGCCCATGCCGCCAAACCATTGCAGCGTATGTCGCCAGAGGTTGACCGACTGAGGCAGCGCGTCCAGACCCGAGAGCACGGTAGCCCCCGTGGTAGTGAGCCCGGAGAGCGTCTCCATGAACACCTTGGCAAACGAGAGCTGCGGGCAGGCCACCAGCAGCGGTGGCATCGACGCAAACGCAACCAGCAGCCAGCCAAACACCACCAGCAGCGGGCCATCTCGGGGCTGTACCTCGCGGTGGCCGCGACGGGTGGCCCACCACACGGTCAGACCCACGACAAAGCATCCGATGGCCGATCCGGCAAAAGCCGTGTGCATGCCGTCATCAGCGGCGAGCGACCAGGCAAAGGCCGGCAGAAACGCGATCGAGAACAGCATCAGCAGGCTGCCCAGCACGGGCGCAACGATAAGCAATCGCAACACGTCAGAAGAACCCGACGCCGACCTGGAACAGCTTCTCAACGCGGGGCAACAGACGTTTGTTGCTCACGAAGACGATCAGATGGTCTTCAGGCTTGATTACCGTGTCGTGGTGCCCCATGATGACTTCGAAACCCCCGGCATCGTCTTCAGAGAGCGGATCAGCAGGCGCCACCGCGCGCACGATCGCGCCAATGGTCGCGCCCTGCGGCAGTTCGAGTTGTTCGATTCGTCGGCCGACTATTCGCGAGGACTTCGGGTCGCCATGGGCAATCGCTTCAAGCGCTTCGGCCGCGCCCCGGCGAAGCGAGTGCACCGCCACCACATCGCCGCGGCGCACATGCTTGAGGAGACTGCCTATCGTGGCCTGAGAGGGTACGATCGCGACATCGATCCGATTGCCCTGCACCAGGTCGGCATACGCCTGACGGTTGATGAGCGCGATGGTGCGTCGTGCACCCATCCGCTTGGCGAGCATGCACGACATGATGTTGTTTTCATCGTCGGATGTGAGCGCAACGAACAGGTCCATCTCATCGACGCCCTCCTCGCCGAGCAGATCCTCGTCGGTGCAGTCACCATTCAGGACTAGCGCGTGATTGGGATCAAGCTGAGAGGCGAGATAGTTACAGCGCTGGGCATCAGCCTCGATCAGCTTCACCTGGTAATGATCACGTAAGCCGCGCGCAAGGCGCAGCCCGATATTGCCGCCCCCCGCGATCATGACGCGACGAACCGGCTGATCCATTCGCCGCAGATCGGACAGGGCGGTGCGGATGTGCTCAGCGGCGGCAAGAATGAACACCTCGTCGCCTGGCTGGATCAAGGTGTCGCCCTCGGGCGGCAGCGCGCGGTCATTGCGAAAGATCGCCACGATCCGCATGTCGATGCTGGGGTGCGCGGCTCGCAGGTCGCGAATCGGATGCGAGACCAGCGGCCCCCCCTCGTAGGCGCGAACCGCGATCAGGCTTGCGCGACCGCCAGCGAACTCCAGCACCTGCAGCGCCTCGGGGAACTCGATCAGCTTCATCACATAATCGGTCACGGTCTGCTCGGGGCAGATCAGATGGTCGACCTGAAACCCGTCAACACCGGTGAGCTCGGGATGCTCGAGAAACTCCGGCGCGCGGATCCGCGCGATGCGGGTAGGGATATTGAACAGCCGTGCCGCGAGTTGACAAGCGACCAGATTGGTCTCGTCACGCGCAGTCGTTGCAATCAGCATGTCGGCATCTTCGGCGCCTGCCTGCGCGAGCACGGGCGGATGCGTGCCGTTGCCAGCCAGCGTTCTCAGATCGAGCCGGTCTTGAAGCGCAGCCAGCTGCGTGACGTCGGTGTCGACCACCGTGATGTCGTTTCGCTCCGAAACCAGGCTTTCAGCCACTGAGCCGCCGACCCGTCCGGCGCCAAGAATGATGATCTTCAATTGGTCGGGGGTTTGCGCCAGAGGCCGCGCGAGAGGTCAATGCCGAGCTGCTTGAGCTTGCGATAAAGATGGGTGCGCTCGAGTCCGGTGCGCTCGGCGACCCGGGTCATGCTGCCTTGCTCGCGCATCAGGTGATGCTCAAAATAAGCGCGTTCAAATGCATCGCGCGCATCGCGAAGCGGCGCATCGAGCGGCAGTTCGCGCAGCAGCAGCCGCGCTGCAGGCGAATCGGGAACCGCCAGCGTCACCGCAAGCGGCGCGGTCACGGGCTCGCCGAACGCCGCGGGCGGCTCAACCGCGTTCGCAGCCGGCATCACGCCGGCAGGCCCGGCGTCGCGAGGCACGGGCGCGACCGGGGTGCCCGCCGACGGCGCAGGCACACCCGCGGGCTTTTGTGCCGGCCGCCTAAGGCCGTTTTGCACCGCACGCAGCAGCTTTTGCAGCGTGATCGGCTTTTCCAGAAAGTCGCTCGCACCGATTCGCGAGGCCTCGGCCGCGGTATCGATGGTTGCATGACCCGACATCATGATGACCGGCATGGTAAGCCGCCCGCCAGAGGCCCACTCACGCAATAGCGTGATGCCATCGGTATCGGGCATCCAGATGTCGAGCAACACCAGATCGACCCGCTGACGCTCACGAACGGCGCGCGCCTCGCGTGCGCTGTCGGCGAGCAAGATGGTGTGACCTTCGTCACCCAGGATTTCGGATAACAATTCGCGGATGCCGATTTCATCATCGACCACGAGGATCTCGGCCATTCGTGAAGCTCTCTAGGCGGTGTTGGCTGCAGACACATGGGGATTTTCCCCGCTTTTTGCGATCTTCGTAAAGAGTAATGCGATCTGGGCACCCAGAATCGTACCGCTTTCGTCGATCCGGTTGCCCAGATCGATGCGCGCGCCGTGCTCATCGACGATCTTACGAACAATAGCAAGCCCCAACCCTGTGCCGCGCGGCTTGCTGGTGACATAGGGCTCAAAAGCTCGTGCGAGCATCGAGGGCGTAAAGCCAGGACCGTTATCGCGAACCACCAGGCGCACCGCCAATTCCCCATCGGCAAGCTGCACCACACCGGTGAGGAGCTCTACCCGCGGCGCAGGTACCCGTTCGGTGGCCTCGCTCGCGTTACCGATCAGGTTGAGGACCACCTGGCGAAGCTGCGCGGCATCAGCCATCACCAGCGGACAGTTGGGAGCAAGCTGCGTGTGCAGGCGCCCGCCCGCCGAAAACAGGGGTGCAATCTCATCGATCAGCTGGTTGAAATCGAGCGGCGCAAGCCGTGCCGCCGGTAATCGGGCGTACTCCCGGAACTCATCGACCAGATGCTTGAGCGCAGCCACCTGGTCGACGATGGTCTGCGAGCTCCGATTGAGGAGATCGGCGTCGGACCCGGAAAGCTTGTCGTGGAGCCGCAGCTTCAGGCGTTCGGCTGAGAGCTGAATGGGGGTGAGCGGATTCTTGATCTCATGGGCAAGCCGCCGGGCGACCTCCGCCCAGGCCATGGTGCGCTGCGCCGAGATCACCTCGGTGAGATCGTCAAAGACCATCACAAATCCCTCACCCGGCAGCACCGAGCCGCGCGCAAGGAGCGTTTTGCCTACGCTTGCCGCTGACGCCGGCTCGGCCGAGGGCGGGGTATCGCGCGATCGCAGTACAAACTGCCGCTGCCAACTGCCGGGTCCGCTCGCCTGAAGCTCGACAAAAGCCTGACGAATTTCGTCGGAAAAAGGGGCCAGCGGCGCAATCATGGAAATCGGCATGGCCAGGCTCTGGTCAAGCGGCTGACCAAGAATCTGCTCGGCGCCGGGGTTGGCGAGCGTGATCCGCCAGTGAGCATCGAGCACCATCACGCCCGCGGTGAGATTGGCGAGCACACTCACCAGCCGCGCATGCGCTTGCTCGATTTCACGCTGGTTGCGCTCGACCAGCGTGCGCGCATCTTCGAGCTGGCGGGTCATCATGTTGAATGACTGAGTGAGCACCCCCAGCTCATCGCGCCCCGAGTAGGCCTTCACCGGCCGGTAGTCGCCCTCGGCCACCGCGCGCGTGCCGGCCGCCAACATCGACAGAGGCCCGGTGAGCCACCCCGACAACAGGAATGCAGCCGCCACAGCCGAAAACACGGTCAAGATGAAAATCAGCGTTAGCGTGACATTGAAGATGCGCGACAAGCTCTCGCGCGAAAGCGCGAGCTGCTGGAAGTCCCGGCGTCCCTGCTCCAGGGCATCGGTATGCTCGGCAAGCAGTGCTGGCACTTCCTGGATCAGTTGCAGATACGCACCCTCTTCGAAGCGCAAGCCCTCGGCGTTGATGGGCACGATCACCCGCATCAGCAGACCCCGGAACGACTGCCCGGCCACCTCCCGGGTTTCAAACGTCGAATAAAGGCGCGTTAGACGCGCCTGGCGAAGCGCAGCCGGCGTTGGCAGGTCGGGCACCAGGGCCGACAGCCGTCCCCCCACCGCCACGATCAGGTTACGCCCGCCGCTCACCACCAGCGCATCCTGAAGATCGAGTTGTTCGCGCAGTCGGTTCAATTGCGCCGACCAGCCCGCTGGGGGCGTATCGCCAAGCGACCCGGACACGGCGCGAGCCTTGTAGAGGAGGTCAGAGAGCTGAGCGTCCAGTGTCGCGCGGCCCAGGCTCATGCCGGAGTCGAGTGCTCGCTCGACCGGCACCGCGAACCAGGACTCCACCGAGCGGCCGATGAAATGCACCGACACCAGATAGATGAGCGAAACCGGAACCACCGTCATGACGGTGAAGGACAGCGCGAGCCGCGCCATCAACCGGGTGCCAAATAGCCCCCGCCGATAGCGCTGGATCAGCCGCCGGACGAGTTCCGCCACCAGCACCAACAGCGCAAGCGCCATGACCGCGGTGGTGACCAGAAGCGCGGGATAGTGCCGCTCGAAAATCGAGGTGTTCGCGCTTGCCCCTGCGAGCAGCACCAGGAGCACCACGGCGAAACCAACCGATGCGATCAGCGCAAAGCGCAGCAGCCGGCCTATCGCGCGTTTGTCGGTGTCGGGGGCAGCGTAAAGTTCGCGCGCGTCCATTCGACCTGTGGATTCCAGTCTCGGTTGGTGAGGGCATCGACCTGGAGTGCCCGGGGTAGCTGGGTGGCGTCGAGCCGGATGCGGGCCTGGACAAGGTAGTCGCCCGGTGCGATCGCCTCGCCCGGATTGATACGCCAGTTACGCACCTGAACCACCCCGGCCAGTGCCGCCTCGAATGATTCATGAAGGGTTGACGGGCCTTCGTCGCGGGTGACGCGGAACTCGCGTGCGAGCGCGTGATAGGTCAGTCGCACGCGGCTGCTTGCCTGGGCTACGCGCTGGTCCCGCCAGTACCAGCGCGGCCGCAGCAATTCGATCTCCACCACGAAATGGAGTGGCACGCCTTTCATCACTGCGTCCTCAAGCCGCGGTGTACGCGGCGGCTCAAGGTCGGCCGACAGCACCCAGGCGCGCCCGTCGGTTGCAGGCTCGAGCCGCACCGATCCGTCCTGCGCGCCCGCAACAGGCAGACTCAGGAGTAGCGCGATCAGCACTGCAAGCAGTTGGGCAGTCAGGGTCACGGGCGACGTTTCTCGATCAGGCAATAGAAAAATCCGTCGTGGTCTTCGGATGGCATGCTGGTGGGCAAAAGCTGGAAACCCGGCCCAAGGGAGTCAGTGCGGACGGCTGCATGCGAGCCACCGGGCAGGGCCAGCTCACGGGCATCTTTGTGGCGCTTCAAAAAGGACTCGATGATGTCCTGCCCCTCTGCCCTGAACACCGAACAGGTGGCATAGAGCAATTTACCACCGGGTTTCAGCAAGGGCCAAAGCGCGTCGATGATCCGCGTCTGGGCTGCCGCCAGTGTCGTGAGATCGCCACGGCGGCGCAGCCACCGCGAGTCGGGCGCGCGCCGGACGATGCCCGATGCCGTGCAGGGCGCATCGACCAGGATCCGGTCAAAGGGCACCCGGTCCCACCAACGCCGAGGAGTCGCTGCATCGCCGCAGAGCAGCGTGCCGGCGAGGCCCAGCCGCTCGAGCCCCTCGCGCACCCGTTCGAGACGCCTGGGCTTGAGGTCGAGCGCGGTGAGATGTACCGCCGCTTCTTCCAGGATATGGGCACTTTTGCCACCCGGTGCCGCGCAGGCATCAAGCACCCGCTGACCGTCCTGCAAATCGAGCCATAACGCGGCACGCTGGGCTCCCTCATCCTGCACCGACACCAGCCCCTCAGCCCAACCCGGAAGCGCTAGCACCGACCCGGCCGGCTCCACGATGACCGCTGCCGGACCCACCACGCGGCAGGTGTAACCCTGCGCCTCCAGGCGTGCCACATAGTCAGCAAGCGCGATACGACGGCGGTTCACGCGCAGCGTGAGCGGCGGGTGCCAGTCCGCCGATTCGGTGATCGCCTGCCAGGCGTTCGGGTAATCGATTCGCAACACGTCGAGCCACCAATCCGGGTGATTCCAGCGCGCCTCGGGATGGCGCCTTGCCGCATCCAGCAACGCCGCTGGCGAGCGGAGAAACGCGCGTAGCGTCGCGTTGATGAAGCCGGCAGCGCCCTCGGTTTGCGGATCGGCGCGCGCTGCCCGAACCGCCTGGTTAACGATGGTGGCAGGGTGGCGCTGCGGCGCGATCAGCTGAGAGAGCGCAAGCCATTGCAGCGCCGCGACTGGCGCGGCTGGCTCGCGCATGTTCAGGCCTCGCGCGAGCGCCTGGCAAAGGCCGAGCACCCGGGTTGCTGAGTAGGCGAGATCGCGGACCACCGGTCGGGAGGCCGGCGCGAGGTCGTGGTCGTGCTCGGCCTGCTCGAGCGCGTAGTCGAGCCGCTCTCCCGCGGCAAGCGCGCCGAGTGCCTGGGCAGCCGAGCGCATTTCATCGGCAAGCGCCGACCGCAAAGTGGTGGACATCGTCGTCTTCAGCGCGGGGGCACTTGAAATGGCTCGCCGGCCGCGATCGGCTGCCCGCGAAGGAAGGCCGCTGCCGGTTGACGGGTGCCGCCGGGGCGTTGCAGCTCGGTGATCTCGAGTGCCCCCTGCCCGCAGGCCACGCGCAAAACGCCCTCGGGCGAACGCAGTACCGTGCCGGGGGGCGCACTCTCAGGGTTGGCCTCAGTCACTGGCTGGGCCCGCCAGACCTTGAGCATCGCCCCATTTTCGGCGGCGAGCACGGCACGACATCCCGGCACCGGGTCGAACGCGCGGATTTGCCGGGCGAGCGTCTGCGCATCCTGTTGCCAGTCAAGCACAGCGTCGTCGCGGTTAATCTTGCGCGCGTAGCAGACGCCGGCTTCGGGTTGGAGGGTTGCGGCCAAAGGGCCTGCGACCAGCCGATCGAGCGCCCGGACCGCCAGCCGCGCACCGACCGTTGCCAGCCGATCGTGAAGACTGCCGCCCGTATCGAGATCAGTGATGGGCACGACCTCGCGCAGCAACATCGGACCGGTATCGAGGCCCACTTCCATCTGCAGGATGGTGATGCCAGTCTCGTGGACGCCCGCTTCGA
>SYIM01000182.1 GCA_005798775.1 Burkholderiales bacterium
GACCGAGATCATCGTGATCTTCATGCCGATCTTCATTCCGCTGCTGGACAACTTCGGCGTCGACCCCCTGTTCTTTGGTCTTCTGGTAGCGCTCAATCTCCAGACCGCCTTCCTCAGTCCGCCGGTTGCAATGGCCGCCTTCTACCTGAAAGGGGTCAGCCCGCCACACGTCACACTCAATCAGATTTTCCGCGGGATGCTACCCTTCATGGGCATCCAGGTGTTCGCGATCGTGTTGCTTTATGTGCTGCCTGAAATCGGCTTGTGGCTCCCCAAAACACTCTACGGGCGCTAAGCTGACAGACCGAACAGCCGGGCCCGTCGCCGGGACGCCACGCTCCGGCCGTGCCTCGGATCCGAGCACACGGCTGGGCGCCGGTGCACGCTGGCCCTGATTGCTGAAGGAGCGCATCATGTCAAAGATTTCCCTATTTCCAATTCCTCGTCGACGAATGGTGGGCGCGAGCCTTGCAGCACTCGGCCTGGGAGCCACGCGGTCGGCCTTCGCCCAGACTACCGAGGCCTGGCCAACGCGACCAATCAAGCTACTGGTGGGATTCGCGCCCGGAGGAAGCTCCGATGTGGTGTCGCGACTCATGGCACAACGCCTCGCCCCTGTCCTGGGGCAACAGGTCGTGGTTGAGAACCGCCCTGGGGCGGGCGGCCTGATCGCGGCCGAAGCCGTAGCACGTGCCCAGCCCGACGGTTACACGTGGGCGCTTCTTCCCAGTGGACACGCCAGCCAGGCGGCGATGCTGAAGAAAATGCCCATGCACCCGATTGATGACTTTGCGTGGATCAGTACGATCACCGTTTATCCGATGTTTTATTGCGTTGCCAACGAGTCTCCGATACGCACCCTTCGCGACCTCATCGATCGGGCCAAAACCAACCCGGGCAAGTTATCCTTCTCGTCGCTGGGGATCGGTGCGGCCCATCACCTTTTGGGCGAGTGGATCAATGCCGAAGCGGGCATCGATCTGGCACACGTGCCCTACAAGGGGTCGCCTGCCGCGTTCGCAGATGTGGCGGCCGGACGAGTTGACCTGATGGTCGAAACGGCCACCGCCGCACTCCCGCTGATTCGTAGCGGCAAGGTTCGAGCGCTTGCAGTCACCTCGACCGAAGGCAAGTCTCTGGTGCCGGGGGTACCGGCGGCATCTGAAACCATCCCTGGCTTGGAGTACGAATCATGGCTGGGCATTGTCACGACCCCAAAGACGCCGCCACCCGTGATTGACCGAATCAACCGTGCCATTCGCGAAGCACTGGCCGATCCCGACATCGTGAAGCGTCTGGAGGATCTTGGCGGGCGCCCTGGGCCATCGTCTCCCGGGCAGTTCAGCACTCGCGTACAGCGCGATATCGACAGCTTTCGGAAAATCGTAAGCAGCCGCGGCATCCCTCAGTTCTGAGCGGAGTGGCTGCACGAACGTGTGGCGGTTCTAAGCGCCCGCGCTATCACTCAGTTCTGAGTGGTGACACCGTTCCTGGGTCCTGATCGGCTGCGGCATTTCACAATTCCGAACGGCAGCCCCCTAATCGCCTGACTAAACGGAGAACTTCGCCATGACACCACACCTCGCCCGCCGCGCCCTGCTCGCGCTCATTGCAGCGCTCCCCGTTGCGGGAGTCGCCCAGGACACCTGGCCCACACGCGCGATCACCATGATCATCCCGTTCCCGCCAGGCGGCGTCGCCGATACGGTTGGCCGGCCAGTCGCGGACGCGTTATCGCGAATCCTGGGTCAACCAGTGGTTGTCGAGAACCGCGCCGGTGCGGGCGGTGGGGTTGGCATGGCCCAGGTTGCGCGCGCAAAGCCCGACGGATACACGGTCATGATGGCACTCTCCTCGGTCACCATCCTGCCCGAAGCCGATCGCGTCCTGGAGCGTGCGCCCATGTTCACACTCGATCAGCTCACACCGATCGCTCGCTTCACTGCTGATCCCACCGTGCTGGTGGTTCGCGCCGATAGCCCGTGGCGTACCCTCGATGATTTCATCGCCGACGCCCGTAAACGCCCCGGCGCCATCACCTTCGGTTCATCCGGCAGCTACGGCACCATGCATGTCCCCATGGAGATGCTCAAGCAGGCTACCGGCACCTTCATGCTTCATGTCCCTTATACCGGCGCGGGGCCCGCGATCATTGGCCTGATCGGCGCGCAGGTTGATGCTCTGGCCACTGGCCCCGCAACCATCGTTCAGCACGTCAAAGCGGGAAGACTACGGGCGCTTGCACATTGGGGCGAGGGCCGGCTCGCCGCGCTCCCGGATATTCCCAGCCTGGAACAGGCCGGAATGAAGGTCCGGTTCTCGCAATGGTCCGGGCTGTTTGCGCCAGCTGGCTTGCCCGACGCTGTCACCGTGCGCCTGCGCGATGCGGCCGCTCGCGCAGCGACCGACGAGCGGGTCGTTAAAGCAATCAGCGGTGTAGGCACTCCAATTCAGTTTCTCGACAGCGCCGGCTTTGCCAGCTTTGTGCGCGACGATGCCCGCGAGATGGGTGACGTCGTTCGCCGCATCGGCAAACAGTGAGTGCAGCGCGCCCCTCCCGGGCCGCATTGTTCCGGTCGTTCTTGTCGTTGCGCGCACCCTCGCACCGCATTGGGTCAATTTTTGTTGACATTTGTCTATGTCAAGTTAAAATTACAAAAGGTCGGGGCAGAAGCTTGAACTGACCTGTTGCAACAAGGCTCCGCACTTCGGTGCGGGTTCAGCAGTGCACAGAGCTGTACCTTGCAAGGAGCAACACATGTCTGACAAAGACAAAGTCTGGCCGACGGGCTTGACCGAGGGCGAGTCGGAGGAAATCCACAGGCACCTGATCCAGGGCGCGCAGATCTTTGGCATGATCGCGGCACTGGCTCACCTGCTGGCTTACCTCTATTCGCCCTGGCTCAAGTAAAAGGAGAGCCTCATGATCTACGGAAAAATGTGGTGCGTCGTGAAGCCCTCGGTGGGCATCCCGATCTTCCTCTCCGCTGTCGCAATCGGCTCGTTCTGCGTGCATCTCGCGATCACGGCGAACACGACCTGGGTGAAGGATTTCCTGAACGGCAAGGCCAAGCCTGCCGTGACGGCTCCTGCCAAGTCGTAGGTCCCTGACCAGCCCGGGCCGGGGCCTTAGGGCTCCGGTCCCCTTATCTCGATGAGCAGAGACTCTTCCCCGCGCCGGGCCGCCCGTCTGGCCACGCTGGGAACCCGTTTCCTGCCATTCGCCGACGCGGCATCGCCCAACCTTTCGCTGCCCCGGCTGCTCAGGCTTTCGCTTTTTCAAATCTCGGTCGGCATGGCGCTGGTCATGCTGATTGGCACGCTCAATCGCGTCATGATCGTTGAGATGGGCGTGCCTGCCGGACTGGTGTCGGTGATGTTCGCGCTACCGCTGTTGGCGGCGCCATTCCGAGCCCTCATCGGGTTCCGCTCAGACCACCATCGGTCCGAGCTCGGTTGGCGTCGGGTGCCTTATCTCTGGATGGGTACCCTGCTGC
>SYIM01000183.1 GCA_005798775.1 Burkholderiales bacterium
AAGAAGAGTTCGAAACCGAAATTCCCGACGAAGAGGCCGAAAAGATCACCACGGTTCAGCAGGCCATCGACTACGTCACAAAGGCCTCCAGCAAGGCCTGAGCGTTGTCGTCGGCGGCATCACAACCGCTGTTATCGGCCCCAACGCAGCCGGATGCGTTGGGGTTGCGAACACCAGTATTGGAGGTAGCCCGTGACCCGTCGCGTCGTCGTCACTGGACTCGGAATCATTAGCCCGGTCGGTAACGATATCGCCACCGCCTGGGGAAGCATTGTTGCGGGGCGTTCAGGTATCGGACCGGTTACACGCTTTGATGCGACGAGCTTTCCAACGCGTATCGCGGGCGAGGTGAAAGGGTTTGATGTCGCGGCCTACATGTCGCCCAAGGAAGCACGGCATTTCGATACCTTCATTCACTATGGCATCGCTGCAGGTACCCAGGCCTTTGGCGATAGCGGCATAGAGGTAAGCGAGACCAATGCAGACCGAATCGGTGTGGTGATCGGCTCTGGCATCGGCGGACTTCCCTTGATTGAGCACACCCACGCTGAACTCACCAATCGGGGCGTCCGGCGGGTGTCACCGTTTTTTGTGCCGGGATCGATCATCAATATGATCTCTGGGCAACTCTCAATCATGTTCGGACTTCGCGGCCCCAACTACGCAGTGGTCAGTGCCTGCACCACCGGGTTGCACTGCATCGGCGATGCGGCCCGGATGATTGCTCACGACGACGCAGACGTCATCGTGGCGGGCGGCGCTGAGTCCACCATTTCGCCGCTGGGTCTGGGCGGTTTTTGTGCCGCACGCGCGTTGTCCACCCGCAACGGTGACCCGATGACGGCCAGTCGTCCGTGGGATCGCGATCGCGACGGTTTCGTGTTGGGCGAAGGCGCAGGGGTCATGGTGCTGGAGGAGTACGAGCACGCGCGCCGGCGTGGTGCCCGTATCTATGCCGAAATCGCTGGCTTCGGGATGAGCGCCGATGCGCATCACATCACCGCACCCGATATGGACGGGCCCCGTCGCTGCATGCAGGCGGCGCTCCGGAGCGCGAAGATCGCGGCCGATCAGATCCATTACATTAACGCGCACGGCACCTCAACGCCCCTTGGTGACCGCAACGAAACCAACGCCATCAAGGCCGCGCTTGGTGATCCAGCGGCCCGCGCGCTGGTCGTCAACAGCACCAAATCCATGACCGGGCATGCACTCGGTGGCGCGGGCGGGATCGAAACCGTCTTGACCGTGCTAGCCGTGCATCACCAGATTTCGCCTCCAACCATCAACCTGCGGAACCCCGATCCGGAGTGTGACCTCGATTACTGCGCCAACGAGGCACGTTCCATGCGGATTGACGTCGCGCTCAAGAACTCGTTCGGTTTCGGCGGCACCAACGGTACGCTGGTCGTTCGACGGGTCTGAGCGGTCTGCGCAAGCGCGTCACACCGGAAGCCCCCCTCTGAGTCTTGCCTTCCAACTGGCCGTAGACGATCGTGCTCGCGCTTCCCGTCAGCGTGGGGCGGCGACCGCGGTGGCGGTCCTTTCCTCCGTCTGGGCGCTTTGGCTGATGCAAGACCGGCCGACCCTGGCGGTCGCGCTCGGAATTGTCTGCGCTGCGGTGCTTGTGGTTGGGTTGAGCAAGAGGCATCCAGCGCCCGCGGGCCTCATGCAGGTTGACGATCTGGGGCGCGTCTTCTGGCGATCTATCCCCGTTGATCGTGCGCGTGGCGGTGACCCCTCCGCTGAGCAGGGTGGCAGGGGTGACCTGATGGTGCCCTCGAAGTGGCATCGGGCTGAGCGTTCAGTCTGGATCCGCCTGGAAGCTGACGGTTCGAGCGTATTTCCTGAAAATAAAGCGATGCTCCTTGACCTCAGGATCGCAGCATCAGGCGCTTCCGCCGAGGACTGGGCCGCGCTTCAGCGATGGCTGGTCTGGCTGGAACGCGGAAAACTGCGCTGACCGGGCGCGCACAACGAATGCCCCTTCGCCCCTGTACTTGATTCCGGCACTTGTCACCCCATATCAAGCCAATCGATAGTCTCCATTCCCCTCCGGGACGCTTCCATGAAAAAAATCCTTGTCATCGCTTCCATCGCCTGGTTTGCTGCGGTCGGAACGCCCGCGCTGGCGCCGATTGCCGGCGTCGGCTCGGCTCAGGCCCGGCAACTGCCTGACTTCGCGGACCTTGCCGAGAGAGCGGGCCCGGCGGTGGTGAATATCCGAACCACGGAGCGGGTCAAGGAGGGCGCTGCGCCGCCGCAGCGGCCGCAGGTACCCGAGGGCATGGAAGAGGGCGATCCGTTCTTTGAATTTTTCCGGCGCTTCTTTCCGCCCAACCAGCGCTCACAGCCAAGGGGTCGAGGCCCGGGCGATGAGGTGCCGAGAGGCGTGGGGTCGGGCTTTGTAATCAGTGCCGACGGCTATCTGCTCACCAACCACCACGTGGTGGAGGGCGCGGATGAAATCTATGTCACGTTTACCGACAAGCGCGAATTGAGGGGGCGGCTGGTTGGTTCGGACCGGCGCACTGACGTAGCGCTGGTCAAGGTCGAGGCCACAGGCTTGCCGCATTTGCCGATTGGCAACCCGACACGACTGCGGGTGGGCGAGTGGGTCATGGCAATCGGTTCGCCATTTGGGCTGGACAACACCGTCACAGCGGGGATTGTTTCGGCCAAGGGCCGGGACACGGGTGACTACCTGCCGTTCATTCAGACCGATGTGGCGGTCAATCCTGGGAATTCAGGCGGCCCGTTGCTGAACCTGGAGGGCGAGGTGGTGGGAATCAACTCGCAGATCTACAGCCGAACCGGCGGTTTCATGGGCATTTCATTTGCCATTCCCATTGATGAAGCCATGCGTGTGGCCGACCAACTGCGTGATACCGGCCGGGTGACCCGCGGTCGAATCGGCGTGGGCATCGCTGAGGTCACCAAGGATGTTGCCGAGGCGCTAAGCCTGCAGCGGGCCAGCGGTGCGCTGGTCCGTTCGGTCGAAGCCGGCAGTCCTGCAGAGCGGGCGGGCGTTGAGATTGGGGACATCATCACTCGCTTCGATGGTCGGCCCATCGAGCGCTCAAGTGACCTGCCTCGGCTGGTGGGTGGCACCCGGCCCGGCACCCAGGTATCGGTTCAAGTGTGGCGGAAGGGTTCTACCCGTGACCTCAACCTGACTGTGGCCGAGCTCGAGCCCGATCGCAGTGCCCGGGCGCCGGGGCGGGGCTCGCCGGGAGAGAGCCAGGAGCGGGGGGCTGCCAGCTTGCTTGGGGTGACGGTTAGCGATATTTCTGAAGATCGCCGGCAGCAGCTCCGCATTCGACAAGGGGTACTGGTTGATGCGGCCGATGGTGCTGGCGCGCGCGCCGGCATTCGCGCAGGAGACGTCATTCTGGCGCTGAATAATCAGGATATCGGTTCAGCCAAGCAGTTCAACGAGATTGTGGCCAAGCTCGATCGCTCCCGGACTCATGTGCTCCTGATCCGTCGTGGTGACAGCGCCCAGTACGTACCGGTGCGCCCGGCGGCGCGTTGAGCGATACCTGGCAGGCTGGTGTCACCAGCCTGTTACACTTTCCGGTTTGCCTTAACACGCCCCGGCCCGGGGCGTGACGGTTTTTGTCCGAGCCTGATACGCCCATGCGGCTGACCCG
>SYIM01000184.1 GCA_005798775.1 Burkholderiales bacterium
CGATCGAGCGCATTTACGCGCACCATGTTCGCCATGGTAAATCGACCGTTCTGAAAACACTGTTCGGGCTTTTGAAACCCCGGCAGGGATGCATCCGGCTCGACGGCCGCGATATCACTGGCACCGCGCCCTCGGAGCTCCTCGCACGGGGGATTGCCTTTGTCCCGCAAGGCCGCAACCTGTTTGGCAAGCTGAGCGTCTACGAGAATCTTGAGTTGGGCGGCATCACGCTGGGCATGAAGACCGCGCGCGAGCGGATTCCCGAGGTGCTGGAGTTTTTCCCCCGTTTGAAGGAGCGCCTTCACTCGCGCGCTGCCTCGCTCTCGGGCGGTGAACAGAAACAGCTGGAGGTCGGGCGGGCCCTGCTGCTGCGCCCGCGCGTCATGCTGATTGATGAGCCCTCCATCGGGCTGTCGCCGATCGTGGTTCGGGAAGTATTCAAGCTGCTGCGCGAGCTCGCTGACCAGGGCACGACGGTGCTGATAGTGGAGCAGAACGTAAAAAGCGCCCTACGCTACGCCGACGATGCAATTGCGCTCGAGTCCGGCCGACTGGTGCTCCATAAGCCAGCCGAGGCAGTGCTCGCTGATCCGAACATGGAGCGACTCTTTCTGGGTGGTGCTCACCTGGGTGGTGCTCACCTGGGCGGTGCTCACCTGGGCGAGCCCGCTCAGCCGTCTGATACGGCCTTAATCTGAGGACCCCTTTGATCGACGGTCACACACGCTTGATTGCCCACATCGGCCACCCTACCCATACCTTCAAGTCGCCGATGATTTACAATCCGTACTTCGAGGCCGCAGGGATCAACGCTGTGGTGGTTCCCATGGACTGCACCGTCCAGCATTTCGAGGCGCTGCTCAAGGCGGTGTTTTCATTGGGCAACATCGTGGGCGCCCTGATCACGATGCCGCACAAGGTCTCGGTGGTGGGATTGCTTGATCAGGTCACCGCTACCGTACGCGTGGCGGGTGCCTGCAATGCGGTTCGCCGCACACCCGACGGGCGACTTGAGGGCGACATGTTTGACGGCGCAGGGTTCGTGCGCGGTATCGTTCGCAAGGGGTTTGATCCGGCTGGACGCCGCGCGCTGGTGGTGGGCTCGGGTGGCGTTGGCGGCGCCATCGCGGCATCGCTTGCCGGCGCGGGCATAGGCGCAATCACGCTATTCGATGTGAACGCCCTCGCTTCAGCACCACTCGCCGCGCGGCTGCGTGCGCAGTATCCGGCGATCGACGTGGACACCGGCCACAACGATCCTGCGGGGTTCGATCTGGTGGTGAATGCCTCCCCGCTCGGCATGAACGACGGTGACCCGCTTCCGATTGACGTCGCTCGTCTGTCGGCAGACACCTTCGTGGGCGAAGTGGTCATGAAGGACGAAACCACTGCGTTTCTGGCCGCTACGCAGGCGCGCGGCTGCCGCACCCAGGTCGGCACCGACATGTTGTTCGAGCAGATTCCCGCCTATCTCGAATTTTTCGGGCTGCCAAGCACCACGGCTGAACATCTGCGAAAGGTGGCGAAGGTAAGTTACTGATCGCGGGCGACCGAGAGCTTGCGCATGGGGCAGACGACCCGATTACCTCTCTCAGCTCGTAGCCTCGAGCAGCGACTCCACGCCTTCGGTTCGAATGCGGCGTGCGAGCGCTTCATCGCGCGCCCAGCGCGCGAGCGCCATCAAGCAATCACGATGCGTCACGAGCGACTCGTGTTGGGTGTGCGGCCAGTCGCTCGCCCAGATGAGGCGCTGCGGGCCAAAGGCGGAGAGAAGACGCGCCAGCAGCACCGGGGCAAGCGCTTCGCCCCGGGCGACGCCGCCAGTCCGGTAAGCGGCCGAGACCTTGACCCAGACACGGCCCGTTGAAGCGGAATCAAGCAGGGCAAGAAAGCCCGGGTCAGCGGTGCCCCGCTCCGGGTCAGGTCGACCAAAGTGATCGACACAGATGCGTACCCCCGAGTCGAGAAGCGGCGCGAGAATTGTTGGCAGATCAACCGCTTTCCGATGAATCTCGACATGCCAGTGACGGCGAGCTAGGCGGGCGAAAAGCGCCGGCCACGGGGCAGCCGACAGGTGGGGAAGGGGAACCCCCTCGAGGTTCAACCGAATGCCAACGGCGCCTTGTGAAGCGAGCCCGTCAAGGTCGGTATCGGTAATCTCGGGATCGACCACCACCACGGCGCGCAAGCGCGCCGGGTAGCGCGCCACCGCTGCCAGCATGTGCCGGTTATCCGTACCAAGAAAGCTCGGCTGTGTGAGGAGCCCACCTGCCAGCCTGCTGGCATCAAGATGGGCAATGAATTGCTCGGCGGTCGCTGCATAGCCCGGCGTATAGCGGCGCGGTTCGACAAACGGTAACCCGGGCGCGAACACATGCGCGTGACCGTCGACCTCGCCGATCACTGCGGACCCAACTTGAGCGACCGCGCCACTGCGCCCAGCGCATCGTACTCGGCACGTAACATCGCGCGGAGCGGCTCGCCCTTCAAGATCATGATCTGCTCGCCCGCGTCCTCGCAGTAGCGGCGTGTGGCGGGGGTGTTCATCGCCGCCTCGAACGCCTGCTCGATATGCGACAGCACAGCGGGGGGCGTGCCTTTCGGTGCAAGGATGGCGCGCCATAACATGGTCTGCTCGGCCTCGATCCCCAGATCGCGAAGCCCCAGCGCATCGGGCATGGCCGCCGAGCGATCAGCAGCGCTCGACAGGAGACAGCGCGCCTTGCCCGATTTCACCGCCGGCATCACAGGCGGGATGGAGCCCACATAGATCGAGACATGTCCACCTAGAAAATTAGTGAGCGTCTCACCCGCTCCCTTGAACGGCACGTCACGCACCTTCACATCCAATGCGCGAAAAATTCGGGCGGCAGCCAGATGCCCCGTGCCTCCCAGGCCGTCGTTACCAAAAGTGTAGCGATCGGGGTTGCGACGGAGTTCTTCGATCAGGGCTCGACCGTCGCGCGCCGGAAAATCTGCCAGCACACAGAATACATATGGCGCCTGCGACAGATGGATCAGCGGCACGTAGTCATCGACCGTATAACTCGCTTTCATGGAGTGAGGCGCGGCGGTGAGCGGGCTGCTCCATACACCCGCCAGTGTGAGTCCGTCCGGCCGGGCATTGACCACCTGCCCCACCCCGATCGTGCCGCCCGCACCACCCACATTGGCAACGATCAACTGACTTTTGAGAAACGGCTCGGCTTCCTTGCCGACGAGCCGGAAGAAAACATCGGTACCGCCGCCCACTGGCGCGGGCACGACCACCCGCGTGACGGGCTGCGCGAGCGCAACCGACACCGAGACCGACGCAGCGAGCAAGCCTGCAGCCTGAATCGCCACGAGCGCTGCCACGGCGGCCGCACCCCCCGCACGCCGCACCCCACAAACCGATGAGCGCGCCCTGGATGTCATGGACTTCAGCATGAAAAACTCCTTAATAAAGATCACGAACTCATGCTGGATCGGAAACACCGCCCGCATCAAGCGCGCGCGTGGCTTCCTTGAACCATTCCGGCTTGGGTACTGTCCAGCCCTCGCCCCAAAGCGGCCCGCCGCCACTCACCTCTAACGTCTCGCCAGTGATGAAAGCACCGGCAGGCCCGCCAACGAACAACGCCGCTTCGGCGATCTGCCAGGGGGAACCGGCCTGTCGCATAGGGTTGGCGTTCTGATAGAGCGCGCGGACCTCGGGCCGGTAAACCGCCCAACCCGCAGAAACAATGACGCCAGGGGCGATGCAGTTCACCCGAATGCCAAGCGGCGCCCACTCGACCGCCACCGCTTCACTGAAGGCCACTACGCCAGCACGCGCCGCCACCGTGTGCGCAACGCCGTGCAGTCCGCGCGGCGAGACCACGATATTGACCAGACAACCGCCGCAGCCCGCATCCCGCCAACGTCTGGCGGCGCACTGCATCACGTTGAAACTGCCGGTGAGATTGGTGTTGACCACCGCGTTCCATCCCTTCTCGGATATATCGATGGCGGGTGACGGATATTGGCCGCCAGCGCTTTGAATCACCAGGTCGGGGGGCCCGCTCTCGCTGATCTGATCGAAGAGGGTCTCCACCGCAGCCCGCTCGCGAATATCGACCGTGAAGCCCTGACAGGCGAGATCCCGCCCCGCCATGGCGCTCACCACCGCCTGCAGCTTATCGGCCTTGCGGCCGGCAATGATGACCTTTGCGCCCAGCCTCGCAGCGAGCCATGCACAGGCAGCACCGATACTGCCACCGCCCCCCACCACCCGCACGGTTCGTCCTGCAAACGACTCCGCAGCCAGGTTTGGACGCTGCTCGGCAGGGTCTTCCAGATGATCGAGGGGGTCCGTCATGAAGGAATGCTCATTCTGGAAGAAGGCCGATTTCCTGCGCGGCCTTTTCCCAGCGCGCGTGCTCCTGACCGAGAAAGGCGGCGAGTTGTGCCGGTGCGCCCAGATGGTCAGCAATCGGACCGATGGTGAGCATACGTTGTACAACCTCAGGGTCACGAAGCAACGCGCCCAGCTCGCGGTTCAGGCGCTCGATCGCTGCTGCCGGCGTGCCAGCCGGCGCCACCACCGCAAACCAGCCCACCATTTCAAAGCCTGGCAGCAGCTCAGCCAGCGCGGGCACCTTGTCCCATCCCGCCACGCGGGAGCCCGAGGTGACCGCGAGCAGTCGCAGCCGCCCGTCGCGAATGAGGGAAGCGCTCGACGCCAGATCGGCCACCACCGCATCGGCGTGACCGCCCATCACGTCCTGGACTGCAGTGCGTACCGACGCGTACCCCACCAGATTGGCTTCAATGGCGCCACGGGCGTTGAGGAGACGCGCGATGATGCCGCCGAAGGTACGTGGCCCCTCGTTACCCAGCGTGAGCTTGCCCGGTGCGGCCTTTGATCGCGCGATGAGCGCTGGCATGGTGTCGATCGGCGAGTCTGCGCGGACCATCACCCCAAACGGGCTCCGCGCGATGAATGCAACCGGCACAAAATCTTTACGCGGATCATAGGACAGCGACTTGAACAGAAAGCGGTTAGTGACCAGCGCGGCCGTAGTGGCGAAATAGAAGTTCGAGCCATCGGGCGCGGCGCTGGCCGCCGCCTGGGCGCCGATCACATTCTGTCCGCCGGGCTTGTTTTCGATCACCACCGGCTGGCCAAGCGCCTTGCCGAGCCGCTCCGATAACAGACGCGCCACATTGTCGGGTCCAGAGCCCGCCGGCTGGGACAGGATGAAACGGACCGGGCGATCAGGCCAGGTGGACTGCGAGGCGGCAAGCGCCGGCCACGCGCCGAGCATCGCTGCGCCGTGGATCAGCATGCGCCTCGTCACGGCAGGCTCAGAGAACGACGGCAGGGGATGCTTGGGACTCATGTCAGGCTCTCCTGGAAATAGGTGCCTTCAGGAACGCATTCAGCTCGCTAAGAAGGCGAGCGAGCTGTGTCGCGCCATTGGCCACACCGAAAACATAGTGGTCGGGCCGGATGACTGCTGCCGTGACCACATGACGGGTGAACCAGGCAGCAAGCGCGCCGTCGGCTTCGGGCAGCCCGGCGTCGCCCAGCCGTTCCACCCGCAGCCCGGCGCCTTCGGCGGGCAGATCGGCTGGCATCGCGCTATCCGAGGCAAGCACCAGACGCCAGCCACACCCCAGCACGTCGTCCATCCGCACATGAGTACCCTTCGATCCAATCAGCCACGGCTGCGGGAAAATAGTGCCGCGCGCTGCATGCACCGCGCACGATAGCATCCCGTCCGCAAGCGCCGGCTGTACGTCCTGTCGCGGGGTTGGCCGCACGGTACCGCCGCCCTCGGCGAGCAGCTGCGCATCGCGCTCGCGCGCCCGCGACGGGTCGCGCTCTCCAATCAGTTGACCGATATGCTTGATACGCGTGGTGAGCGCAGTGACATGCCCGCGACGCTCCTGACCGTAGGTATCAAGGAGTTGTTCGGGTGCCTCACCGCGCAGCACTGCTCCCAGTTTCCAGCAGAGATTGCTGACATCGCGCAAGCCCTGACACAACCCCTGCCCGAGAAAAGGTGGTTGCTGATGCGCAGCGTCGCCCGCAAGAAATACCCGGCCATCACGCCAGCGCTCGGCTACCAGCGCGTGAAACCGGTAAGCCGCCTGTCGCCAGAGCGTCGCTTCATGCGGCGCGAGCCAGGGCGCGAGCAGCGCCCAGGTGCCCTCGGGCGTGGCCACCTGCTGCGGATCCTCTCCGGGGTTGATCGCGATCTCCCAGCGTCGATGTCGGCCCGGGCAGATGAGGTAAGTGACCGGTCGCTCAGGGCGGCAATACTGCGCGCTGGTTTGCGGCAACCGCGCGAGGGCTTCATCTCCCACCAGGCAATCCACCACCAGCCAGCGTTCATCAAACGACAGATCGTTCAGAGGAAGGCCGCTCAGGGCGCGTACCGCGCTGGAGGCCCCGTCGCAGCCGATCACCCAGCGGGCGTCAATCGAACGTTCCTGACCCGAGGCGAGGTGGCGGAGTCGAAGTTGGACAGCATCTGCCTGCTGGGTGAGTCCGACCAATTCAGTGCCCACGTCGACCGCAACACCAGCAAATGATTGCGCGTGGGCTCGCAGCACCTTCTCAACCGGAGGCTGGGTAAACACGATGGACGGCGAATGCGCGAGCGGATACGGGGGCGGCACCGTTGACATTCGACGGATCGGTTGGTCGCTCACCCCGTGCCAGACCGAGTCAGTGAAGGGTTCGGTGTAGGGCTCCACCCGATCGAGTATCCCCATCTGCTGAAAGAGGCGCAGGATCTCGTGGTCAAGAGAAATAGCACGCGGCTTGTCATACACCTCGGTCAGCCGATCGCACACATGCACCGACAAGCCCTGCGCAGCCAGGAGCCCAGCGGCCACCGCACCCGACGGGCCAAAGCCTACGATTGCCACATCAACACGGGACATCGTCTTGACCGGCCTGTCAGACGCCGACAAAAGACACGCCGCGCTGCGCGGCCTTGAGCCGCTCGCTGGGCGGTGCAGAAATCCCCCACTGGTCGACCCGACCGGGCGGCCACTTCCAGTTGGCGGGGCCGCCTGCCTGATAGCTGTCATCGATCTGTTGCACATCAGCGGTGTATTCGATAACGATGTCGAGGGGGCCAATGAAGTAGTTGAACGCATTGTTGCCGGGGCCATGCCGGCCCGGTCCCCACTCAATTGGAAACCCCGCGTCGCGCATTCTGCCTCCGCCCCGCATGACCGAATCGACATCCGGCATCAGGAAGGCGACATGATTGAGCGCATCGTTGTCGGTATCACCGAAGGCGATGCTGTGGTGGTCGCTGTTACACCGCATGAAGGCCATGATGCGGGTGCGATCCGAGAGGGAAAAATCCAGCGCCTGTTCGAGAAACATCCGACTGGCCTCGCAGTCGTGACTGTTCAGCACCGCGTGTGCGAGCCGAATCGGTCGGTCGCGCTGGGGCGCATCGGCTGCCCGCCGTTCATCGCCGTGAATCACGCGAAGGATGCGTCCGTGAGGGTCGACAATTGTCATCGACACCCCCCCGCCCGGCTCATCGACCGGCGACGCGGCGGACAGTACGCGGCCGCCTGCGCTGAGGGCGGACTGCGCCACCTTGGCAAGCGCCACCTGATCGCGCGCCCGCAGCGTGACGTTGCGGATTCGCGCTACGCCCGCGGCGGCTCGATGCACCGACAGCACATGATGATCATTACCGGTCGCATGAAAATAGATCGCGTTCTCGGTTCGTGCTGCAATGCCAAGATGCCAAACCTCGGTAAAGAAACGCTCGAGCGACGCAAGTTCGGGCACTTCGAGCGCGACACTGCGCAAACCGGCAATGGTCGACGATGCATGGGTCAAGGCGAGCCTCCGTCTGGCGATGACATAGAGAGCAGCGATCTTACCCCCTGGGTCGGGGGGCGTGTCCACGCTGGCGCGGCAGCAACAACTCACCGCCGATGGCATCTTCGGCCGATGACATCCGGAACCCATTGAGATCGCGGCTATCGCAAAAATCGAATCATTCAACTGGACGCGCAGTACCAACCAAAGCGACACTTGAGCCAACCTCAACGCAGCCCGGGGCATCCACGGGCCCCGCATACCGTCAACCCATCCCTGGAGTTCCTCATGAATCAGCCGACCCTGGATCAGTTTACGGCCGAGATGCTCGCCCGTGGTTTTAACGAGGTACTGGTCCGCGAGTGGGGCCCGGATCATCTCGCCCCTGAACACGACCACCCCTTCGACACCGAGGCCTTAGTGGTCAACGGCGAATTCTGGTTGACGGTGGGCGACTCCACCCGGCACCTGCGCGAGGGCGATCGCTTTCAGCTCGGCCGGGGCATCCGGCACGCGGAAAAATACGGCAAGGAAGGGGCGACTTTCTGGGCTGCGCGGCGTAACGCGCGCTAAGTCCTCGGCTGTCGCTGACGCGCGCCCAGCCGCCCGAGGCGGCCCAGAGGCGTAGCAGAGCGCGGCGTATGCGAGTCCTGGCTGGCGCAGGGCAGTGCCGTCTCGCGTTGCCATCATCAGGCGGCCAGCCGCTCAACTGTTAGCGAGATCTCCATCATGTCCGCCCGCCCTGTCCTACTGCTGATCCCGGGGATGACCAACACCCCGCGCGTGTTCAACCGTCTGATCGCGCACCTTGGGGATAGTGCCGACATCCGTGTGGTCGACGTACGCGGGCCGGCGGACATCGCCAAGATGGCAGAGCGCGCCTGGCACGCGCTGATCGATGTCGGCACTGAGCGCAAGCTCCTGATCGCTGGCTTCTCAATGGGAGGCTATGTCGCCCTCCAGATGCTCGCGCTCCCGCTGCGAAACGTCGAGGGGCTCGCCCTCATCTGCTCCACCGCCCATCCAGACCCGCCCGAGGCCGCGCCGATGCGCGAACGCGCAATCGGCTCGGCCGCCCGTGACTGGTCCCGCTATGTCGAGAAACTCGGCGAGTTTCTCCTGACGCGTGCCTCGCAAAACGACCCCAGCCTTCGCGCGGCCGTCCTCGGCGACCTGCATGAGGCGGGCGCCGAGAGCACGATCGCGCAGATGCGCGCCGTCATGAACCGGCCGGACCAACGCGCGATGATCCGCGGGCTGATGCTGAACGCCCTGGTTGTCGTCGGTTCCGATGACCCGCTGATTCCGATTGAGGACGCCCGCGCCGCCGCCCAGGCCGTCGCGGACGCAAAATTTGAGGCGCTCCCAGGAGCCGGACACCTGATCCCCTGGGAGCAGCCAAGCGAACTGGCGGCGCTGATGCGCGACTGGATCAGGCAGACCATCAGATGAGACCCACGCCATGTCATTTGCCGACACACTGAAATCGCTACCCCCTATCGCCCACCTGGCGGCACTCGAACGACTCGACGCAGGCGGTTCAACCGTAGCGGTCATCGAGAACAAGCCAGGAAAAGCAGGCTC
>SYIM01000185.1 GCA_005798775.1 Burkholderiales bacterium
CCGTCGCGCATGGTGGTGTCGAAGATGATCAACTTGTCGGTGCTCATGGTGGTTCCTTCCGCTCCTGGATGGAGTTTTCCCGTTCCGCCTCGTGGGTGGTTCGGGCACTGCCGGATTGTGGGATGGGGTATTTAGCGCGCGGGGCGCAGCAGCAGGCCTGCCAAGAGCGGCAGGCCGTTGCGGTAAAGCGAAGTCGTGCTCGAGACGGTGCTGGCGGTAGCCATGAAATGCACTATATCGGCATTCCGGCGTGGCCGCAACCCGCCCCCCGATTGTGCGGCGCCGCGGTGCAATGGCGCGCCAGCACTTCGCCCAATCGTACAGAGGTATAAGGCTTGGCGACAAAATCATCCATGCCGATTGCGAGGCAGTAGTCCCGATTGCTGTCGTCCGCATTACCGGTGAGCGCGATGATCGGTGTCCGCATCCCGCCCAGGCGCCGCTCGCGCTCGCGAATCGCGACGGTGGCCGCGAAGCCGTCCATGTCCTGCATTTGGCAGTCCATGAGGATCCCGTCGAACTCGGTGGTGTCCCACAGCGCCAGCGCCTCTTTGCCGGTGACGGCGGTGGCGTGGGTGTAGCCGAGCTTGTCGAGAATGGCCTCGGCCAGCATGATGTTGGTGCGAATGTCCTCGACCAGCAGGATATGCCCTCGCGGCGCCGGCGCAGCGGCGCTGGCCGCGGCGAGCGGCGCTGGCACCGTGTTCCCGGTCACCTCAACCGGCAGGCGCACGGTGAATGTCGACCCGGCGCCCAGCCGGCTTTGCACGTCAATGGTGCCGCCCATTGCCGTGACCAGGTTCCTGGTGATCGACAGCCCAAGGCCGATCCCGCCAAAGCGCCGCGTGTTCGAGTTGTCCGCTTGCATGAAGGGGGCGAAAACGAGCGGCAACGCCGCCTCATTGATGCCCACGCCGGTGTCCCTCACTGCCAGCAGCAACCGCGTGCCGCCGGCTTCGACCTCGGCTGAGACGCGGATGCAGCCGCGCTCGGAAAATTTTATGGCATTGCTGACCAGATTGGCGAGTATCTGGCGCAAGCGCGCCTGATCACCTAGAACGTGCGATGGCACTTGTGCGGCGACCTCGATCACCAGCTCGAGGCCCTTGCGCGTGGCGCTACCGCGATGCAGTTCGACCGACGCCGTCAGGGTTTCCCTGAGATTGAAGGGCAGGCGCTCGAGCCGGAACCGGCCGGCGTCGAGGTTCGCATAATCGAGAATACCGCTGACGACGACGAGCAGATCCTCCCCGGAATCACGCGAAATGTCGGCGATCTTGCGCTGCCGCGGCGTTAGGTCGGTATCGCGCAGCAGATCGACCATGCCCATCATGCCGTTCATCGGGGTGCGGATCTCGTGACTGACCTTGGCCAGAAATTCCGACTTGGCACGGCTTGCTTGTTCGGCGGCCGCACGCGCTGCATTAAGCTCGGCGACCTGCTTGCGGATCGAGTCGGACATCCGGGCAAAGCTCGATTGCAGCGTGGAGACCTCCGCGCCGATGGCCCGCCCGGTGTCGTGCAGCGGGGCACCACTCCCCAGCGCCTCGCTGGCACTGGTCAGGCGCTTGAGCGGGCGGATCAGGAAAAAACTCAGCAGTGCGGATCCGCCCACCACCAGGAACAGGATAAGGCCGGCAAAAAAAGCGCGCCGCCAGAACAGTCGTTCGGCAAGGTGGTCGATGGTCGTGCGCGAGAAGCGCAGCTCGGCGCGCCCCAGCACCTGCCCGCTCAGCATGAGCGGCACGCTGATATCGATCAGGCTAGGGCGCCCTGCCGCCTCACCGGTGCCACCGCGAGCCGTGCCGCCCGCCAGCTTGCGCCCGGCGGAGTCGAATACGGTGATCGACTCGATGCCATCCGGCGATTGACTCTCTTCCACGATCGCCTGCAAGGTGGCGTAGTCACGCTGCGCTATCGCCGCGGTCAGAGTACTCGACATCAGCGGGGTGACCTGCGCAGCGTGGCTCTTGGCCAGATCCTTGAACGTCTGGTCGATGTCTTTCACTTGGCCCCAGTAAATGCTGGCCAGGGCCAGCAGTTGCACCAGCAGACCCGCACCCGCCAGATGCCAGAGCAGCGGGCGCTCACACCACCAATCAAGGAGGCGGCGCATGAATTGGCGCGGCGCGCCCTATTGCGCCATCGCCGCGCGGGTGGGGGCAACGTAGGGGTCCAGGGCTTCCAGTTCCATCGGCTGTGGCGGTCGCACCGCGCGAAAGCCCGACAGCTCAAAAAAACGGGCGCCCAGGGACGAGCTGCCCAGACGCAGCACGGCAGCGCGTAGCAATGCCGCCCGCGGCGGGGGCAGGGCCGGCGAATGCATCAGCACAAAGCCCGGCACGCGGGCAAACTCGGTTTCAATCTCCAGCCCGTTGCGCGTCGCCTCCGGAATCATCCGAAACTCACCCATGCTCATGATGGCGTAGGGCGTGTCGGCGCTGGCGAGCAGGGTGCCAAGGCTGTCGTCGTTACGCGCCAGAACCGGGGTGTAGTCGACGCCCTTCACCAGGCCGCGCTCGGCGAGCCAGCCATAACCGCGCATCGCGACCAACGAGGCCGGATTGGCGAGCGCGAGCTTCTTGCCCTTGAGGGCGGAAGGTCCGCCGAGGTTGCCACCCTTTGCGCGCACCAACACGCCGGGAATCGGGGGTTCGTACAGCGCGATCGGCACCCACTTGTAATCGACCTGGGCCAAGCGCGCCAGATTGGCCGCGGTGATGACCATGTCGTAGTCACCGCCGCCGGTGCGCGCCTGAAAGGTCTTGAAATCGGGCGCGGTCAGGATTTCCACCGGCTGCGCCATCTCGACTTCGAGAAAAGTGCGCATCGGCTGGTACTGCGCAAAAATCACGCGCGCACTGACGTTGGGCAACACGCCCACGCGCAGCGTTGCGCTTTGCGCCAGCGCGCTGCCGATGAGGACCGGTTCGACGAGGGCTGCAGCGCTGACTGCGCCAAGCCTCAACATTTTGCGCCTGGATGTTGAAATCACGCTCCCCTCGCTGTAGTGATTTTCCCGGGAATGCAGTGCTGCGGGAACTCATGGGCCCCGCGCCTCTAAGTCGGGGATTGTAGTACAGTCTGCCCGCTGTCCGCTTGCTCCCGCCCCAGGGCTCAACCCGCCCTCCCGTCGGGGCGGGCACGCCAGAGCCGCGGCGCGTAGGCGATCGCGTACAAGAGGAACGCCCCGGCCCACAGCAGCCCCGCGGCACCGAGCATCTCCACATGGGCAAGGCCCGGCGCGAGCGCGGCGGTGACTCGCACGGCGGAGGCCATGTGCACCATCACATAGGCTGCGGTTTCCGCGCGCCCGGCGATCAGCGGGCTGCCCGTGTGGCCCAGCGCCGTGCGCGTGATCATGCCGACGATGACGCCGCCCATCGCGCCGGCGGCGAACGCATGGGTCGCCGCACCTGGCGGCGCCAGCCCGAGGGCGCCGAGCGCAAGCAGCACGAAGCCGAGCGGGAACCATGCGTAGGAAAGATGCAGGATCCACAGGATGGGCTTGCCGCG
>SYIM01000019.1 GCA_005798775.1 Burkholderiales bacterium
CCCCCCCCCCCCCCGCGACTCGGTACCGTTTAGCAAACGGCCGATATTGACCCGATGCCGCCAGATGAGGAAGGCCCCCATCGCGGCCACCGCCAACGCGCGTTGATCAGCGCCGTGCAACAGCACCTGCCAGAAGGGCGCAAACACCGCAGCCACCAGCGCGGCAAGCGACGAGTACCGGAAAAAGAACGCGATGATGAGCCAGGTGGCCAGCGTGCCGCCCCCGACCAAGGGGTCGACAGCCAGCAATACGCCTGCCGCGGTGGCCACACCTTTACCCCCCTGAAAGCGGTGAAACACCGGAAACAGATGACCTATGAAGGCAGCGAGTCCGGCGAGCATGACGGTGTTTTCATCGACCCCGAACGCCGGGGTGACACTGCGCGCCAGAAGCACTGCGATCACGCCTTTCAACGCATCACCGACGAGCGTGAGGAGCGCGGCCAGCCGATTACCGGTCCGCAGCACATTGGTGGCACCCGGATTGCCCGAGCCATAGGTGCGGGGGTCGGCAAGCCCCATCACGCGGCTCACCACCACGGCGAACGACACCGAGCCGATCAGATAAGCCACCACTAACGTCATGAGCTGTGCGGTCATGGGTTCCTCTACTGATTACGCTCGTCGTGCACTCAAGCCACGCCGCTCATTTGACGAGGGTGCACTGCACCGGGCGCGAGCCGAGCAGCGTGATGATCTGCGCGGGCGCCAGCGACACGAGATAACCGCGCCGACCGCCGTTCAGATAGACGCGCTCAAATTGCGCCATGGTGGACTCGTGATAAACCGGCAGCGCCTTGCGCAGGCCAAACGGCGAGGTGCCACCCACCAGGTAGCCGGTATGACGGTTGGCCACATCAGGTGCGCACGGCTCGATCGACTTCACGCCAATCTGGCGGGCGAGTGCCTTGGTGGACACCTTGCGGTCGCCGTGCATGAGCACCACCAGCGCTCGCGCGCGCTCATCCTGCATGATGAGGGTCTTGAAGACCTGATGTTCGTTCACGCCCAGTTGGCGTGCTGATTCAGCGGTGCCGCCGTGCTCGACATAGTCATAGGGATGTTCATCGAATTCCACCCGACGCTCGCGCAGAAAACGCGTGGCGGGTGTCTCCGACACATGACGGACGCGCTCGCTCATGGTTTGACGGGCGCCTCGGGGTAGAGCCCGCGGGTGCGCGCAAAGAGGCGCGTGAGCCCGAGCAGGGCGTCAACGAACGGCGTGTCGACGCCTACCGCTGCGCCGATTTCCTGCACCGAGCCTACCAGCGCATCGAGTTCGATCGGCCGATGCGCTTCGACATCCTGCAGCATGGAGGTCTTGAAAGCGCCGATCTTGCGGGTAACTTGATGACGCTCTTCCGGCGAGATGTTGATCGGCAGACCGATGCGGGCACCAATGGCCGACGCCTCGGTCATGGCTCGACTCACAAAGCCGCGCACCAGTGGGTCATCGAGCACCCGATCGGCGGTGGCGCCGGTGAGCGCCGACACCGGGTTCATGGTCATGTTGCCCCAAAGTTTGAACCAGACCTCCTGCTGAATCCGGGCCTCGCGATCGGTCTGGAAACCAGCGGCTTCGAAGGCTGCCACCGCCGCATCGCAGCGCACACTCTCGCGGCCATCGGGCTCACCGATGATGATCCGAACCGGTGTTGCGCGACGCACCACACCCGGTGCGGGCGTACTCGCCCCAAGATGCAGCACTGAACCGATGACCCGGGAAGGTGGCATCCGGGCCGCGAGGCTGCCATCCGGGTCGATCGACTGCCAGCGCCGCTTGGCCAGTGCGGCGTCGAGCCCGTGAAAGAACCACCAGGGGACGCCGTTCATCGCCGACAGAATCGCGGTGTCAGGCCCCAGAAGCGCCGCCACCGAATCTGCGACCGCAGGTAGCGCAGGCGCCTTGACCGACAGCACCACCAGATCCACCCGACCGAGTGCACGCGGATCGTCGCTCACCTCGAGCGAGTACTGCGAGCACTGCTCGCCGTCGGGTCCAGGCTCGATCAACTGCAGGCCATTGCGCCGCACCGCTTCAAGCGTTTTGCCACGCGCAAGCGCGCACACCTCGAGACCTACACGCGCCATCATCGCAGCGGTCAGCCCGCCCACTGCGCCCAGCCCAACGATCGCAATCCGCACAACCCGTCCCCTTGGTTTCACCCGGACACGCCCCTCGGGTGGCCGGGCGCGTGGCGCTAAAGTATGCCCGATTCAGCGCGGTGGGCGCGCGCGCCGAACCAGGCGGTGCTAGCCGCGCGGGTGGTGCTGGGCATGCAGGGTCTTTAAGCGCTCGCGCGCGACATGCGTGTAGATCTGGGTGGTGGAAATGTCGGCATGCCCGAGCAGCATCTGAACCACGCGCAGATCGGCGCCGTGCTGCAGCAGGTGAGTGGCAAACGCGTGCCGTAGCGTATGAGGCGAGAGCGGCGCAGTAATGGCGGCCACGATCGAATACCGGCGAATCAGCGTCCAAAACATCTGCCGGGTCATCGCCTGGCCGCGCTGCGTCACGAACATGGCATCTGAGGCGCGCGCACCCAGAAGATCCCGCCGGGCCTCGCGCATCCAGCGGGCAAGCCAGTAACAGGCATGTTCGCCAAGTGGCACCAGCCGTTCCTTGTTGCCCTTGCCGATCACGCGCACCACCCCCTGCTCGAGCGATACGCCAACGGAAGGCAGATCGACCAGTTCCGATACCCGCAGGCCTGTGGCGTAGAGCGTTTCGAGCATGGCCCGGTCGCGCAGCCCCAGCGGCGTGCTGACTTCGGGAGCCTCGAGAAGCGCCTCAACCTGGGTAAACGACAGCGTGGCGGGAAACCGCTGCGGCTGGCGCGCCGTGCGAAGTCGAAGCGAGGGGTCGTCAGAGCGCCGCCCCTCCCTCAACAGATGACGAAAAAAACGCCGGAATACCGATAGCCGCCGATTGGCGCTGGATGGACGTGAATCAGGGTGACGCGCAGCGATATAGGCGCGCAGGTCGGCCTCGGTCGCGGTCTCGAGTTCGGCCTGCCGGCTGCTGCCCAGCCAGCCGGCAAACAGCGCCAGGTCACGCCGGTAAGCCGCCAGCGTGTTGCGCGAGAGTCCGTCCTCCAGGCCCACCGCATCGCAGAACGCCTCGATGGTTCGCAGACCCTGCTCCGATACACTGTCGTCGCGCTCACTCATCATGAATACCGTCTGGCTCCTTTTGCCCGACCTGACGCTGATTGCGATCGGGTTCGTGCTCCACCGCAGCTATTTTCGCGATCAGGCCTTCTGGCCGATCCTGGAAAAGCTTACCTATTTCGTGCTCTTTCCGGCACTGCTGTTTGCAACCGTCTCGCGCACACCCATCAATCCGGCGGAGGCCGGGCCGACGCTCGGCGCGGTATTGGGCGCGGTCGGCGCGGGCATCACGCTCGGCTATCTTGCCCGACCCCTGCTCAATCCCGACCCGCGTCAGTTCGCCTCCGGCGTACAGTGCGCCTTTCGCTTCAACTCCTACGTGTTTCTCGCACTCTCCCATCGGCTGGCGGGGGAAGCGGGTCTGTCCCTGGCTGCGGTAATCATCGGTATTGCAGTTCCACCGATCAATATTGCGGCAGTCTGGCCCCTCGCCCGGAATTCTGGCGGTGGCCTGATGCGTGAGCTCGCACGTAACCCGCTTCTTCTTGCCACGGTCGCCGGGCTGGCCGCCAATCTGTCGGGCCTGCGCTTGCCGGGGCTCATTGAAGACACCTTGCTTCGCCTGGGCTCCGCCTCCCTGGTACTGGGTCTGCTGAGCGCAGGCGCCGGACTGAAAGTGGGGATCTTTGCGCAGGGCAACTCCGACGCACGCAGACGCACGCTGCTGCTCGCGGGCTGGTTCATCGCGGTCAAACTCGCCGCCATGCCCGTGGTTGCGCTGGTGCTGGTGCGCGTGCTCGAGCTTCCCCCGGTTCCTGCACAGATTGCGGTCGCCTATGCGGCACTCCCCACCGCCCCGGCCGCCTACATCCTTGCGAGCCGCATGGGCGGGGACGGCGCGTTTGTGGCGATGCTGATCAGCATGACACTGATCGCGTCGGCACTTGCGCTCCCGTTTTGGATCGCCCTGGTTTGAGACCGCGCTCAGGCGCTTGCCGAGCGCTTCAATTGGTCGATTGCCCACGCCACATGCTCGCGTACCACCGCCGAGGGGTGAGTCTCGCGCGCGGCCAGCGCGGCAAGGAGAGCGGCTCGCTCGCCGGTTGACTGGGGATCGGCATTGCCGATTGCGACAGCGAGATTGCGCACCCAGCGCTCGTGGCCGATCCGGCGGATCGCACTACCGGCCGTACGCTCGGCAAAAGTCACTTCATCCCAGGCAAGTAAGTCAACCAGAAGCGCCGAGTCCAGACCCTGCCGGGGCGCGAATTCGCTGACGCTGGACGGCTGGGCGAACTTGTTCCAGGGACACACCAGCTGGCAGTCGTCACAACCGAAAATTCGGTTGCCAATGAGCGGCCGAAGCGCCTCAGGAATGCTGCCCGCGTGCTCAATCGTCAGATAGGCGATGCAGCGCCGGGCATCCAGCCGGTACGGAGCAATAATCGCGCGGGTTGGGCACACCTCAATACAGCGGCTGCAACGACCACAGCGGTCGGGCTCGGGCGCCTTCTCGGCAACTGGCAGGTCCGTATAAAGGGTCCCGATGAAGCTCATTGACCCGCGCCGGCGGTCAATGAGAAGGGTGTGCTTGCCGCGCCAACCCACGCTTGCGCGCGTGGCAAGCTCAACCTCCATCACCGGGGCCGAATCGCAAAAGGCGCGATAACCGAACGGGCCGATCGCCTTGCCAATCCGCTCGGCCAGACGCTGCAGGCGTTGCCGCACCACCTTGTGGTAATCACGGCCCAGCGCGTAGCGCGCAACGAATGCGCGTCGGCCATCGGCAAGCGTTGACCAGGCCTGGTCGCGCCAGTCGGGTGCGTTGGGCGTGTACTCGAGCGTCACCATCAGCGCGCTCACTGCACCCGGCATCAGCTCCTGAGGATGCCCGCGCAGCCGCTCGTGGCGCGCCATGTAGTCCATGTCACCATGCATGCCGGCGGCCAGCCATGCTCGCAGCCCCGATCGAGCGTCGTGGGATAGCGTGAGTCTCGCCGCACCGAGCGAGGAAAAGCCGAGTTCCGCTGCCCAGCGCTGCAACTGGGATAAATCGGGGAGCGCGGCAGCCGCGGGCACCGCCGCGGCCCCTCGCCGAGAGGGAATCGCTGATTCAGTCATGCGGTCATTCTAGGAGGGTCGGGTACATTGCCGGCAAAGTGTTCGTCAGACACTCTACCGACCGATCCCAGCATGTCGCCCTCCGAACCTGCCCCCACCCACCGCCCCGCCCCGCTACACGCCCGGGGCGCGCTCGCGGGGATCGATGCAACCCACCGGCTTGCAGCCCTGATCGCAACCTGCCTCACGCCAGGGTTTCGTCTCTATCTGAGCGGTGATCTGGGCATGGGCAAAACCACCCTGGTTCGCGAGCTGCTGCGGGCGCTGGGCCACCGGGGTCGCGTTGCAAGCCCCACCTATACGTTGATCGAACCTTATAATCTATCGAGGTTTGACCTTCATCATTATGATTTTTATAGACTCACACATCCGAGCGCATGGCGTGATGCAGGCTTTGAAGACGCTTTCGACAGCCAGACTGTGGTGGTGGTCGAGTGGCCCGAACACGCCGGCGATGGCTTTCCTGCGCCCGACTTGCGCCTCTGGATTTCCGCCGACCCTGGCGAGGCCGAGGACGCGCGCCGCCTTTCTGCGACCGCATTCAGCAAGCGGGGGCAGGCGTGCCTGACCGCGCTCCACGACGCCGGCTCCTGCGCCACGGTGCTGTTGCCGGACTGGGGCTACGAAGCGCGCTGATCGCAAGCGGTCAGCTCGCGCTTGATCTGGGCTTTGCGCAGGCGGCAACCGTCCTCGCGATGCGCGTATGGCCAGCTCCCGATTACACCCGCATTACCTTCGAACTCGACACCCCGCTGAAGGCCACGCAACGACTGCAGGCCTCGCCACCGCGGCTCGTCATCGACATGGAGGGTGTCACCGCACCGCCAGAGCGGCTCGCCTCGATGCTGCCCAGAGTAGACCCAAGTGACCCGGTGCTGTCGGCGGCGCGCTTCAGTGCGCTCAAGGCACGCACCATCCGGCTTGAACTCGATCTGAAAACCGGTGTCACACCCGACGTCTTCACCCTGCCCCCAGTCGCCTCCTACCGGCATCGGCTGGTGATCGATCTCTATCCCGCGGTTCGGCACGATCCGCTGCGGGCGCTACTGGATGAACGGCGGCGGGCCCAGGCCGACCGGGCGCCAGGCGATCCGGGCAACGATCTGCCGCCATCGCGTGCCCACACGGGGCCCGCGCCGCGCGGCGCGGCCCCGCCCGGCGTCTTCACGATCGCGGTGGATGCCGGGCATGGCGGCGAGGATCCTGGCGCGATTGGGCCCGGAGGCACCCAGGAGAAAGACGTGGTGCTCGCGATCGCCCGCAGACTCCATGCGCAGATCAACCAGCAGGCCGACATGCGCAGCGTCCTGACCCGCTCGGGCGATTATTTCGTACCGCTCGGGCATCGCGTGGCGCGCGCACGACGGGCGCGCGCAGATCTGTTCATCTCCATTCACGCCGACGCATACATCGAGCCGCACGCGCGTGGCGCCTCGGTCTACGTGCTGTCCGAGCGCGGCGCGAGCAGCACCTCGGCGCGCTGGCTGGCCGATCGGGAAAACGGTGCCGATCAGATCGGAGGCGTGAATCTGGCCGCGCGCGACCGCGAACTGCGACGCGTGCTGCTCGACCTGTCGACCAGCGCGCAGATCCGGGATTCAGCCAAGCTTGCCGCCGAAGTGCTGCACCAACTCGAGCAAATCGGGCGGCTGCACAAGCGCGATGCCGAGCATGCTGCATTTGCGGTCCTGAAGGCACCTGACATTCCGTCCATCCTGGTCGAGACCGCGTTCATCAGTAATCCCGATGAGGAGCGACGCCTGTCTGACCCGCAGCATCAGAACCGGCTGGCCGAGGCAATCTTCAGCGGGATCCGTTCGTATCTGGTCCGTCACGCGGCGGCGCCACGGAACCCGGCTGTGTAGCGGCGCGGCGCCGGCGTACCCAGCCAAGCAGCTGACGCAGCACTTCAAACAGCGCGGGCAGGCCCGGAATGATGATCATGGCGAGCGTGACCCACTCAAAGTGCTCCTTCACCCAGGCGGTGTTGCCGAACACATAACCCAGCCCCGACAGGCTGATCACCCAGATAAATGCGCCGACCACGTTGTAGAGCGTGAACTTTGAGCGCGTCATCTCGGCCACGCCCGCCACGAAGGGCGCAAAGGTTCGAATGAAGGGCAGAAAGCGGCCGATGATGATCGTCATCGCCCCGTAACGCTCATAGAAGGCGTGCGTACGATCAAACGCATCGCGGTTGAACCAGCGCGATCGCTGCCAGCCGAACACCTTGGGGCCGACCGCTCGCCCGATGGTGTAATTGAGCGCATCGCCAGCGATCGCCGCGGTCACCAGTAGTGCCATCAGGATGCCGATATCCATACCGCCCACAGCGGCGATGGCGCCGCACACGAAGAGCAGCGAATCACCGGGCAGAAACGGCATCACCACCAATCCGGTCTCAACAAAAATGATGAGAAAGAGCACCGCGTAAATCCACGGGCCCCATTGCTGCACCATGGCGGCGAGATGCTTGTCCAGATGCAGAAAAATATCGATGAGCTGAGCGAAATCCATCACTTGATGATACAGGTCAGCGCGCAGACGCCTGCATGACTGACCCGATAGAATCCGGGGGTGAACACTCCGTCAAGCCCCAAACCGATCGCGCTTCTGCCCGATTCACTCATCAGCCAGATCGCCGCTGGCGAAGTCGTCGAGCGGCCCGCCTCGGTAGTGAAGGAACTGGTCGAAAATGCGCTCGATGCCGGCGCGACCCGTATCGAGCTTCGAATCGAAGAGGGCGGCATCGACCGGATTGTCGTCACCGACAACGGCTGCGGCATTGCACCCGGGCAACTGGCTCTCGCGCTCACCCGGCACGCCACCAGCAAGATTGCCTCGCTCGCCGAACTCGAGCAGGTGGTCTCGCTTGGCTTCCGGGGCGAGGCGCTCGCATCCATCGCATCGGTCGCGCGCACCCGAATCACCAGCCGCACCGCCGACGCCTCACAGGCGAGCATGATCGACTCGGTCACCGGCGAGGTGCAGCCCGCACGCGGTCTGCCCGGCACCAGCATCGAGGTGATCGACCTCTACTCCGAAACACCCGCGCGGCGGAAATTTCTGAAAAATTCGGCGACCGAAGCTGCGCACTGCATTGACACGATACGGCGACTCGCACTGGCCCACCCCGGGGTTACTTTTTCCGCCATGAGCGCCCGCCGGCGGCTGCTTGAGTTCGCCGCCGGCGACTGGACAGCGCGCACGCTCGATGGCCTGGGCGAGGACTATCAGCAGGCGCATCGACTCCTCGACGTGTCGGCGGGGCCGGTACGGCTCTTCGGCATGCTGGGGCTGCCCACCGCGAGCCGGGCACGTGCCGACCGACAGTTCCTGTATGTGAACGGACGGTTTGTACGCGACCGAACCCTGGGCTTTGCGCTCCGCCAAGCCTATGCCGACATGCTGCACGGCGACCGGTATCCGGCCTATGTGCTGTTCCTGTCGGTCGAACCCTCGCAGGTGGATGTCAACGGTCACCCGGCCAAGACCGAGGTCAGGTTTCGCGAAAGCGCGGCGCTTCGGTCATTTGTTTATCACGCAGTCGAACAGACCCTTCGCGGCGGTTTCGCGCAAGCCGGCGCTGCACAGGGCAGAGCCGATGCGGCGCGCCCGGCGACCGAGCCCGCCGCCGAAACTGCGTTCTACCCCCGAACGCTCGAGCTTGACTGGCGCGGCGACGATCCCCGCACGCTCAGGGCCGCCGCCCCGGCGGGCGGCGGGTGGGGCGGCCGCCCCCCGGCGACACCCCGAGCAACAGGTAGCGCCGAACAGATCCTGGGGTTTTTCGCGCCGCCCTCGGTCTCGCCCCCGACGCAGTCCCGCCCGCCCTCAAACATCCCCCTACCGGTTCCTGCAAGCAGCCCGGATTCGTTCGGTGCCGGGATAGCGAAATCCGCGAGCCTGCCCGCCTCCGCCTCGGTCTGTACGGCTGATTCTGGTGCTGCCACCGTTCCTCGCCTGGGCTTCGCACTCGCGCAGCTCAAAGGGCTCTATATCCTCGCGCAAAACACGCATGGTCTGGTCATCGTCGACATGCATGCGGCCCACGAGCGGATCGTCTACGAGCGCCTCAAGCGTGAGCTCGACGAGCGGGGCATCGCACATCAGCCGCTGCTGATTCCGGCCACCTTCCGCGCCGACCCGCTTGAGGTGGCGCTGGTCGAGAGCGAACAGGCTGCGTTTGAATCGCTGGGCCTCGATCTGAGCGTGCTCTCGCCCACCTCGATCGCCGTGCGAGGGGTGCCAGCCCTGCTTGCCCAGGGCGATGTCGCTGCGCTTGCACGCGAGGTCATCGCCGAGTTGCAGGAACACGGCGCAAGCCGTGCACTCACCGAGCGGCGCGATGCGCTGCTCGCAGGCATGGCATGTCGTGCATCGGTGCGCGCCAACCGGATGCTGAGCGTGGCCGAAATGAATGCGCTCCTGCGTGAAATGGAGCTCACACCGGGCGCCGATCAGTGCAATCACGGGCGACCCACCTGGGTACAGATCGGTATTGGGGAACTCGACCGCTGGTTCCAGCGTGGTCGCTGAGCGGCTGACGTCCGTAACCATCGATCCCCAGCAGCCCATTCATCCGTGACCGCCCCCAGCGTCCCCAGGGCTGACACCCCAGCCGCACCGGCGCCCAGCAGCGGCCCGGCGGCATCGGTCATTCTGTTCGTGATCGGTTTCATGGCGATGCAACCCATCGCCACCGATGTCTACCTTGCCTCGCTGCCCGCCATCGGTGAGGCCTTCGCGGTTGGCGCACCGGGCGCTCAGCTCACGCTGTCCGTGTTCTTTGCAGGCTTTGCACTGTCTCAACTGATCGTGGGGCCACTGGCCGACCGGTTTGGCCGGCGACCCATAGCAATCGCGGGCTGCACGCTCTACCTGGGCGCATCGCTCGCGGGCGCGCTCGCGCCCTCGATTGAGGTACTGCTTGCTGCGCGCCTGGTTCAGGCCATGGGCACCTGCTGCGTGGTGATCTGCGCGCGCGCCATCGTGCGCGACTGTCACGGCCCCGAACAGGCTGCCCAGGTGATGTCGCGTGCACTGGCCTGGATGGCGACTGCGCCGATCATGGGTCCCTTCCTGGGCGGATTCCTGGAAGAAGCGTATGGCTGGCGTGCCAACCTGATCGCAATCGCGGCAGCCGGTGCAGTGATGCTGTGGTTCGCGCTTCGCAGCCTCACCGAAACCAACCGCCATCGCAACCCGCAGGCCACCTCGCCCCGTGAGCTCGCAGCCACTTACGCGCTCATCCTCCGATCGCCCACCTTCCTCACCTACACCTTCTTTGCCACCGGCACGTTCTGCGCGCTTTACAGTTTTATTTCCGGCTCACCTTTCGTGGCAATTCGAGTCCTCGGCATGACGCCTCGCGAATTCGGACTCCTGTTTGGCGGCGTAGTGATCGGCTTCATCGTGGGCGCCGCACTTGGCCGGCGCGGTCTGCCGCGCTGGCGCATCACGGGCACCATCCGGCGCGGGGCCGTCCTGCAGGCCACAGGGGGGGTGACGCTGCTGGCTCTCGCGCTCCTCGAGATCCATACGGTCTGGGCGCTGATGGGGCCGATGTTCGTCATCCTGCTCGGTCACGGACTCGTTCAGCCCAGCTCGCAGATGGGCGCGATCGGCCCCTTCCCCCGTCAGGCAGGCGCTGCAGCGGCCCTCGGTGGTTTTCTCATGTATACGGTTGCTGTGCCGCTCGGGCTCGCGCTGGGCGCAAGCTTCAACAGTACCATGTTGCCGCTTGCCATTGCCGTAGCCCTGAGCACCTGCGCCACGCTGGCGGGCGCCCTGTTGTTGCCGGCCATGCAAAGGGAGGCTCCCCCAACATGAAGCCGGTGATGTTGCTGGGGCCAACCACTTCCGGAAAGAGCGCGGTGGCCATGGCGCTTGCTGAACGGTTCCCTGTTGAAATCGTGAGTATTGATTCCGCCCAGGTCTACCGGCTGCTTGACATTGGTACTGCCAAGCCGAGCACGACGGAGCGCGCGCGGGTGCCGCACCACCTGATCGATATCGTCGATCCTGAGGACAGTTACTCGGCGGCGCGCTTTGCAGCCGACGCGCGCCGACTGGTTACCGAGATCAGCGCACGCGGGCGACTGCCGCTACTCGTTGGTGGGACGATGCTTTACGCCAAAGCACTTCGCGAAGGGCTCCACGAGCTCCCGCCCGCCAGCGCCGAGCTCCGCGCCGAGCTCGATCGCGAGGCCGAGCAGATTGGCTGGCCCGCGCTCCGCGCCCGGCTTGCCAACATTGACCCGCCTACCGCCGCGCGGCTCGCGCCAGGCGATTCGCAGCGGATTCAGCGCGCGCTCGAGGTTTACCTGCTCACGGGGCAACCCCTATCGTACTGGATCGCGCAGCAGCGATCCGACAGGGCGCCCGCACTGCAGGCGCTGCGCATCGCGCTTGAACCCTCCGACCGTTCGATGCTGCACAAGCGGATCGAAACCCGCTTCCGAGCCATGCTTGCAACCGGCTTGATCGACGAGGTCCGGCAACTGCGCGAACGCCCCACCCTTCACGCGGCGCTGCCCGCCCTGCGTAGCGTCGGTTATCGCCAGGTCTGGGCCTGGCTCGACCGGCCAGGTCCGATGGAGGCACTCGCCAACGCCGGCATTGCGGCCACGCGCCAGCTGGCCAAGCGACAACTTACCTGGCTGCGGTCAGACCCCGGCCGGGTGGTGATCGACTGCCTGGCCCCCGACTGCGCCGATCAGGTTGCGCGACATCTGATATCGATTTCCTGAGCCATGCAGGCCGCATCCGCGCGGTATGCTCTCGGCCCACAGCGCCCGTCGGAGACACAATGAGTAACCGCCCCGCCCCCGCCATGTCCCTCGCCATGATCGGCCTTGGCCGCATGGGCGCCAACATGAGTCGCCGCCTGGCACGCGCCGGACTGACCGTTCACGGCTTTGACGGCGACCCGAAAGCTAGCACACAGCTGGCAGACGAATCCCGCGTGCATACCCATTCAAACCTGGATGAGGCCATTGCCCGCCTCGCGGCACCGCGCGTAGCCTGGGTCATGCTGCCCGCCGGTGAGATCACCGACACCACGATCAACCACCTTGCCACAACGCTCGCTTCGGGCGACCTGGTGGTGGACGGTGGCAATGCCAATTACCTCGATTCACAACGCCGCGGTGCGATGCTTGCCGCTCGCGGCATCGGCTTTATCGATTGCGGCGTCTCGGGCGGCGTGCACGGACTCGCGAAAGGTTACTGTCTGATGCTGGGTGGTGATGTGCAGACCATCGGCCTCCTTGATACCGTGATCCGGGCCCTTGCTCCGCCGTCCGGACGCGGTTGGGCCCACTGCGGCGGCATCGGCGCCGGCCACTTTTCGAAAATGATTCATAACGGCATCGAATATGGAATGATGCAGGCGCTGGCCGAAGGCTTTTCGCTCCTTGCCCGGCGGGACGACCTGGTGAGCAAACCAGCGGACGTGGCGCAAGCCTGGCGCGAAGGAAGCGTCATCCGCTCATGGCTGCTGGATCTTGCCGCCGATGCGCTTGCCGACCCACAGTCGCTTGCCGATGCCGCGCCCTTTGTTGCCGATTCGGGCGAAGGCCGATGGACCGTCGATGAAGCCATCCGGCAGGGCACGCCCATCCCGGTCATCGCCTCAGCGCTGTTTGCCCGCTTTGATTCGCAGGGGCATGCCGACCCGGCCAATCGTATGCTTGCCATGATGCGGCGCGGGTTCGGCGGCCATGCCGTACGCCATACCGGATCGTGAATACGCCCCCTCCCAACAGCGCCCCGCCGGGCCAGAGCCAGGTTCTCAGGCCTGCAATGATTCTGGTGATGGGCGTCTCAGGCTGCGGCAAGACCCGTGTCGGCGGCGAATTGGCCAAAGCACTGGATTATCGCTTCGTCGATGCCGATGACTTCCATCCACGCGCCAATGTCGAAAAGATGCGCGCTGGCCAGCCGCTTGATGATCATGATCGCGAGCCGTGGCTTGCGCGCCTGAACGCGTTGCTGCGCCACAGCGCCGCGCGCAATCAGCCGGTGGTGCTGGCCTGTTCGGCGCTTCGCGAGCGTTACCGGGCGCATCTTGCGCACCATCTGCCCGCGCTGACGGTCGTTCACCTGCGCGGATCACTAGAGACCATCGCTGAACGGCTTGCCGCGCGCAGTCACCGGTACATGCCGGCATCGCTCCTTCGATCGCAGTTTGAAGCGCTCGAAGCTCCAAACGGCGCGGTAATCGAGGTCGACATCACGCCGGATGTCGACAGTATCGTGCAGACCCTGCTCACAGCGCTCCGGGCTGCCTGATCCCAGGCTAGTCAAACCACCAGAAATAGAGCAGATCGAGCGCATTTTCGCTGCCGCTTTTCGCGCGCAGCGACAGACGCCTGCTGATGTCGTACTGCAGCCGCACCAGGTTCCACAGGCCCGACAGGCCCCGCTCATAGCTGAGGGTGAGTCGCGAACTGAGGCGCTTGCTCACGGTGACCACCTCCTGCCGCATTGCCCCCCCGCGGCAGCGCCGGAGGCCGACGACGAACCCGCCACACCGGCCATCGGCGGGCCCAGGCGGGCCGTCCCCAGGCGATCAGCAGGATTCGATCCAGTGGCACCGAGCGACACCGCATCGATACCCAGCCGCTGCGTGAGGCTCGCCATCAATCCCTCGTCGCTACGGCTGAGCAGCGCGAGTGCCGCTTCGCTGAGTGCGCGCGCCTGCCCAGCGTTCGACGCATCGTCGAGACCCGCGCCCAGCACCAGCCAGGAAAGCTTCTGCGCATCCGGCAGGTCAGGCTCGGAAACCAGTCGAAGGCGCGGTGCGAGCGCCGAGCCCGTCACAGACACACCCGCCTCCACCTGCTGGTCACGCCGCATCGCCAGAATATCGAGCACTGGATTGTCGAGTTCGCCCGCAAAGCGAATCACGCCACGACTGATTTCCAGCCGTATGCGCTGAGGGTTCCATCACGCACGTCAACCTGCCCCCTCACTTGTGGGGCGGTCGGTAAGACGCCGGTGAGCGTGAGTTCGCCACCCAGCCGCGCATCCACCCCACCGCCGCGCACGCTCAGCGCCTCACCTAGCGCAATCGTGAGTTCGGCACCCACGCGCGGGGTCCACCCCGCCGCCACCTCGGCCGCAGGCGGGATCTCCTTGCGAGCCGCAGCCGCACCCACGATCTGGATATCGGCGGGAATGTCTGGGACCCCGCCGCTTCGCAACTCGATCAAGCCTTCATCCGCACGCAGCTGTCCGCGCCACTGCAATTCGCCACCGGCTGCAATCAGATCGGTAAGACCCGAGAGCAGTAACCGCTGGCCCGGACCGAGCGGCACCGGCAGTCGCCGGGCCTCGAGCTGTAGCCGGCCTTCCACCGGAAGATTCGACGCGGCACACCAAGCGAGGCAGGTAGCGCGACTGGCGACGACGCAGCCAGCCGGACCACACGCAGGCTCCCGAGGCGCAACTGCTCAACCACGAGCGCTCCGCGAAGCAACCTCGACCAGTCGAAGCGGATTTGCGGATCGTCTACCTCGATCGACAACGCTGGACCGGTCCATCGCACCCGTTCAGCAGACAGCCCCGACCAGGCGCTCCCCTCAAGATTCTCGACCGAGAGCGCCCCCTGGAATCGCGCGCTGGCCCAATCGATCACAAGGCGAGTACCAGCAGGGGAGGCAACCACGAGTACCGCGGCCACAACGATGCCCAGCAGCGCGGCAATCGGCAGCAGCAGCCCCAGGCGCCGCAAGCGGGATCCGATGGTTCGCGGTAAAGGCCCCGGCACGGGCTGCGGGTATGTGGCCGTCGCCTGATCCGCCATGCTCAGAAACCGTACCCGACCGCCAGATGCAGTCGGGGACGACGGCGGTCCTCTCCCCAGGCGAGGTCAACCATCAGCGGCCCGACCGGCGTCTTCCAGCGGACACCGGCACCATAGCCTGCATACGTGGAAAAACTGGCAAGCGAGTCGGTGGCGTTGCCGAGGTCATAGAACACCGCAGCCTTGACCACCGAGGTGACTGGGTACTGATACTCGAGGCTGCCCAGCACCAGGTAGCGCCGCTGGTGATGGCCCCCGCCTCCGGCACACCGAGCGACTGATAGCGATACCCGCGAAGCGACTGCGCGGCCCCGGTACGGAACAGGTTTTCTGAGGGAATGTCCTCGCGCGACCCGGCAGCGACCACCCCCAGTTCGGCCAGCCCCACCAGGGTGCCTCCCGCAAACAGCCCATCACCGGCTACCGGGCAGAAACGCCAGGCGCGCGTTTAGGCGCGAGCAAAACTTCGATCCGAGCCCAGACTCTTTGATGCACCGGACAATTGCCCGCTCAGCGTGTAGCCCCGTTGCGGTTCGGTCGGTGAGTCCACCCGGTTCAGGGTATGGGTGTAGCCCAGCACTAGTGCCATGCGGCTATCGCGCTCAACCTGGCTCCCCGCAGCCGCTTCGAGCCGCCGGCTCTCCGATTGATGGGTAAGCGCGAGAAATCCGTCACCATCCACCCGACGCTGACCGATTCCGCCATAGGTCGAGCTTCTTAAAACGCGTTCGCCAGTGATGTCCTGGCGATCCAGGCTGCTTCCCATGCCCAGATAGCGCGCCTCAGCCGAAAGCGGTGAGCGGGCATTGGCAAAGAGGCGCTGCCTCGAGCCTTCCACGATGAGCACCGACTCGGCCTGCCAGCCCGTGCCGAGCAGGTTGCGATGATCAAGCCCGATCTACGCCCATGGACCATGATCGGTGCTGAAGCCCGCGCCAAGCGCCACGCGTCGGCTCTGCATTTCGCGCAACTCCACCAGCACCGGAACCTCGGACAGCGCGGGGTCCCTCTCGACCGCTTCAACGTCGGGTGCCACGGTGGCACTGCTGAAGTACCCGACTGAGGTGAGCCGAGACTGCATCCGCACCAAGGCCTCGAAGCTGTAGGGATCGCCTTCTCAAAAGGTGCGCAGGTTTTCAACCAGTTGTCGGTCGTAGCGCTCAAGGCCGCCGATCCGGAGGCCCCCAAAGGTCATTCGCACGCCGCTTTCGATGACGACATGCAGGTCGGCGGCCGCGCTTTGCAGATCGATCAGTGCTTCGCTATCCGTCACCCGCGCACGCAGAAACCCACCCGACTGGATCGCCTCCAGAAGACTTCGCTCGGCCTGTTCCCAGCGCTCCGGAAAGAACGGTGCGCCAGCCGGCAGCATCCAGCGCGACTGCCAGGCCGCCGCGAGCGAGGGATCGGCCGCCGACAGCCCGCCCCGCCGTTCCAGGCGAACCGCGCGGACCGTCGCCCGCTCGCCAGCGTCGACTTCGATGCGGACAGCCGTTGCATCGCCAGTGACCCGCACCCGCGCCGCGAAATAGCCCTGCTGCCGCGCGAGGCCCAGCACTTCATCGGGCAGGCGGGAGAAGAGGCTATCGAACTAGTCGGGATCGTAATCGGCGCGAAGCCGCCAGCGGCCAAGCAGGGTCCGCTCGCGAATCGGTGCCTGCAGGTCCTCGGGCGCTGCGATCTCCATGCGGTAGCGCTGCGCACCGGGCTCGGCATCACCCGACGGCATCGCTTGCGGGTTGGGTGAAACGAGCGGCGAAACCGAACCGGGGGGGCGCGCCACATCCGGCCCCGATGCGGCCTCCGAAGCGACCGCGGGCGCGATCCACGCTCCCGCCCAACTGACGGCGAGACCAGCAAAGAGCGCCCGGAGCGGCTGCATACCCGGCGGCCGGCCGGCCTGCCCCTGCCTCGATTCCAACGTTCCCCCGGAGACGGCCGGCACGTGACGTCAAGCGGCAGATCAGACCACGATCGCAGCGGGCGCCTGTGCAGGCCGCTCCACCACTTCGCCGATCTTCCAGACCTGTTCGCCAGCCGCTGCGAGCGTCACTCGGGCACGTTCAGCCTCGGCCGCTTCAACCACCACCACCAAACCGATCCCGCAGTTGAAGACCCGGTGCATCTCGTTGTCCGCGATGGCTCCCTCATGCTGGAGCCAGCCAAAGAGCGGCGGCATTGGCCACGCGTCGCGGTGCATGACCGCCTGCAGCCCTGGCGGTATGACGCGGGGAACGTTTTCGACCAGGCCACCGCCGGTGATGTGGGCAATCGCTCTGACCGGCAGTGTGCCGATCAGTTGCAGCATCGGCTTGACATAGATCCGGGTGGGCTCAAGCAGAACATCGCCAAACCGGCGCCCGTGAAAATCGTCATCCGCCTGGGGTGCGTCCACCCGCCCCCAGACCCGTTCAAGCACCCTGCGGATGAGCGAATATCCGTTCGAGTGCGCACCGCTCGAGGCAAGCCCGAGCAGCACATCACCCGCCGCCACCCGGTCGCCGCCGATGATTCGCGCTTTTTCGACCACTCCCACTGCGAAGCCCGCCAGGTCATATTCCCCATTGGGATACATACCCGGCATCTCGGCCGTTTCACCG
>SYIM01000020.1 GCA_005798775.1 Burkholderiales bacterium
ACGCGCGCGGCGCGTCGCGATCAACCTGATCGACGATGGATGATTTTTCGAGGCGAGTCAATCGGATGCCTCTCGGATTCAGAAAGGTCGGATTGTGGCGCGCAGTCATTGGTATGAAGAATTCGAAATCGGGTCCGTTCACCGCCTGGGCGAACGCACGATCACCCTCGAGGATCACCTCGCGTTCTGCCATCTGGTGGGCTACCGTGTGCCGCTCTTCCTCGACGATGCGGCGGGACGCAACACCGCCTATGGCGGTCTGATCTGCCCCAGTCATCTGATCATGTCCTTTTCCACCTCCATGACCGGCGCGCTCTTTTCGGAGAGCATTCGCGGGCTTCTTGCGATCGAAGGCGCACGCTTCATGGCGCCGGTCCGTCCGGGTGACACCATCCGTACCGAGGTGGAGGTGGCGGGCAAGCGCACCACCTCCAAGCCCGGCGTGGGTGTGGTGACCTTTCGCGATCATGTCTATAACCAGCATGATCAGGAGGTATTCAGGAACGACAAGATCGCGCTGATCGCCATGAGACCGCAGCCGTGACTCAACAGAGCGCAAGGCTCGAGGGCGGACTGACGCAGCCCGATGCAGTGATCGAGGCCTTTCAGAATGCGCGGCTTCAGGACATGCTCGCGCTCTGCGCGCGCGGTCACCCCTATTACCGCGAGCGCTGGTCGCAAGCCGGGGTCGACCCGCGCGCCATCCGAACCGTCGGGGATCTTTCGCAGCTGCCGCTCACGCCCAAGCAGGCCATGATGGAAGCGCCTGAGCGATTCAGGCTGCAATTGCCAGACCTGCCCCTCCACGAGCGCGTGCTCTGGGAAGTGATCTACACCACGGGTACCAGCGCCGATCCCACCCCGGTCTACAACACCACGCACGACTATCACGCGTATCTGTTCCAGTCTGCCCGGGTCGCCGAGATCTCGGGCATCCGCGCAAGCGATGTGATCGCCAATCTGTTTCCGCTCACAGCGGCCCCCATGGGAGCCTTCGTGCGTTCAGCCACCAACGCTTATGCGGCGGGCGCGTCGATTTTCGCCGCGCTTCCCGGGGCGGTGCATGGCGGGTTCGGGGTGCACCGGCCGCTCGACTATGCGGTGCAGGCGATTGCGGCGAATTGCGCCACCATCCTGTGGGGCGTACCGAGTTTCATTCGACGCGTGCTGCTGCGGGCGATCGAATCAGGCGCCAACTTCAGTCGCGTTCGCATGTGTGCCATCACGGGCGAGGCTTCGTCACCCGCACTCCGCGAGGATCTGCGCCGCTGTCTCAGAGCGCTCGGCGCGCAGTCCACGGTCGTGTTCGATCGCTATGGCTCCACCGAACTGGGGGCGTTTGCGCAATGTCATGAAGAAGGCCCCTGGCATAACCCCGCACCTGAAATCCAGTTTCACGAGGTGGTCGATCCCGACACCGGGCAGCGCCTGCCCGACGGTGAGCGGGGTGCGCTTGCGGTCACGCATCTCAATCGCCGGGGCACCGTGCTGATCCGGTTCCTGGTGGGCGATATCGTGTCCATCGAGCGCGGGGCCTGTCCGCACTGCGGTCGCTTCGGCGATCGGGTGGTGGGACCGGTGGTGCGAACCCGCGACCTCGTCAAGGTGAAGGGAATGCTGATCAATCCGGCGGCCTTGCTTGAAGTACTGCAGTCAATCGCCGAGCTCGATGAATTTCAGGTGGTGGTGGGGCGAAGCGATCCGCAGGATCCCTTGTCCATGGATGAGCTGCAGGTTCGCATAGCCAGCCGCGCTGAGAACCGGGAGGCGCTCGCCACTACGGTGGCTGAGCGCACGCATCATGTCTCGCGATTGCGGCCCCGGGTGGTGTTTGCGGCCGCGCAGGAGATCTACGACCCAGGGTCGCAGACCAAGGCCAAACGCTTTGTCGACGCGCGTTAGCGGGGAAACGGCCCGATGATCTCGCCTGGCCCCGAGAGCCCGATCAGCTGCCGTCCTGCTTGATCCCGAGCTCGCGCACGAGCTTGCCCTTGGCTTCGTAGTCGTCTCGCAGACGCCGGGTGAAGGCGGCGCTACCCAGAAACGCCGGGGTTTGACGGAAGCGCGCGGCGGAACTGGTGAAGCTCTCCGACTCGACCGCTGCGCGGCAGGCTTTTTCAATGGCCGCGATCACCGGCTCCGGTGTGCCCTGCGGGACGAAAATGCCATTGAGTCCCGGTACGCCCGCCGGATAGCCCAGCTCGGCGACCGTCGGCGTGTCGGGATAGGCGGGGTGCCGCTTGTCTGCAAATACGGCAAGCGGCTCGAGCCCTCGCCCGTACATGCCGGAAATAGAAGACGCCGAGAAGTTGAGTTCGCCCGAGACCATCAGTTGCAGGATCTGCACCTCGCCTTTGAACGGCACGTCCTGAACCTTGAGCGGGGTGGTTTGCAGCAGGCCCGCCATGGACAGATGCGGAACCGACCCCAGACCTGTGTGGCCCCAGGTGAGCTTACCCGGCTGCGCCTGGGCTGCATCAAACAGATCTTTAAGCGAGCGCCAGGGCGACCCCTGCTTCACGAAAATCGCCATCACGTTTTCGAAGGTCTGACAGACCGGCGTGATGGCATCGAAAGTGTAGGGAACGGACTTGAGCACATGCGGGGCGATGGTGATCGGCGTATTGGGGCCAATCAGCAGGGTGTAGCCATCGGGCTTGGCACGGGCCACGGCCGAGGTGCCGATCGAACCGATCGCGCCTTCGCGATTCATCACGGCGAACGCTTGACCGGTAATTCGGTTGATTTCTGTGGTGAGGACCCTTGCCATGATGTCGATCCCTTGCCCAATGGGGAAGGGCACGATGGCTGTGACCTGCCGGCTGGGCCAGGGTTCCTGGGGTTGCGCGGCCACCGGGCCTGCGAGGGCAAGCGCCAGGACAAGCGCCGTAGCGGCGGATCGGATGCATGGATTCATGGGGGCCTCGTTGAAAGCGTGGATCTGACTACCGAAGAAAGCCACTGCGGCCGCTTCCTGATTCCGACAGTAGATCGTTCCTGGGGTCGTCGAGCGCGAGAATACGGCGCATGAGCGGCGACAGCAATGCCTGGGTTTGCGGCCGAAGCAGCCGCTTCTGATACTGCTGCTGAGGCTTGTCACCGCGGACATAAAATCCATGCAGCGAGCGCCGGGCGCGCGCGCTTCGGTTGGTTGTTCCGCCATGCCACATGTGCGCATTGGTGAGAATCACATCACCCGCCTGGCCCAGGGCGATCTGCTGATCCGGATGAGTGGCGAGCGGATCGCTCAGTGCCTGCTGCGGAAGCTGCCCGGAGCGGTGCGTGCGGGGGACGAAGCGGGTGGGACCGTTCTCGGTCGTGAAATCATCGAGCAGCCAGATCGAATTGAAGACCGCATAGCCCGATTCATCGGCCGCGAGCCCCATATCGCAGTGCAGCGGTTGCAGCCCCTCGCCCGGCAGCGCTGCTCGATAGTTGAGGCTGGAGAGTTTCCAGTCGGGCCCCAGTACTGACTCAGCGGCTTCAAGCATTAGCGGGTGCGAGACGAGCCGCTGGAAGCACTCGCCCTTGTCGACCAGATTGGCCAGGCGGTCCGAACCGGGCTCCTGTCTGAACTCGGAGCCCGCGGAGGCGCCTTCGGCCTTCAATAGCTGCTCGCAGGTATCAAGGGTGGCCTGAAGCCAGTCGGGGTCCATGACCTTGCGAAGGACGACAAAGCCCTGTTCGTCAAGCGCTTGCAGGTCGGCTCTGTGGAGAAACGGACGATCGGTCATGATCGGAAGTGCGTCACGCAGAAAGATGATGCAGACGATATCTGTTTTTTCAGTCAACCGGTGCCTTCCAAAAGGCGCCATGACAAGGTTGACAACCCGGGCACCTGAAACTAGTTTCGGGGTTCCACAGCCTGCTTGTGAAGCGTGGTATTGATCTGGTCGTTGCGGTCGTAGCCGCCTGTGCTCGTTCACACCTTTCCCTGGGAGCCCTGCATGAAATTTTCAGCGCAGCTTGTTGGCCTTACCCTGGCCATTGTCGGTGCCCTGTGCACGCCTCAGCGCTTGCTGGCCCAGGAGTGGCCCGTCCGCCAGGCGATCCGGTTCGTGGTGGTCTATCCCCCGGGCGGTGCATCAGACGTCACTGCGCGGCTGCTCGCCGCCAAACTCACCGATACGCTGGGGCAGTCCGTGGTGGTCGAAAACCGGCCTGGCGCCAATGGCATCATTGCCACCGACTTTGTGGCGAAAAGCGCCCCCGACGGCTACACGCTCCTGATGGCCAACCTCGGCCCGAATGCGCTCAATCCGGTGGTGTACAAAAAGCTGCCCTACGATGCGCTGAAAGATTTCGCGGGGGTCACGCTCACCACCATCGTGCCGCAGGTGGTGCTGGTGAACCCCAGTCTGCCCATCAAGTCGATTCCCGATCTCATCGCCTATGCCAAAGCCAACCCTGGCAAGGTGAGCTTCGGATCGGCGGGGCAGGGCGCCTCCAACCATCTGTCAGGCGAACTGCTCAATGCGCTGGCGGGCATCCGAATGCAGCATATCCCCTACAAAGGTGATGCGCCCTCGCTCGCCGATCTCATCGGCGGGCAGATCCAGGTGGCCTTGCCCACCACGGTCGCGGGGCTGCCGTTCGTCACCAGCGGAAAGCTCCGCGCGATCGGCGTGACGGGGGCGAAACGCCTCGACAACATGGCCGATCTGCCCACGGTTGCCGAGACGCTGCGCGGGTTTGAAGCGGTGTCCTGGGGGGCGTGATGGTGCCAGCCGGAACGCCCAAGCCTGTGGTTGTGCGCCTGAATGCCGACATCAACCGCATCCTCAAAATGCCCGATGTGGCCGACAAGCTGAAGGCGCTTGGGGCCGTGATCGTGGGCAGCAGCCCCGAGGAATTCGACACCTATGTGAAGGACGAAATCGCGAAGTGGGGTAAGGTGGCACGCGAGAACAATATCGCGCTTGACTGAGGTCTACCGGGACACTCAGGGCCGGGGTCGGTGTCACGCCTGGGCGAGGTTCTCAGGCGCGCCGCTGCCAGGCGCTGAGGTCATCCGGCGTATCGATGTCCAGTGCCAGGTTGGCATCGCGCCAGAGGTGCACCGGTCGTCCCTCGGTTCCGAACAGCCGCGCGTGGCGCGCGAGGCTGGCTTCGCCAAAGGCAAACCCGCGGGCGGTAGCGGCGGGCAGAAGAATGCCGTTGGTGCCCGCCCCGGTTTTGTCGGCGATCAGGGTCACGGCGTCGGCGTGGCTTCCTTCAATCAGCCGCAGCAACGCGGTGTGCTGAACGTCAGGCAGGTCGGCAGCGAGGATCAGAATCCGCTCGGCGCCGTGTTCGCGCGCATGCTCACAGCCCTGCTCGAGCGCGGCATTCAGTTCACCCGGTCCCGCTTCGCGAAGCGCCTGTGCCCCGCGCAGGGCGGCGTGGGCGAGGGCGTCATCGGACGGGCTCACCACGATGCACTGCTTGAGTCCGCCTGCGATGGCGGCGAACGCGTTGAGAAGTGCATCCAGCCACTGGGTGTTCAGGCCAGCGCGTTCGTTGGCCCCCAGCACCGCGGCAAGCCGCGATTTGCCCGCCGCGAGGCCGCGGGTTGGAATCACCAGCCACAGGCTCATTGAAGCTCGTCTAACAGCGTGATCGCAGTGCGGGCAAGTGCCGCAGCAACCTCGGGCGTGGTCATCAGGGTCTGGGTCACCGCGACCTGCGCGCCGCGGTCGCGAATCGCCCCGGCAAGCGCCGTATCGGTCTCGTCAATAATCCAGCCCTGCACCAGATCGCCATAGTGCGCCACGATTCCCAGCGTGTCAGTGCCAGCGCCTAACTCGCGCATGATCTTGGCTGCGGGCCCCTTGACTGCCTGACCACCGATGATGGGCGATACCGCAACCACCGGAATACGCGCTGACTGAAGCCATCCGCCAAACGCGGACACAGCGAGGATCGGAGCGACACTGAGCCAGGGGTTCGAGGGACAGATGATCACGCCCTTGACCTGCTCCCCCAGTGGCGAGGCGAGTCGCTGTTCGAGCGGGCGGGACAGCGTTGCGGTCTCCGCGCCGTCGAACCGGAGCCCGGTGATGACTGGCCCGGCCTTCTGGCGCACGAAGTAGTCCTGAAAGGCGAGCTCGCCCTGATCGCGGGTCAGCACGCATGTGCGCAGTCGCTGATCGGTCACCGGCATCACCAGATGCGCAATGCCCAGCCGTTCGCAGAACCTGCCAGTGATGGCCGAGAGCGGCTCGCCTGCCGCAAGGCTGCGGGAGCGTTCGACGTGCACCGCCAGATCACGGTCGCCGAGTTGAAACCAGGTCTCGCCGCCCAGCTGCGCCAGCATTTGCATGAAGTGCCAGGTTTCGTCGGCACGTCCCCAACCCAATTGGGGGTTGTGCAGACCGGCGAGCGTGTACATGACGGTATCGAGATCGGGGCAGATGGTGAGGCCCAGGTGCTCGAAGTCATCACCGACATTCACCACGATCGCAAGCTCGTCGGGGCGGGCAACCTGGACCAGTCCCTGACAGAGCCGCGCGCCACCGACGCCACCAGAAAGAGCAAGGATCATGAGGCGGGCCTGCGCGCTAGACGGTGGAGGCGGGAACGGAGGATGGGGCGGAGACCGTGGAAGCGGTGGTTAGCGCGTCTGCGGCCGACGGTGCGGTGGACGTTGCGGGTGGGGCCGAGGGACGCCTGCGCAGCGGCGTGAGCACAATGGGCGCCGCTGGCGTGGCATCAAAAGCACGCGCGCGCTGCGCGGCGGGGGGCGTCTGATAGAGCGTGGTGCGTTGGACGGGCTCGCGGCCCGCGAGGCGGATGAGTGCCTCCATCTGCGCGGGGTCGTATTCCTGTCCATGCACCGTGCCAGCAGCTTTCGAAATACTTTCGTTGGTGAGGGTGCCGCCCAGATCGTTTGCGCCGGCCGCGAGCGCAGCGCGCGCGCCCTCGGGTCCGAGCTTGACCCAGGAAGCCTGGATGTTGGGCAGAACCGGGTGGAGCGCGAGCCGCGCGACCGCGTGCATCAGCAGGGCCTCGCGCCAGGTGGGCCCCTTGCGGGCGCGCCCTTTGCGGTAGAGCGGCGCTTCCATATGAATGAACGGCAGGGGCACGAATTCGGTGAATCCGCCGGTTCGCTCCTGAAGATCCCGGACCCGAAGCAGGTGCTGAGCCCAGTGCTGCGCGCGCTCAATGTGGCCGAACATGATGGTGGCGGTCGATCGTAGTCCCGCCCGATGGGCTGATTCCATGATCGATAGCCAACGCTCGGTATCGAGCTTGTCGGGGCATAAAACCGCGCGCGCCTCATCGTCGAGAATCTCGGCGGCCGTGCCCGGCAGGGAACCCAGGCCCGCGTCGCGAAGTCTTGACAGATAGCTTGCTATGGAATCGCCCAGCGTGGCTGCGCCGTGGCTCACCTCGAGCGGCGAGAACGCATGAACATGGATGGCTGGCGCCGCGCGCTTCACGGTTTGGAGAATGTGAAGATAGGTGTGACCCGTGTAGGACGGGTGAATGCCGCCCTGCATGCAAAGTTCAGTGGCGCCGCGCTCCCAGGCTTCAGCTGCTCGTCGTGTCAGCTCGTCATCGTCGAGGTCATAGGGGCGGCCGCGTAGATCGGCGTTCTGACGACCCTTGGAAAAAGCGCAGAAGCTGCAGGCATGCTGACAGATATTGGTGTAGTTGATATTCCGGTTCACCACATACCGGACGGTGCTGCCGCTTGCCGAGGCGCGCACCCTGTCGGCGGCTGCGCAGACGGCTTCGAATTCATCAGCGCGCGCGTCGAAGAGTCTGGCGATCATCGATTCATCGAGCCGATCACCGGCTTCGGCGCGTGCGAGCAGTGGCTCGATCGATGCGCTGTTCGGCGCGCGGCGCGGTGCAGGTTCGATGGGTAGCGCCGACGGCTCGCCTGCCACCCACGCATTGTTTCGAGCGTAGCCCTGTGCATCGATCCGCCGCAGTACCTCAGTGGCGATGAGCGGGTCATGCCAGCGGGGTGCGTCAAGCGCGTAGCGCGGATAGGAGGGCAGTCGCTCCACCAGAATTCGTCCTGCCTGAGCGGTTCGCTCGCGCAGCGCCTCGATCGCAGGCCACGGCGCCTCGGGATTGACATGATCGGGTGTGATGGGCGAGATGCCCCCCCAGTCATTGATGCCGGCTGCGATCAGCTTCGGGTAATCACGCGCACTCAGATTGGGCGGCGCCTGAATGTTCATCTCGGGTCCGAACACGATACGCGCGAGCGCGAGCGTCCAGGTGAGATCCTGGTGATCGGGCTCGGGCGCGCGCGCCATGGGCGTTTGCGGCTTGGCCCGGAAATTCTGAATGATGATTTCCTGCAGATGACCGTGTCGTGCGTGGAGCGCTCTGAGTGCGAGCAGGGCGTCGAGCCGCTCGGCGCGGGTTTCGCCGATGCCGATCAGGATTCCGCTGGTAAACGGAATCCTGAGTTCGCCCGCCGCGCTGATGGTATCGAGCCTCACCTGAGGCCATTTATCTGGTGAGCCGTGATGCGGGCCGCCCCTGTCCGAGAGCCGCTCGGCGCTGGTCTCGAGCATGAGGCCCTGCGACGCGCATACGCGCCGCAACTGGGTGAGTTGCTCGCGCGTCATCACGCCTGGATTGGCGTGCGGCAGCAGCCCGGTTTCTTGCAGCACGCGCTCGGCCATGGCGGCCACATAGTCGATGGTACTCGCATAGCCCATGGCATCGAGTGCAGCGCGCGCTTGCGGCCATCGTGCCTCGGGCTGATCGCCCAACGTGAAGAGCGCCTCGTGGCATCCGGCACGGGCCCCGGCGCGGGCAATGTCCAGCACCTGTTCGGGTGACAGGAAGGGAGCGGGCAACTGGCTGGGGCTCGCAGAAAACG
>SYIM01000186.1 GCA_005798775.1 Burkholderiales bacterium
CGACCGGATCGTGCGGCATCTCATCAACGCGTATTTTTTCGGGCGGGGCTACGCCACCGATCTGCCGGCACCGCTCACAGCGTTCCTGCGCACCTCGGACGCCGAACCGGTGCCCAATGTCCAGCTCCTCTTTCATGGCGGACCGCTCAATGGCGCGCCGTGGCTACCACCTTTCCGTCGGCCGTTCGAAGACGGCTTCTCAACGGTGGCAATTGTGTTGCGGCCGCACAGCCGCGGCCGCTTGGAGCTCGCTTCGGCCGATCCCCGGCAGCCGATCCGCATCCGCCAGAATTTTCTCGATGCCGAGCACGACTGGCAGACACTGCGCGCAGGTCTGCGCCTTGCGCGTAACTTAGGCGAGCAGCCCGCACTCGGACGCTTTGTGGCGGCCGAACGGGCGCCTGGCCCCGGAAAAACCAGCGATGCCGATCTTGACGCCCACATTCGCGCGGTATCAATCACCGTTCACCACCCGCTGGGCACCTGCCGAATGGGCCTTGCTCCCGACGACGGCGCAGTGGTCGATCCCGAACTTCGCGTCTTCGACGTGGAGGGGCTGCGGGTGATCGACGCATCGGTCATGCCCAGCCTCATCGGCGGCAACATCAACGCAGCCGTCATGATGATCGCCGAGCGGGCTGCCGACCTCATCCGCGGGTACCCACCGCTCGCACCCGAATTCCCCGATTCCCCGCGAGCCGTCCAAGGCAGAGAAGCGCTCGCCACCTGACACCCACAACATGCCTGACACGGCAAGGAGGAGACCATGACATTCCTACGCACCAGCGCACTCGCGCTGCTGACCGCCGCGCTGATTGCCCCCGCGCAGGCGCAGACCGTCACCCTGAAAATGGCGAGCGCCACCATCAATGACGTGCAGCACGAATGGCTACGTCGCTTCGAGGCCGAACTGAAGCCGCGTGCGGGCGACCGCATCAAAGTGGAGATCTATCCCGCAAGCCAACTGGGGGCGATTCCGCGCATGGTCGAGGGTGTGGTGCTCGGCAACATCGAGGCCTTCGTCACCCCCACCTCATTCCTGGTCGGCACCGAGCCCCGGTTTCAGGCGCTGGACGCGATCGGACTCTTTGAATCGCCGGAGCATCTTGGCCGCGTGCTGGGTGATGCCAGCTATCGACCGCGTGCGCTCGCCATCGGCGAGGGTAAGGGCGTCAAGGGCATCGGCGTGTTCTACAACAGCCCGGTGGTGATTCTTTCGCGCAAACCCATTCGCAACCTCGCCGACTTCAAAGGCCAGAAGATCCGCGTGTTTGCGACGCCGCTTCAGATCGAACCCATGAAAGCACTCGGCGCAACGCCCGTACCCATGGCGCTCAACGAGGTCCTGCCCGCGCTCCAGAGCGGCGCCATCGACGGACTGCTAGCCGGCATTCCGGTGCTCACCCCCATGAAGTTCTATGACGCCGCCAAGGCCGTCACGGAAATTCACCCCGGAATCGTCGTGTCCACGGTGGTGGTTAACCGCAAGTGGTTCCAGAGCCTGCCGGCCGATCTGCAGAAGGCAATCGATGAGGCTGGGGCTGCAGTCGACAAGGTGGCGTTCGGATTCGCTGCCGCCACAATCCAACGCGCCAACGACGGCTGGATTCAAAACGGTGGACAGCTGCTCAAGCTCCCGGCGCCCGAGCAGGCCAAGATGCTGGCCGACCTGCGCAAGCTCGGCGGCGAGCTGCTGACCAGGAACCCTGCGGTACAGGCCGAGTACGATGCGCTCGTACAGGCCGTCGACCGGCTCAAGTAAGCCATGCTGATCGAGCGCGCGATCGAGCGCCTGGCCGACGCGCTGCTCACCGGGCTCGGGCTGCTCGTGATTGCGGCGGTGTGCCTCAATTTCGCCAACGTGGTCGGGCGTTATGTGTTCGGACAGGCCCTGTTCGGCGCCGACGAAATCCAGACATTCATGATGGTCTGGATGGCCTTTCTGGGCGCAGTCATCGTGGGCTGGCGAAATGCCCACCTGCGTATGGACGTGCTGGTTCGCGGGCTCCCGCGGGGGGTGCAGCGGGCGCTGCGTCTGTTGGAACTCCTGCTGCTGGCGGCCACGGCCACGGTCGTCGCCTTCCAATCGTGGAAATTCGTGATCACCATGGCCGAACTCGATCGCCGCAGCGATGCGGCGAATATCCCAATGGCCATTCCCCATGCGGCAGTCGCCATCGGCTTTACGCTGATTGCGGCGGGCGCGCTCTGGCATCTGCTCGCGCGTCGCTGGAATCAGCCTGCGCGCGAGCACGACAACCCATGAGCTTTGCCCTCGGGTTACTGCCCATCGCGCTGCTGCTCGCGGGCTTTCCCATCTACCTGGTGCTGCTGTCCTCCAGCGCGGTGGCTTTGCTATTCTTTTCGAACACACCGCTCAATGTGATCCATCAGAACCTGTTCGGTTCAATCGACGCCTTTGCACTTCTCGCGGTTCCGTTTTTCATCTACGCAGGCGAACTGATGGGCCGCGGTAGCGTCGCGCAGCGACTGGTGGATGTGGTCCAGGCGGGCGTGGGCAACGTGCGTGGCAGTCTGGGATTGACCACGGTCGGCACGTCAGCCATCTTCGGCGCCATTTCGGGCGTGAGTGCGGCCACCGTCGCCACCGTGGGGCGCATCATGGTGCCGGCCATGCGCCGGGCCAACTATCCTGAGCATTTCTCCGCAGGGCTCATCACCGCGGTGGGTGCGATCGATATCATCATTCCGCCCAGCGTCCCCATGATTGTCTACGGGGTCGCCGCGCAGGAGAGCGTGCCCAGGCTCTATGCCGCCGGCATCTTCCCGGGGCTTCTGATCGGTCTGATGCTTGCCCTCTATGTGGTCTGGTATGCCCGACGGGCCGGTATTCCCGGCGGTGCGCCGTTCGAGGCCCGCCGCTTTCTGCTGGCGCTTCGCAGAGGACTCTGGGCGCTGGGTGCGCCGGTCATCATTCTGGGCGGCATCTACGGGGGCGTATTTTCACCCACCGAAGCCGCGGCGGTCGCCTGCGTCTACGCGGCGCTCGTCACCCGGTTTGTATACCGTGAACTGTCCTGGCGCGACATCACTCAGGCGGCCAGCCAGACCGCTTATTTCACCGCGCAAATTCTCATTGTCGTGGCCTGCGCCAGCATTTTTGCCTGGCTGCTCACGGTGAACCAGGTGCCGGCAGCGCTGGTGGCGTGGCTACAGGCGCTGGACCTCTCCACCTGGCAGGTGCTGCTTGCGCTCAATCTGTTGCTGCTTCTGGTGGGTTGCTTCATCGATCCGCTGTCGGCCATTCTGATTCTCACCCCGCTTCTGATGCCCATCGTGCAGTCCGCCGGTATCCACCCCGTGCACTTCGGCATCGTGCTCACCGTGAACCTGGCCATCGGCTTATTTCATCCACCGTTCGGCATCAATATTTTTGTCGCACAGTCGGTACTGGGTCTGCCGCTCAAGGTGATCTATCGCGGCATCGTGCCGTTTCTGTTTCTGTACCTGGTCGCGCTTGCGCTCATCACCTACGTGCCAGCCATTTCGCTCGCCGGCATGCGATTATTTTTCTGACTCGCTTATCGAGCGCCATTCATCAAGGAGCCTGCAATGCATCAGCGTCCCGAACACGCACAGCCATCGCGAGGGCGCCGGCGCGCGCTCAAGGCTTTCACCGCCCTCACGGCGCCTGCGGCAAGCCCGCTCGCGTCGGCACAGGCCTGGCCAGCGCGGCCCGTCCGCTGGGTGCTGCCGTCAGCCGCGGGATCGGCGCCCGACATCATCGCGCGCATGCTGTCCGACAAGCTCTCGGCTGCGCTCGGCCAGCAGATCATCATCGATAATCGCCCAGGCGCGGCGGGCAATATCGCTGCGCAAACGGTGGCGCGCGCTGCGCCCGATGGCTATACCTTTCTGTTCGGACAGGCCTCCACGCTTGCCATCAACCCGTATACATTCAAAAGCACAGGGTTTGATGCCGACCGTGATTTCGCAGCGGTGATCAGCATCGGGGTCAGCCCCTTTATGTTTGCAGTCACGCCCTCGCTCAAGGCCCAGACGATGGCCGAGCTGATTGCGCTTGCGCGCGCCGAGCCAGGGAAACTGTCGTTTGCCACCTCGGCCTCGCGAAACCTCTCACACATCAGCGGCGAAATGCTGAAGGCCACCGCCGGCATCAACATGGTTCACGTGCCCTACAAAGGCAGCCAGCAGGCGGCTGCCGATACCGTGGCTGGCCTCACTCACCTTTACATCGATAGCATTCCCGCCATGTCGAGCTACGCCCAGAGCGGCCGGCTGCGGGTGATCGGCGTCACCGCACGCAATCGGGTGCCTGGTTTCGAGTCGGTTCCGACAGTCAACGAAACCCTGCCGGGATTCGAGGCGGTGGGCTGGTTTGCCATCGTGGCGCCAGCGGGCACCCCTGCGGAGGTCATTGAGCGCACCAACCGCGAGTTGAACGCCATCCTGGCTCAGCCTGAGGTGGGCCAGCGTATGCGCGGCTTCGGCATGTTTGATTTCGGCGGTAGCTCAGCCGACCTCGACCGCTTCATGAAAAGCGAGCGCAGCAAATGGGCGAAGGTGATGCGCGAGGCGCGAATCGAACCCGAGTAACCTGGCTCGGGTAATCCCGTAGCCGTTGGCACCGGGCCCCCGCAAGCGCCGCATTCCGTGCTTGCCACTCGATTTACCACAAGGGTCAATCGGTTAATATCGGGCCACTCGAACCACTACAGGGAGACCCGACATGATCCAACGCACGCTGCGCCTGGCAGGCCTTGCCACGGCACTCGCCGCCCTCACGTTCTCCACGGCGGCCACCGCCCAGATCAAGATTGGCTTCATGGCCACCATGTCCGGCCCGGCCGCCACGCTCGGCCAGGATCAGTTCGACGGCTTCATGCTGGGGATCGAACATTCCGGCGGCAGGTTGGGTGGTCAACAGGTCACAGTCATCAAGGAAGACGATCAACTGAAGGTCGATGTCGGCGTGCAGGCCATCCAGAAGCTCATCGAAAAGGACAAGGTTGATCTCATCACCGGCGTCACGTTCTCCAACGTGATGATGGCAGTGGCCAAACCGCTGGCCGACGCCAACATGATTTTCATCGGTTCGAATGCTGGCCCAGGTCCGATCGCTGGCCCCCAGTGCAATCAGAACTTCTTCTTTACCTCCTGGCAGAACGACGCGCAGTCGGAAGTGATGGGCAAGTTCGCCGCCGACCGAGGCTACAAGCGCGTGTATGTCATGGCGCCCAATTATCAGGCGGGCAAAGACTTCGTGTCGGGCTTCAAGCGCTTCTACTCCACGCCGCTGGTGGGCGAGGTCTACACCCAGCTCAACCAACCCGATTATTCCGCCGAAATCGCGCAGATGATGGCCGCCAAGCCCGATGCGCTCTACGTGTTTTATCCCGGCGGCATGGGCGTGGCATTCGTGCGGCAGATGCGTCAGGCCGGTGCGCTCGGCAAGGTGCCGCTGCTCTCCACTAGCACCACTGACGGCTCAACGCTGCCAGCGCTGAAGGACACCGCGCTCGGGGTGCTGTCGGGTACATTCTGGGGCCCTGACTTCGACAACCCGGTCAGCCAGAAATTCGTGGCTGACTTCCGTGCCAAGTACAAGCGTATCCCGTCGCAATATGCAGCTCAGGCCTATGACGCAGCGCTCCTCCTTGACAGCGCGCTCAAGAAAACCGGCGGCAAGGTGGCTGACAAGGCGGCACTTCGTGCAGCGCTTCGTCAGGCTGACTTCGTATCGCTTCGCGGCGACTTCAAGCTCAACACCAACGGCTTTCCGATCCAGAGCATGCATGTCTTCGAGGTGGCGAAGGACAGCACGGGCGAGGTCTCGCTCAAGACCATCGCCACACCGCTCAAGGCGCATGCTGACGCCTATGTGTCACAGTGCCCGCTGAAGTAAGGCAGGCGGGCGTTTCGCGTTAACGGCGGGTCGACTGCGACCCGCCCCTTCTCTGCAGTCGGTCCCACCGCCCCCCAACCCGCGCAGCCGCGCATCCACCGCCGCCCTGTCGGCCCGGTCACACCGCCCACGCGCATGAGCCTCTTCATCGCCCAGCTTCTGAACGGACTGCAGTTCGGCATCCTGCTGTTTCTGCTCGCAGCCGGCCTCACGGTGGTGTTCGGGATCATGAGCTTCATCAACCTCGCGCACGGCGTACTCTACATGCTGGGGGCCTACTTTGCAGCCGCCACGTTTGCGTCCACCCAGTCGTTTCTACTCGGGGTGCTGGTCGCCACGGCCGGGGTGTTCCTGGTGGCGGCCGCGGCTGACAGGCTGGGCCTCTCGGTGCTCCATCGGCGCGACCACCTCGACCAGGTGCTCGCCACCTTCGGCATTGTGATTTTCTGTAATGAACTGGTACGCTGGATCTGGGGCAATGCGCCGGTGTTCATGGACACGCCCACCGCGCTGTCCGACTCGCTCGATATTTTCGGTTTCGTCTATCCGGCTTACCGGCTGGTGATCCTGGTGGCCGGGCTGATCATCGCGCTGGGCCTTTACTGGATGATTGAGCGCACGCGTATCGGGATGCTGATTCGCGCAGGTGCCAGCAATCGTGTGATGGTGTCGGCGCTCGGTGTCAATATCGGCTGGCTCAATGTGTTCATCTTTGCGCTCGGCGGGGGGCTCGCCGGGCTCGCCGGCGCGCTGATCGGCCCCATCACCTCGGTGCAACCGGGCATGGGCGATGGCATCCTGATTCTGACGCTGGTGGTCATCGTGATCGGCGGGATCGGCTCGATCC
>SYIM01000187.1 GCA_005798775.1 Burkholderiales bacterium
ACAAGCACGGCGGCATCCTGCCCTACGTGCTGCGTGATCTCCTTGCTGCATGATCTCCTTGCTGCGTGACTCCCATCGGTTGCACCCCCTCTCGCGGTACCGCTTCACCGCAGGCGGGGGGCTTTCCCTGGCGACGAGTCCGCCCGCCGCATGCGCCCGCAGCCTGATTGTCAGCTGAACACAAGATCGCCAAACCGGGCGCTGAACACTGCGCGGGTCTGGTCGCCATCCGAGCCGACGGCCACCGCAACCGGGACCGGGGTGGGTCCCGGATACCGCGAACCGAAGGCGCGCTGAAAATCATGCTGCCAGTCGCGCTCCTCGTGGTACCACTGTCCGGCGACCGCCCCGGCGCGGGCCACACTCATCATCACCCGATCAGTAAAGGGCGATGGTACTGGCCGGTCATCGCCGGCTCCTGCATGGAGCAGATAAGCCAGCGTAGCTGCGGGTACCCGCTCACCCTGCAATAGGCTTGCACCGCCCAGCAGCACCCGATCAGCCAGTGATAAGCGGTGCTCGGGCAGGTCAAACATCAGGTAGATGCGCGCAGCAAAGTCGTCGCGCTCCCGCTGCCCGAGAGCCGCGAGCGGCGGAAACCCCTCAGCGCGCCAGCGCCAAGAGAGCCGCCGACCCCGAACCGGTACACCCAATCGGACGATCAGTGCGGACGCAGAGGCCGCCACCTCCACGCCCAGGACCACCGTGCCCTGATCGTTGATCAAGCCAAAACGGTTCGGCGCAATACCGCGAACATGCCGATGGCGCCAATCGCCGGGTTCGTCGCCCAGGTTTCTCGCGCCGGGCGGGCCCTGCAACCGGTTTCCCGATGCAGAATTGCTCACCGACCTGGAATCGTCAAAGGGAAGAACGATACGGCCTGCGGGTTGCTCGCTGAAACGCGGCGGTTGAACGGCAGGTCCCTCATTTTCTCCAGAACTTGCCTGCGCGAAACCCTGCCCGGGACGCATGATCGATGCGCTCACGCCACCGATCAGGAGCGTCCCCCCCCACCCCATGATGCGGCGGCGCTCAAGGCTCACAATGTCTGCCACCGGGCCCAGTCTGCGGCATCATCCACATCCCAGAGCGTTCGAAGCAGCCGATACCTCCGGCGCGCAGCATCAAGGCGCCCTACTGTGTGAAGCATCACGTCCGGATGGCTCCACTTCATGGCCTCGAATATGGGCGGCAGTTCCCCCGCCACTCCAACCAGCAGATAGCCACCGTCTTCAGTGGGCGAGAGCACTACGCTCGTGTCGTCTTCGGTGGCAAGCACGATAATCGCCTCGGCAATATCGGCTGCATCAATCACTGGGCTGTCGCAGCCAAGCAGCACCACGCGCTCGCCACGCGACAATCCCTGCGCTATGGCGTTGGCCATTCTTTCACCCAGATCAACGCCGCGCTGGCGCGTCAGACCAAACCCAAAGCGTCTCGCAAGTTGAGCGCATTCGCCCGCCGAATCGTCACCTGCAATACACAACTCACGAATGACGTTCGGCACACGCGCCACCTGCTCAAGCGTTCGCTTGAGAAGCTGCCGATGCGTCGCCAGTGCAACCGCATCGCCCACGTTCGCCGCCAACCGTGTTTTCACTTCACCTGCACGCGGGACTTTGGCAAACACGATGACGCGCGATGGACTGGGCGCGCCAGCGCTGGTTGGCACCACCCCGTAATACAGGCGATGGAGCAGATCGGGCGAAACACCCAGCGCGTGGAGCGCACGAAGCCACCACATCAGCACGATGGTGCGAAGGATTCCCTGTCGTTCCCAGCGGCGCGCCGACACAACCACGCGCTCTGTGAGACAGGCGGGCGGGCCACTTGTCTTCAACAGTCGCCGCGACATCCGGACGTCTTCCATCAGCGCAACGCTGGGCCAGCCGCCCACCCGCAGCCATGCTTCGCGGGTAATGAAAATTGCCTGATCCCCCGTTGCGATACCGCTCAAGCGCGATCGCACATTCATGAGGGTGCCAACCAGCGCAAACACGGGATGTGAGCCGTTCAAGCTGACATCGAACCGGCCCCACCTCGCACCACTCCGAACCGCGCGTTCAATCGCAGCCCGCCAATCAGGTGGTAGCAATACGTCGGCGTGGACAAACAGCAGTACATCAACCAGCCCCGACAGCCCTGCGCCCTCGTTCATTTGCCTTGCACGACCGCGAGGACTGATCGCAACGCGCATTCCTGCCGCGAGTGCCGCCGCCACGGTGCGATCAGTGCTGCCGCCGTCGACGATCACAAGATCGTCGCGGTCGACGGTAAACTGACCGAGCGCACTGTCGATCCGGAGCGCTTCGTTCAGCACAGGCATCACGATTGCGATCCGCAGGCGGCCGGCTCCGTTGGTATCCGTTTCCAGGGCGCTGTCGGGCGGGTGGGTCATCGACGTCGCCACCGGTGCCAGCGCTCGAGCCAGGTCAATACAAACTCGGGTGTATGCTCACGCTGCCACTGCGAAGCCACGGCGCGTCCAGCATCGGCCCAGCCCGGGTAGGCGATCATCATTGACATGAGGCGTCGCAACCCCAGCCTCTCACGAATCGCAAGCGTGAATAGCGAGATGAGTTCTCCTGCCCTCGCACCCACCACCGTGGCGCCCACGATCCGGTCGGACCCCTGCGCGGTCAGGACCATCACGAACCCGCGGGTCTGCTCCTCGATGATCGCCCGGTCCAGCGCCGACATGTCAAAGCGTGTGCAAACCACCTTGATTCCCGCATGCTCGGCCTCGCCTCGCGTGAGCCCGACCCGGGCCACTTCGGGGTCGGTAAAGACGCAGCGCGGGATTGCCCGACGGTCTACCCGAATGGGCCAAAGCCCTCCAAACAGCGTATTGAACGCGGCATGCCAGGCCATTTGCCCGGCAACATGGGTCAGCCTGTCAGCCGTTGCCACATCGCCGCAGGCAAACACTCCAGGCTCACTGGTTCGCATCCAGTCATCCACCCGCAAGGTCCCGTCTGCGTCCCTCGCAAGCCCCAGCCCATCCAGTCCAACCCCCTCCACACGCGACCGACGACCGAGTGCGCACAGCAACTGATCAAATTCGATCACCGCCTGCGACAAGGAGCCAAGGACGTGCGCTCGCGTGCCGTCTTGCACCGACTCGAGCGTTGCGCCAGTCAGGACTCTGACCCCATCGGCCTCCAGTGCCCGACGCACCTCTGCAGAGGCCTCCGGCTCTTCGCGCGGCAGGAGTCGCTCGGCGCGCTCCACCAGCGTGACTGCCGATCCGAGCCGCTGAAACGCCTGCGCCAACTCACATCCCACCGGACCGCCTCCGAGAACCAGGAAGCGCTGCGGCAGTTCACGGATCGTCCAGAGTGTTTGCGTGGTGAGCGCGCGGCCTGGCGCAAGCCCAGTGATTTCCGGCACTACCGGCTCGGCACCCGTCGCGATAATCAGGTGTCTGGCATGAAGGCGTTCGCGAGCGCCGCCTTCTGCCGGCGTCAATTCCACGGTCCAGGGAGACAGCACGCGCGCTTGTCCACGCAGGCACTCCACGCCCAGAGCACGATACCGCTCCACCGAGTCGTGAGGCGCGATCCGATCGATCGTGGCGCGCACCCGGTCAAGAAGGACTGCCAGATCGGGGCGAGCGGTAGTGCCTGACGAGATACCGCCCCCTCCCCTGCCTTGCTCTGTGAACAGCCGCTCTTCGCGTACGCGGTTTGCCAGGCGGATCAGGGCCTTTGAAGGCACACAACCGGTGTTCAGACAGTCACCGCCCATGGCCTCCCGCTCAATCAGCGTGACCTTCGCACGCAGGCTCGCCGCAATGTTGGCCGCAACCAGGCCCGCGGCGCCCGCGCCGATCACGATCAGGTCCCGTTCGAAACGATGCGGACGCTGCCCGCGCCAGCGACGGTTCGCGCGCACCCCCCTGATCAGTAACCCGATCCGCCTTGCGATGCCAGGAAGGAGCCTGCGCGCCACCAACGGAAACACCCCCAGGAGCGCAAGTGCCCCGATCAACCCGGGGGTCAGCAGACCGGACATCGTATTCAGCGAGCCTAACTGGTGACCCGCATTCACATAAACGAGGGTGGCCGGAAGCATGCCGATCAGGCTCACCCAGTAAAACGTCCAGGCGCGAATCGGCGTGAGCGCAACCAGTACGTTCACCAGAAAAAAGGGAAACACTGGCACCACCCGCAAAGTGAGCAGGTAGTAGGCGCCGTCGCGCTCGATACCATTTGCGATCGGAGCGAGCCGTGCGGCCAGACGATTACGAAGCGTGCGTCCGGCAATCCAGCGTACGACACCAAACGACAGAAGCGCACCGAGCGACGAGGCAAGCGCCACCAGAACGACACCCGGGCCAATTCCAAACAGGGCACCGCCCAGTAGCGTGAGCACCAGCGCACCCGGCAGGGCAAGTGCCGCCACCAGGAGATAAGCAGCGATGAACGCCAGCGCAGCCAGTTCGGGCGTTTGCTGGACCTGATGGAAAATCGTGTCACGAACATCGCGCAGCGTGGACACATCGAAGGCCGAATCGCCCAGTGACCACCAGCCCAGGCCAGCCAGCGCGACCAGCGCTCCCGCAACCGACAAGCGAAAAAATGCCTGCCCGCGTTCAGACATGGCGCTGAAACAATCCGCGCGCAGCGCTATCGGGATGATGGGCGGGGCCCCCCAGGATTCTGCGCCAATAGGACACGTGCGCGGCGCTGCCCTCAGGCCAGCGCTGCAGAAAGAAGTCCTGCCATGCAGACGCATCAAACCTTACCGGTACGGCGGCCACGTCAGCCCCTCCAACCAATGCGCGGTAGAGCGGTGCCTCGTCACACGCGTCTGCCCAACAAGCCGCTGACACACGGGTAAACAGCCCCGAAGGATTACCCTGGAAATTCGGCATGCCAGCTGAGCCGTTGTTGACGACCGCCTGCAACTGTCCATTTTGAAAACGGGCGTCAGCCACGGCCAGACAAGTGTGACTGCTTGCGATCAGCGAAACGCCAAGCGTCTGCATGCGGTTGCCAAGGCCGTCACGCCAGGTTTCATCAAGCCGGTCGCAAGCAAAATCCCAGCCGGCAAGTGAGCGGTCATCGCCATGGGTGATCGCCATGAGCAGTCCGCCACAACTTACCCGCGCTACAGCGGGCAACGCCCCGAGCGCCTGATCGCAGCCAATCACACGTGCAACCTGCTTCAACTCGCCAAGAATGAGATTGGATCGATCGACATCCTCATCCGGTACCGAGGCTGGGTAAGCACAGCCGCAACCGGCATCGTCACCGGGCGCGGCAATTTCCGTTTCCACATTTCCGCGCAGCCGTACAAACCCGGCCGTGCCGCGTTCGATATCAGCGAAGGTGGCTTCATCACGATCGAACCAGTGAAAGTCGCCATTCAGGATGAAGAGTTTCCGGGTAGCGGGTTCCGCATCGAACAACGCAGCGAGCCGCGACAACGCGAAAGGGTTACCATACAACCCACCCGCGACATAAACAACTTCAGCGTTGTAGTGCCGACCCGCGAGAAACGCTGCGGGCCCCAGTCCATACGACGGCGGGCACCAGCGCCCGGGTGACCCTTGCGTGGCCTCTCCTCCCACCCTCAGACCCCGACCGATTCCGCCGCATGCAAGTCGCCCTGAGCGCGCGGTTTTTCGCCCTGCGCACCTGGCTCCTCGCCCTCAGCGAGCGCCCCGCCGCAGGAGCTACCCTGCCCCGCGGTGCAGCCGTAGCAGTGGTCTCGGACAATAATCGGCAGCTCCGCGAAGGACTGGCCAACGACGTCACGCAGGTGACTTCGTGACTGCCCGGCCCGGCGCAGCGGCAGGCCCAGCATCTGGTTGAAGTCGCAGTCAAAAAGATAACCCTGCCAATCGACACTGACCAGATCACGGCACATCACTGCATCCAGGTTTTCCTCGCGATGGGCCTCACGCAGGAGCGCCATGTACTCGCCAAACCTGCCCTGGCTCGCGAGCATGGAGCCGAAGCGCTGAATCGGCATATTGGCGAGCGTGAGCAGGCGGCTGAAAACGATGCCGTATCGATCGCCCAGCATCTGGCGGTAATCACGCTCAAGCCCCGCCTGCGGCGGCGGAAGGCTGGGACCCTGCGGATTGAAGACAAGATCGAGCGTAAGCGCAGTGCCGTACCCCAGCGAGTTGAGCCGGGCAAGCCCGCGCAGACTGGTCTCGAAGACACCCTTACCGCGCTGGCGATCAACGTTATCTTCGAGGTAACACGGTAGCGAGGCCACGACATGCACCTGATGGGCGGCCAGGAATTCCGCGAGATTTTCCTGGCCGGGCTCCTCGAGTACCGTCAGGTTGCAGCGGTCGATCACCTCCAGCCCCGCTGCCCTCGCCTCAGCCACCAGTTCGCGAAACCCCGGATTGAGTTCCGGCGCGCCGCCAGTGAGATCGAGCACGCGAGCCCCACTCGCACGCACAAACTGCATGAGCAAGGTGAGCGTGTCGCGCGCCATCACCTCTTCGCGGTGTGGACCCGCATTGACATGGCAGTGCTGGCAGGTCTGATTGCAACGGTACCCAAGATTGGCCTGGACGGTCGACGCGCTCCGGCGCCTGATTGAGGGAAAGCGGCCACGGGGAATCAGCGACAGCGTATCGCGCATGGTTGTCTCGGAAATGCAGGGATCCTGAATGATAGACCGCTCACCGCTTTGGTGCGCAACGCCTAAACCCCAGCAATCGCATCCGCAATCTGCACCAACGCGGAGCAGTCATGCTAGCGTGTTGTGGGAAGTGTCCTTTATTTACCCCGGTCAATCGTGCCCCGACTCCTCCTGATCAATCCGAACACCACCGAATCGGTGACCCGTTTGCTCGCGGGCGCGGCTGCTGACCGGCTGGGTAACTCGGTTGAGATCACTGCGGTCACCGCACCGTTCGGCGTCTCCTACATCACCGGCGAGTATTCGCTTGCCGTCGCCGCCCACGCCACACTGCAGGCCAGGGAGCAGGCCATCGCCGCGCACGGCGCCTTTGATGCCTGTCTCATTGGCTGCTTCGGTGATCCAGCTTTGCAGGCGCTCGAGGAGCTTGCGCTTGAGCCCGTAACGGGGCTCGCGGAGGCTTCGATGCGACAGGCCGCCCGCAGCGGCGATTTCGCCATCGTCACTGGCGGACACGGCTGGCGCGAACCTCTGCGGCGGCTCGCCCACTCCATCGGACTGCTGGACACGCTCATTGCGCTCGAAACGGTCGATGCGAGCGGCGCGCAACTGAAGGCCGATCCCGACTGGGCGCTTCGCCTGCTCGGGCAGGCTTGCCATGCCGCAATCGGGCGTGGCAAGGCAGCCGGGCGCACGCCGCAGTCGGTCATCATCGGCGGTGCTGGCCTGTTCGGCTATGCTCGCGCGCTTGAGCGCTCCGTTCCAGTGCCATTGTTGGATAGCGTGCTCTGCGGTCTGGATCTGGCCGCGGAGCGATTTGTCAAGCCGCAGTGACGGCAGCTCAAGATGTCAGCCATCATCTCCGCCTGTCTCTCAGGCACTTGTCTTGCGTAGAACCTGTGTCATCAACCCAGGAGTTCCCGATGAGATTGATCCATAGTTCCTCAATTGCCCTGATTCTCGCGGCAACGCTGCCGCTTACGGCGCAGGCCCAGGACAAGGTCCTGCGCATCGGCATGACCGCAGCCGATATCCCCCGCACCTTGGGTCAGCCCGATCAAGGTTTCGAGGGTAACCGGTTCACCGGTATTCCCATGTATGACGCGCTCACGCACTGGGATCTCTCCAAGGCCGATGCTGCCAGCGTTTTGATCCCAGGCCTCGCGCTCAGCTGGGCGGTCGATGCAAACGACAAAACCAAATGGACCTTCAAGCTCCGTCAGGGCGTCAAGTTCCACGACGGTTCCAATTTCACCGCCGACGCCGTGGTCTGGAACGTTCGCAAGGTGCTCGACAAAACCGCGGCGCACTATGACCCGAGCCAGATCGGCGTCACCGTCTCGCGCATGCCCACCCTGGCGAGCGCCCGGACGGTCGATGACTACACGGTGGAACTCAGGACCAGCGAACCCGAGTCCTTCCTTCCGCTCAATCTCACCAACCGGTTCATGGCGTCGCCTGCGCACTGGCAGAGGAAATTTGACGCCGCCCCGGGGAACCTGCCCGCGGAAGAGCGCGCCAAACAGGCCTGGACCGCCTTCGCAGCCGACGCATCGGGCAGCGGCCCGTTCCGCATGACCCGCTTTGTGCCGCGCGAACGTCTTGAGCTGGCCGCCAACAAGGCCTACTGGGATCCGGCCCGCACGCCCAAGATCGACCGCGTGGTGATGCTGCCCATGCCTGAGGCCAACGCGCGCACCGCCGCACTCCTGTCGGGCCAGGTCGACTGGA
>SYIM01000188.1 GCA_005798775.1 Burkholderiales bacterium
CCGTCGAACTGGCCGCTGGTGAGCGCACAGACACGGCGCTGGTCGGGCGGCGGCAGTCGTCGAAAAACCTCCATGGGGCGGGCTCGGAAAGGTAATGCAAAACCTTGAATTATAAGATTTTGGCGGGCCTTGAGGGGGCAGGGCGGGTGGTATCATCGACCGAATGAAAAAAAAATCGTCGTGCTGGTGTCCGGGCGCGGGACCAATATGGCTGCGCTGCTCGATGCCTGCACAACGCTGCGCTGGGATGCCCGGATCACGGCGGTTGTTTCCGACCGCGAAGAGGCGCCTGCCTGCCAGATCGCGCAGTCCTTCGGGGTCCGTGCCGTCGTGGTTGCCCGCCGCGGTTTCGCTACCCGCCTGGCGTTCGATGATGCGCTTGGCGAGCAACTCGAGGCCCTCGCACCGGATCTGGTGGTGCTGGCGGGCTTTATGCAGATTCTGCCGGGGAGGTTGGTGGCGCGGTTTCAATCGCGGATGCTCAATATTCATCCCTCTTTGCTTCCTGTATTTCCGGGCCTAGACACGCATCGGCGCGTGCTTGAAAGCGGCGCCCGTATTCACGGCGCAACCGTTCACTACGTCATTCCCGAGCTTGATGCCGGGCCGATCGTGGTTCAGGCGGCGCTCCCGGTGCTGCCGCATGACGACGAGCCTTCGCTCGCGGCGCGGGTGCTCGTTGCCGAGCATCACATCCTGCCGCTGGCAGTGGGCTGGCATCTTCGCGGACGACTGCGGATCGACGGGCCGCGGGTGGTGCTCGAGGCGCCCGGGCCTGCCGAGTCCCAGCTGCTGTGGTTGCCGTGACGCCACCAGCCGGATCTTCTAAGGCTCGCGGGACTGCGCTCAGGTCGCGGTCGGGTAGGGCGGATCGACCGTTCCGCTCAAAGGGTTCGAAGCGCGCGGTACGCCGGGGTGAGCCCGACCCGCTCGGTCGGGCGCTTGCTGAGGCGTTGTCGCTCAGGCTGCCAGCCGATGCGGTACTGCGAGCATTTTTTCGTGAACACCCGGAGTTGGGTCGGCGCGACCGCGCCGACATCGCCGATACCGTGTTTGATGTGCTGCGTCATCGCCGCCTGTACGCCCACTTCGCGCAGGCAGGAGAGGGCGCAATCGAGGCGCGGCTGATCCAGCTGTCCCGCGTCTGGCGCGCGCGTACGGCGTCGGCAGGCACGTCGGCAGGCACGCCGGTGGCGCCCAGCCGTCGCGCGCCCGAGACCCCGTGCGCTCCGGCCACTGCCGATTGGCTCAACCGGATCGGTACCGCTGATCTCGACAGCTTGCCAGCGGCGGTCGCGCTCAGCCTCCCCGATTGGCTGTTTGAAGCGCTCTGTGAGCGGTTCGGGGAGGAGGAGGCGCGCGCGCTCGGCCGGTCGTTGCTCGAACCGGCCCCGCTGCAGCTGCGCGCCAACGTGCTGAAGGTCCAGCGCGAGGCATTGCTCGAGCAGCTGGGCGCCGAAGGCATTCGTGCCTGGGCCATTGCGGCGGTGCCCTGTGCGGTTGAGGTGGAGGGGCACCCCGCGCTCGAGCGCAGCGCCGCGTTCGAAGCCGGCGCTTTTGAAGTGCAGGACGCAGGCAGCCAGCTGCTCGCGCTGCTGGTTGGCGCGCGGCGCGGACAGCGGGTCATCGACCTCTGCGCTGGGGCAGGCGGAAAAACCCTGGCACTCGCCGCGATGATGAATTCGCTCGGGCAGGTGTTCGCCTGTGATGTGTCGGTCGCGCGGTTGCAGCGCCTTCGACCCCGTCTTACCCGTAGCGGCGCCACCAATGTGCAGCCGTTTGCGATCGATAGCCTCGCCGACCGCAAACTCGAACGGCTGGCGGCACGGGCCCATGCCGTGCTGGTGGATGCGCCATGCACAGGAACTGGAACCCTGCGTCGCAACCCTGACCTGAAATGGCGCTTTGGGCCTGATGATTTGTTGCGCCTGCGCGACGAACAGCGCGCAATTCTTTTGGCTGCAGCTCGACTGGTCGCGCCTGACGGGGTGTTGGTCTACGCAACCTGTAGCCTGCTGGCGATGGAAAACGAAGAGCAGGCGCAGTGGTTCGAAGCCTCGCATCCCGAATTCAAGCGCGAGGACGCGGCCACGCTGCTGTCGGCTGCGGGGGCGGTGCTGCCTGCAGACGCGTTTCGTGATCGGGCGCTTGTGTGCCTGCCCCATCGACATGGCACCGATGCATTTTTCGGCGTCCGGTGGCGGCGGGTACGACCCTAATCGAAACAGGGTGCAGAGACCCCGCCAAGCAGTTAAAATGATGAGTTGGTTTGCAAGGTTACCAAATGCCGAACTCGCCTCAGCCCGTTTCCGCCATGGTGTGGCCTGTTCTCAAACCTCCGGTTTGAGGAGGGGACACACCAGCTGCGAGGGGCAGGCGCCACGCAGGAGGATTTGTTTTGATCGATTCCGTATTGCAGTTTCTCGACGCTGGTCTGCTCGACCTGAGCGGCTGGCAGGTGTTGGGTGTCACGCTGCTCTTTACCCACATCACCATTGCGGGCGTCACCATTTACCTGCATCGTTGTCAGGCTCATCGGGCGCTCGATTTGCATCCGGTGGTGTCGCATTTCTTCCGTTTCTGGCTCTGGCTCAGCACTGGAATGCTCACGCGCGAGTGGGCCTCCATTCACCGCAAACACCACGCGAAGTGCGAAGGTCCAGAAGATCCCCACAGTCCGATCCGCTTCGGTTTACGCAAAGTGCTGCTCGAGGGGGCTGAGCTATACCGGACCGAAGCGGCCAACCGCGAGACCGGAGAGAAGTATGGTCACGGCACCCCCGATGACTGGATCGAACGCAATCTTTATACGCGGTTCCCGATTGGCGGCATTCTTTTGATGCTCGCGATCGACGTTGCACTGTTTGGGGTGATTGGAGTGTCGGTGTTTGGAGTGCAGATGCTCTGGATTCCGGTTCTGGCAGCGGGCGTCATCAACGGCATGGGTCACGCACGGGGCTATCGTAACTTCGAATGCCCCGATGCCAGCACCAACATCGTTCCCTGGGGCATCCTGATCGGAGGCGAAGAGCTGCACAACAACCACCATGCATTCCCTACGTCGGCCAGGCTGTCCAATAAATGGTACGAGTTTGATATCGGCTGGCTCTATATCCGGTTGTTGTCCATGGCTGGTCTCGCGCGGGTCAAGAAGATCGCGCCCACCCCCAAGCTCACCAGTGCGCGCACCAGCATCGACCTTGATGCGGTGCAGGCGCTGATCGCGCACCGATACGATGTCATGCAACAGTTTGCGCGGTCTCTGCGCAAAGCGTGTGCGGAGGAAGCTGCGCGCCTGTCCCGGTTAAGTCGGCCTGAAGGTCAGCTCCTGAGCGCTGCCCGCCACTGGCTGCCGCTCGATGCGGTTCGCTGGAGCGGCGACCAGCGTGCTGCGCTTCCCGACGTTCTGGCTGCGAGTGAGCGTCTGAGCGTATTGGTGGAGATGCGGCGCGAGCTCGGCGTGATCTGGGAGCGGTCCAATCGTTCGCGAGATCAGCTGGTGGTTATGCTCCAGCAGTGGTGCCAGCGGGCGGAATCGAGCGACATACCCGCTCTGCGCTCGATGTCTGTTCGGATTCGATCCTACGCCGCGGCGTGAGCGGGCGGGGCGAGGTTAATCAGCCCCGTTGACAGGGTGGTTCGGCGCGGTATTTGCAGTAACTCTGGGTTCAAGTTGGTGCATGAAATTAAACGCCAGCCGTTGCTGGTGCGTGGCCTCTACGCACGACGAGGTTCTGTAACCAGACTCAGCGTTCCGGCTCAAACCACCCGTTACTTGATCTTGGTTTCCTTGTAGGCCACGTGCTTGCGGGCCACAGGATCAAACTTTTTGATTTCCATCTTCTCGGGCATCGTCCGTTTGTTTTTGGTGGTCGTGTAGAAGTGACCGGTGCCGGCGGTGCTTTCCAATTTAATTTTTTCGCGCATGATCTAAGTGTCCTGCCAAAGGGGCGGTAGGTGGAACCGTGCGCCGATGATTAAACGGCTTCGCCACGAGCACGCATTTCGGACACCACCACCTCAAGCCCTTTCTTGTCGATGAGCCGAAGCGCAGCATTGGTCAAGCGAAGCCTGATCCAACGGCTTTCGCTCTCGAGCCAGAACCGGCGATTTTGGAGATTAGGCAGAAACCGGCGCTTGGTTTTGTTGTTGGCGTGAGAAACGTTGTTTCCGACCATCGGCGCTTTGCCGGTGACTTGGCAGACTCTGGCCATGGAAGGCTCCTGGGTATGGGGTGGTCGGGGAAAATGCGAAACCGGTGATTGTAATCGCGAAAGGCGGTTGGCCGCAAATTTGGCTATGGACCGCTACATGAGTCCGGCCTCCGCAAAGGAAAAACACTGGTGGTCGGCCACGATGACATGGTCGAGAATCGGCAGATCGAGCAGCGCGAGGGCATGACGCAATGCCCGGGTAAGTTGCTGGTCGGCCGCGCTGGGGGCGGGCGTTCCGGACGGATGGTTATGGGCGACGATCAGCGCGCAGGCGCCGGTTTCAATGGCCCGGCGGGCGATTTCCCGCGGGTAGACCATGGTTTGTGCAACGGTGCCCTGGAACATTTCCTCAGCGCAAATCAACCGGTTCTGACTGTCTAGAAACAGCACCACAAAGCACTCCCGCGGGCGTTCGCGCAGCCAGAGTTTAAGAAAGGCGCGGAGTTCGGCTGGCGAATTGATGGGCGAGCGAGCCTGCAGGGCTTCCCCCAGACATCGGCGGCTGAACTCGATGGCGGCCTGCAGTATGGCGCTGCAATGTCTGCTCCGGCTGAACTCGGGCATGTTTTCACGCGCTTCGCAAGCGGCCGAACCGGGCCGGGGGGCATTGCTGGCCCGCGTGCCCGCCGCCTCCTCGAGTTGGGCGAGCTCCCTTAGCGAGCCCCGGGACGCGGTGAGCCGTCGCAGCGCTGCGCGCGCAGTCGGCCGGACAGCCTGAGCGCCGGGCTGCGCAGGGTCGTCGCCCAGGAGCAGCGCGACCAGCTCGGTATCAGCAAGCGTGTGTGCGCCATCGCGTAGCAGGCGGATGGCAAGCGGCCCAAGTGAGCTTGCAGTAGTCCGGGACCGGGTGGTTCGCAGGGTCTCGAAGGGCATGGGTGTTCCTTTAGAATGAGCTGATGAATGCTTCTCCAACGCCAAGCACCGCGCCTACCGACTCCGCAGACCCCGCTGGTTCGGTCAGCGAGGGGGCACGCGTAAGGACCGATTCGCATCTCACGTTGCACTACCGGCTGACCCTTGCAGAGCGCGGCGCTGACATCATCAACACTTTCGGCGGAAAGCCCGCCACGCTCCAGATCGGGATCGGCCAACTGGCTGAGCCCCTTGAGCGATGCCTGATGGATTTGCGCGAAGGCGAGCGTCGCTGCTTCGCTCTAGCCGCTGGCGAGGCGTTTGGCCCCCGTAATCCGGAACTGCTGCAGCGACTGTCCCGATCAGTCTTTAACGCCAACACCACCGCAGGCACCACCTATGAACCCGGCGATCTGGTGGAGCTACCCGCTCCCGGTGGCGGGCGGTATGCCGGCGTTGTGAAGGAAATCAACGATCAGTCAGTGCTATTTGATTTCAATCATCCGCTTGCCGGCCAGGCGATCGACTTCGAAGTCGAGATCCTGGGCGTGCTGTGAGGAGTCTTTGATGGATGTCGTCCTGGCTCAGCCTCGGGGTTTCTGCGCGGGCGTTGACCGCGCAATCGGAATCGTTGAACGTGCGTTGCAGAATTTCGGCGGGCCGGTCTATGTCCGGAACGAAATCGTCCATAACGATCATGTCGTGGGCCAACTGCGCGGCAAAGGCGCGGTGTTCGTCGATTCGATCGACGATGTACCGGATGGCGCTGTGCTGATTTTTTCGGCCCACGGGGTGTCGCGTGCGGTGCGTTTGAAGGCTGATGGACGCGGTCTGCAGGTGTTCGATGCAACCTGTCCGCTGGTCACCAAGGTGCATGTCGAAGTCTCGAAAATGCGGCAGGATGGTCGCGAGATCGTGATGATCGGACACGCTGGGCATCCCGAGGTGGAGGGCACGATGGGGCAGATCGACGATGGCATCCACCTGGTGGAAACAGTGGCCGACGTCGCCGAGCTTCGGATCACTGATCCTTCGCAACTGGCCTACGTCACCCAGACAACCTTGTCGGTTGATGACTGTCAGGCGGTGATTGATGCGCTGAGGCGGCGTTTCCCGCTGATTGCCGAGCCCAAGAAGCACGATATTTGCTATGCCACTCAGAACCGTCAGGATGCGGTCAAATTCATGGCGCCGCAGTGCGACCTGGTGCTGGTCATCGGTTCACAGAGCAGTTCCAACAGCAATCGCCTTCGCGAGGTGGCCGAGAAAATGGGTTGCGAGGCCCGGCTGATAGGCTCAGCCGCGCAGCTGGACCCCTCCTGGTTGACGGGGCGGCACCGCGTCGGCGTGACCGCTGGCGCATCGGCACCTGAGGTCCTGGTCACAGAGGTGGTGGCGCGACTGCGCGAGCTGGGCGCGGCGCGCGTAAGCACGCTGCCCGGCGTGGAAGAGAGGGTAACCTTTCCGCTACCGCGTGGGCTCAGCGCGAAGTAAGCAGCAGCATCGCCCGCCATTGATCCGGCGTCACCGGTGTAATCGATAGCCGGTTGCCGCGCCGCAGGATCAGCATGTCGGCGAGCGCCTTGTCGGCACGCATCCGGGCAAGTGAGATGAGCGGGATGCGCTCAACCGCCTTCACATCGACCAGTATCCAGCGCGGTGCGGCGGGCTTGCTCGCCGTATCAAAGTAGGCGGATCGGTCGTCAAATTGCGTGGGATCTGGATAGGGCGTAGAGGCCACCTCGGCAAGACCCGCCACACCGGGCTCTGCGCAACCCGAGTGATAGAACAGCACCCCATCGCCGATTCGCATGGCATCGCGCATGAAATTGCGCGCCTCGTAGTTGCGAACGCCTGCCCAAGCCACGGTATGGTTGGGCGCGGCGAGTGCATCATCGATTGAGCACTCGCCGGGCTCGGACTTCATCAGCCAATACTGCCGGGAAGCGTTCATTGGGGAGGCTTCGGGACCAGGTAAGCGGCAGCTCACCGGTTGCGCTGAAAGAAAGCGAGAAGAAAGGCCCCGCCTGTGCCGGCAGACCAGCATCCTGAACCGTGAAGTTCAGGTCGGCCGCAGCAGGCACCGCATCAGGTTCATCCGACGAGGGACGATCACAACAGCGGTACGCGAATCGCCGCGGCCTGAGTCACATTATTGGTTCAAGGAATGTATGGCCTAATCGAACACCGCAGGGCAGTTCGATTGTATCGCGCCCGGGGCAGGCAGGTTCGCAATCAGAAAAGATTTTCCTGCTTCCGAAGCTCGGTCTCGAGGGTGTCGTTGATTTTGCGCAGCCGGCGGCTGACCTCAGCCGCTTCCTGAGCCTGGGTGTCGTTGCCGTTACCGAGAATCTGATGGGCAAACTGCAGTGCTGCGAGCACTGCGATCCGGTCAGTGCTGGTGACCCGGCCTGAGTCGCGGATTGCGCGCATCTTGCTGTCGACCATCTGCGCTGCCCGGACCAGCCGGTCTTTGTCCTCGGGGGTGACCGATAGCCGGTACTCTCGATCCAGGATCCTGACGTCGATCTGTTCCATCTGGGGCTCGGTGGCGGTAAAGGGGTTCGAGCGGGGCAGCGGCCCGCGGCGGGGTGATCAGGAGGGATCGGCCGTGTCGGCCGGCAACCGGGAGAGCGCGAACTCCACCCGGGCACGGGCATCTGCCATACGCTCTCGCAGATCGGCGTTGAGGGCCTGGCTGTCAGAGAGCGCGGCCTTCAGGCGGGCGTTTTCATCGACCAGTCGGCGCATGTTGGCGAGCAGACGATCGATCTGGTCGCCAAGTAGTTGTACGTCTTGTTCCATGCCCGGATGTTAGGCAGACGCAGAGGGGGGGTCAAGTTGAGCGGTCTGGCAAGTGGAGCGCCAGTCGCTATCCAGGCAGAGGATCGGCTTCAGTTACCATCGCGGCCGTCAGTTGTCCAGTGCGGCAACTGGCGCAGCGGATCAGGGGTTCCGTGAACAGCATTCAATGGGTTGGGCGAAGGACGTGGCGAGTTGGCCTTCGGTCGCTGGTCGGGTTGTCGGTCGTGCTCGCTCTGGGGTGGGAGGCGACGCGTGTGTTGGCCGAGCCTGCCCCACCGGTCTCACACTGGATTACCGCGACGGGCGTATCACCTGCGCAGATCGGGCTGGTCGCCGTGCCCGTGACGGGCGGGCCACCGCTCGTTGAATGGAACGTCGCGCGGGCCTTGAATCCCGCCTCGACCATCAAGTTGCTGAGTACCTACGTAGCGCTCAACGTTCTGGGACCGGAGTACCGCTGGATCACGACCGCGCATCTGGCGGGCCGCCTGTCCGATGGCGTGCTCGAAGGTGACCTGGTGCTGCGCGGTGGCGGCGACCCGAAGCTGGTCGTGGAAGATCTGACCGAATTCATCCGGCGCATGCGGGCGGCGGGGCTGCGCGACATCCGTGGTGACCTGGTGATCGATGATGCGCTGTTCGATTTGCGCGCCGAACCCGGGCAGCCGATCGATGGCGACGCCTCGCAGCCCTACAACGTTGCGCCGCACGCTGCGTTGATGAATTTCAAGTCGGTGAGGGTGGTGGTGAAGCCGGCGGGGGGCGCGGCAAAAATCGTCCTGGATCCTCCGCTCGCTGACGTCCGGGTGGTCAATGAGCTGAGCGTCCAGGCTGGGGCCTGCCAGCCCGGTTCGCTCACGCTCTGGGTACGCGACGCTGCGGCACAAAATGAGTCAGGGTCCTCGGGGACGGCCTCGATACGGGTAGGGGGGCGGTATTTCCCTTCGTGTGGCGAGCAGGGCATTTATGCGGCGGTGCTTTCGCATCGCGACTTCATCCACGGCTTTTTCAAGGCGGCGTGGCAGGCTTCGGGCGGCTCGATTCGGGGTAAGACGCGGATCGAGGCCGGGGCGGCCGCTCGGCTCGCGGTATGGCAGCGTTGGGAGTCGCCGAGGGCGCTCTGGGAAATTTCACAAGATATCAATAAATTCAGCAACAACGTGATGACCCGCCAGGTGCTGCTCGGCGCGAGCGCAACGCTGGCTCAGCCCGCCTCGCCGCTGCGCGTGCGGGAGATGGTGCAGCGTTGGCTCGATAGCCGCGGCCTGCATTTTCCGGAGCTGGTGATCGACAATGGCTCGGGGCTCTCGCGCGAGGAGCGGATTAGCGCGGCAAGCCTCGCCCAGTTACTGGTTCACGCGGCCGGGAGCGCGCATGCCGACCTGTTCCGGATCACGCTCCCGCAGGTGGGTATCGACGGCACCATGCGCGCACGCCTGCAGCGACACCCGCTCGCGGGGCGCGCATGGATCAAGACCGGGAGCCTGCGCGATGTGAAGTCGGTTGCAGGCTATGTGGATGCAGCCTCGGGCAGGCGCTATGCCGTGGTGATGATCATCAACGGCGAGAAAATTCTGGGTGCTCAGCCGGCGCAGGATACTTTCCTGCGCTGGGTCTATGACAACGGCTAAACGGGCGCTGGTGAGCGTCTGTCGCCTAGAGCCCGAGTTGCCCCCACAGTGCATCGATCCGATTCTTGACCGTTGCATCCATCATGATCGGCCGCCCCCATTCCCGGTTGGTCTCGCCTGGCCACTTGTTGGTGGCGTCGATGCCCATCTTCGAGCCCAGCCCCGAGACCGGCGAGGCGAAATCGAGATA